>NZ_CP050192.1:3296171-3596171 GCF_011694515.1 Mycobacterium sp. DL592 | reverse complement strand
TGGTTGTTGCCGATCGCCATGATCGCCCTGCTCGTGTCGTCGGCCCCCGAGATGTGGTCGCTGCTGGGCGGCGGCACGCTGTTGGCCGTCGCGATCTTCGTGGTGGGCGCCCTGGGTATCGGCCACCTGCTGGGGGGACCGGACCGTCGCGATGCCGCGGTGCTGGCCTTCGCCACGGCCTGCCGGCACCCGGCAACCGCATTGGCGCTGGCGTCAGCCAACTTTCCCACCACCGACGAGCATGCCGCCATCGCGCTCTACGGTCTGGTGACTGCGGTGGCCGGCGGCGTCTACACGCTCATCGCAAGGCGATGGTTACCATCTCGATCGTCCCCGTGAACGGATACGCATCGTCGTAGGTGTCGGCGGCCGGCGTGCCGGTGTCCATACCGACGTCGATTCCCTCGTCGGCGCTGAAGCCCAACGGGACGGTCGCCTCGATGCGGGCCTGGCCCACCTCGGTGTCATTGACCGATAACCGCGCAAGGCCTCCTTTGCCGAGACCGCCACCGTCGTAGTCGAATTCGAGACGCAGCGATGTTGGGCCCTCAGGCAGGGCATCGTCGCCGACGATGGTGGTGTAGGTGGATCCGAAGTAGTTGTAGGTGAACTTTGGACGCCCGTCCTGGACATAGAGCGACAGCCCGGCGAAGTAGCCGCCGGCGGCGAACAACACCCCCTCGGTCGCGCCGGAGGCGTTGGGGGCGAAGTCCGCAGTGATCGAATAGGACCGGTTGAAGGTACTGCGGATGATGTCCTCGGGCATCCGGATCGCCCCGGCCTCCAGAGAGATCGAGGTGCGATCGCCCATGATCGTCGGCCGCGCATTCATAGCGCGTGCCGGGCCGCGGTCATCCAACGGGAACACGGAGTTTCGTCGGGCCTCGTCGTCGAACAGCGCCTTGAGTTCGGCCAGCTTCTCCGGGTGCTCCGCGGCAAGGTCGGTCGCTTGGCTGAAGTCGCGGGTGAGGTCGTAGAGCTCCCAGCGGTCATCGGAGAACGCCGGCGCCTTGCCCGGCTTCCACAGAATCTTGCCGTGGTAGGTGCAGGCGAACCAGCCCTCGTGATAGATCCCGCGGATACCCATGATCTCGAAGTACTGGGTGGTCCGGCGATCTGGAGCCTGCGCGTCGTCAAAGGTATACGCCAGGCTGGTTCCGTCGAGCGGCTTCTGCGCCACACCGTTGACCACCTCAGGTGCCGGGATGCCGGCGGCCTCGAGCAGGGTGGGCGCGATGTCGATGACGTGGTGAAACTGTGACCGCAGCCCGCCGTGGTCGGCGATGCGGCTAGGCCAGGTCACGATCATCGGGTTGCGGGTGCCGCCGAAGTGGCTGGCGAACTGCTTGGTGAACTGAAACGGCGTGCACGTCGCCCACGCGAATCCCACCGGGTACTCATTACTGGCCTTCGGGCCGCCGAACTCGTCCATCTTCGACAGCACGACCTGCACGTCCTCTTTGAGGCCGTTGAGCGAGACCATCTCGTTGAACACGCCCTCGATTCCACCCGCGGGCGCGGCGCCGTTGTCACCGATGATGTACACGAACAGGGTGTCGTCCCATTCGTTCATGTCCTTCAGAGCGGTGACGATTCGCCCGATCTCGTGATCGGTGTGCGCCATGAACCCGGCGTAGACCTCCATCAGCCGGGCGCCGATCTTCTTGTGTTCGGGGGAGATGTCGTCCCAGGCCGGGACGGACTCGTGGCGCGGGGTGAGCAGCGCATCGTCCGGGATGACACCAAGGGCCTTCTGGCGGGCAAAGATTGCCTCCCGCAACGCATCCCAGCCCTCGTCGAACTGGCCGGCGAAGGGCGCGCTCCACTCCGGGGCCACGTGGTGCGGAGCGTGGGTGGCGCCCGGGGCCCAGTAGACGAAGAACGGCTTGTCGGGCGACACGGTGCGCTGACGGCCCACCCACGCGATCATCTGGTCGGCGAGGTCGGTGGTCAGGTGGTAGCCCTCGATATCAGGCGCCTCGATCGGGGTGGTTCCGTGGTACAGACCGGGCTTGTACTGGTGCGACTCACCACCCATGAACCCGTAGAACTCCTGGAACCCCATCCCGGTGGGCCACCGGTCGAAGGGGCCGGCCGGACTGACCTCCCACACCGGAGTGTTGTGCCACTTGCCGAAACAAGCTGTGCTGTAGCCGTTCTGCCTCAGCGTCTCGGCGACCGTGGCCGCCGACTTCGGGATGATGCTGTTGTAGCCGTCGTAACCGGTCGCGTACTCGGTGATGATGCCGGTGTTCACGACGTGGTGATTCCGGCCAGTCAGCAACGCGGCCCGGGTGGGGGAGCACAACGCGGTGGTGTGGAACCGGTTGTACCGCAATCCCTCTGCCGCCAGAGCGTCACCGGTCGGGGTGGGCACCGGGCCCCCGAAGGTCGCGGTGGCACCGAAGCCGACGTCGTCGAGCAAGACGATCACGATGTTGGGCGCCCCCGCAGGCGGCCGGATGGGCTGGATCGTCGGCATCACCGAGTCGGCGATCGTAGGCCCGGCAATGCCACCGGTCGGGGTGTCCGGCAGCGGCAGGTGCGTGCGATCCAGTGGTGTGCTCATTGCAGTCCCATCGCGAACCGGTCGTGGCGGGTGGGTGTCGTGTACTTGTTCAACGGCATAAGGCTTCCCCCTGATTGATCGCGGTGCAGCTACCGCTTGACGCACCGAAAACCGATGTGGCTCATACCTGTATCGATCATCTGGGGACGCCGCGCGGCCGGCCGGTAACGCAGGCAGTAGTTGTCGGCGCAGAGAAAGGAACCGCCCTTGATCACCTTGCGCGGAACCTTGAACTGCGGCTGTGCGGGGTCGTAGCTACCCGCCTCGCAGCACGGGTCGCCGGCTCGGGTATCGGCGTACCAGTCGTTGGTCCACTCCCAGACGTTGCCCGCCATATCGAACAGGCCGTAGCCGTTGGGAGGGAAGCTGCCGACCGGCGAGGTGCGCCCGTAGCCGGGCTCCGGTCGCCACGGGAACTCGCCGTGCCAGTAGTTGGCCAGCCGTTGGCCCGGCCCTTCCGGCTCGTCTCCCCAGGTGTAGACGGTTCGGTCGAGGCCGCCGCGTGCGGCAGTCTCCCATTCGGCTTCGGTGGGCAGCGCAAGTCCTGCCCACGCGGCGAAGGCCTCGGCATCCTCGTAGGCGACGTGCGCGACGGGATGGTCGGCACGTTTGTCGATCGACGACAGCGGTCCGACCGGCCTGCGCCACGACGCTCCCGGCGTCCAGGTCCACCACTGGCTCAGGTGCCGCAGGTCCACCGGGCCGCTGGTGCGGTGGAACACCATCGATCCCGGCAGCAGGTTCTCAGCCGGCGCACCGGGATAGTCGGCAGGATCCAGCGGGCGCTCGGCGACGGTGACATAGCTTGTGGCGTCGACGAATTCGGCGAACTCGGCGTTGGTGACCTGGCGGGACTGAATCCAGAAGCCCTCGACCGCGACCTGCCGGACCGGGCTCTCCTCCGGGTAATGGTGATCGGAGCCGAGAGCGGCGGTCTGCGCCGGGATCCACACGAGGTCGTTTGTCACGACCCCATCCCCGGGTCGCTTCGCTCGCCCCCGCAAGCGGGAGGTGCCCCCAGCCCGCCGGAAAAGACACTCGCCCAATCGTCGCGCATGCTGGTCACCGCCCAGCCGGAATCAGCGGCGAGGTCCAGCGCGCGTTCTGCACCTGCGGTGTAACCGAATTCGCGGTCATCGTCGTCGTGCAGCACAAGCATGCTCATCGACGGGCCAGGTGATGCATCGGCGAATTGGAGCATCTCGATATCGCCGTTGGAGTTTCCCGCCGCGAAGATGGGGCGTCGTCCAGTACGCCCCCAGATCCGCACGGCCTTCGCGGGGCCGTCGTTGAGGACCTCCGGCCGCGACGTGGTCAGCAAGTGGCCGTCGGTGAAATCCAGGCCCACCGAGCTGCCGATCACCCGCTCCGGCGGAATGCCGTACATCTCAGTGGTCACGGGTCGCATGAAGTCGCGGCCGCCGCCGGAGGCGATATAGCTGGTGAACCCGTGTGCCTCGAGGTAGCGCAGCAACTCCACCATCGGGGTGTATCCGCAGGAGGTGTACGGGCGGTGCAGGACCGGGTGGACGGCCTCGGCAAAGAAGGCCTTAACCTGCTCGGCGTGCTGCTCGACCGTCAGGCCCTGGTATGCCGACAAGACGCCTGCGGCAAGAAGTTTCAGCCCAGAGTCGTCGCCGTCGTAGTGCTTGGTGACCGCGTCGCCGAACCACGCGAGATCACCGGCCGCGGCGGCGGCGTACGGTTGCCGCTCGGCCAGCGCCGGGTCGGCGGCCGCTTGTTGGGCGAGCCGGCGCACCAGGAAGTCCAGCTGGACATACGCCGGCTTCTCCACCCACAGCGTGCCGTCGTTGTCGAAGACGGCGATCCGCGCCTCGGGCTCGACGAAATCCGCGCCCGCGGTGGTGACGCGGTCGACGAAGTCGACGATCGCCGACTTGGTCGGTCCGTCACGCCAGGCGACCAACCCGGGCAAGCTCAGCCGCCGCGGGATTCGAAGTGCTTCTTGAGCTTCTCGACCGCGGCGGTGATGGTGAATGACGCCGGCTCGCTGCGCGGCGGGAACTCCTTGAAGGTGTCAAGGAACCGCATGACCAACGCGTTGCCGTACAGCGCGATGAAGACGTTCTCCAGAACCCAGTCCCAGTAGGTGTTGGAGGTGACGTCGGCGCGTTCGAACGGGTCCGTCCGCAGGTTGAAGATCTTCGGCGCCCGCAGTTCGGTGAAGGGCTCGAACCAGATCTGCAGGGTCCCCTGGCAGCGCTGCTCGAGGAACACGATCTTCCAGTTCTCGTAGCGCAGACCGAGCACGTCGCAGTCGTCGGAGAAGTAGATCAAGCCCCGGCGCGGGCTCTGGTCCTCCTCGCCGGTCAGGTACGGCAGGATGTTGTAGCCGTCGATGTGTACGTGGTAGGTCTTGTCGCCGATCGTGTGGCCCTGTTTGAGCTTGGTGACGATGTCGGGCTCGCCCGCCGCGGCCAGGAACGTCGGCAGCCAGTCGTGGTGCTGGACGATCTCATTGGACACCACGCCAGCCGGGATGCGGCCGGGCCAGCGGATCATCTCCGGCACCCGGAAGGCGCCCTCCCAGCCGGTGTTCTTTTCGCTGCGGAACGGCGTGGTGGCGCCGTCGGGCCAGCTGTTGGCGTGCGGGCCGTTGTCGGTGGAGTAGATGACGATGGTGTCCTCGGTGATGCCGAGCTCGTCAACCAGGTCCAGCAACCGGCCGACGGTGTTGTCGTGGTCGATCATCGTGTCGTGATACGGCGACTGCCAGCGGCCGGCCTGACCCAGGCTCTCCGGTTTTGTGTGGGTGCGGAAATGCATGTGGGTGGTGTTCATCCACACGAAGAACGGCGTCGAAGACTCGTGCTGACGCTTGATGAAGTCGATTGCCGCCGTCGTGGTTTCGTCGTCGATGGTCTCCATCCGCTTGCGGGTCAGCGGTCCGGTGTCCTCGATGCGCTGCCGGCCTACCGGGCCGTACCGTTCGTCGATCTCGTCGGAGACTTCTTCGGTGGCCCATGAGTGGATAACGCCGCGTGGCAGCATCATCTTGCGAAGGAGCGGCGCCTCTTCTTCGGTCGGGTAGTTCGGGTTCTCGGGTTCCTCCTCGGCGTTGAGGTGGTAGAGGTTGCCGAAGAACTCGTCGAAGCCGTGTGCGGTGGGCAGGTGCTTGTTGAGGTCGCCGAGGTGGTTCTTGCCGAACTGCCCGGTGGCATAGCCCAGTGGCTTGAGCAGCTCGGCGATCGTCGGGTCGTCGGCGGACAGGCCGATGTCGAAACCGGGCATACCGACCTTGCTCAGGCCGGTGCGGTACACGCTCTGCCCGGTGATGAACGACGACCGGCCAGCGGTGCAGCTCTGCTCACCGTAGGAGTCGGTGAAGCGCATGCCTTCGGCTGCGATGCGGTCGATGTTGGGGGTGCGGTAACCCATCAATCCGTCGCTGTAGCAGCTCAGGTTGGTGATGCCGATGTCATCGCCCCAGATGACCAGGATGTTCGGTTGGCTTCCAGGCATTGGAGTGCCCTCGCTTCCGGCTCGTGTTCTCGACCGTGCCCGTTGGACTCTAGGCGACCGCGGGATCTCGATCCGTGTTATGTGCGGCTTCTCATCAAGTGTTCAGCGGTGGCTTACTGCTTGGCCAGAGCGATCTTCATCTGCGCCTCGTAATCCTCGACATGTTCGCCGCTGACATCGACGATCACCCGGTGGATCCGGCCGCCGAACCGGAACGGTGGGTCGTAGTCCGGCGTCACCGGCGCGCCGGTGTCGGCACCCACCAGCATCGCCCCACCCTGGGCCAGCCGGATGGGTGTGGTCACCGGAAACTCTCCGCGTCCGACTTCGTCACCGTCGACGAACAGGGTCACGGTGCCCGGAGTTCCCTTGCCGTTCTTGATATCCGGTTCGCCCGTCGGCGCAAACTCGACCGACAGGAAGTGCCTGCCGGCCGGTACGCGGTCGTCAGAGCGGACGGTGAAGACCTCCTTGGCCACGTAGTTGTGCGCGTAGCACAGCAGGCCGTCCTTGACGTAGAGGGTGATGCCCCCGTCGTTGCCGCCCATGGACAACAGCACACCTGCGGATTCGGCGGTGAGATCCACGTCGGCGTTGATGGAGTACGGCCGGTTGAGGATCTTCGGAGCGGAGGACGCAAAGATTGACTGCGTGCCCGGGTAGAGCACGTAACGGCTGCGGCTCGGTGCGATCTGCGGTCGTTCGTCGGCGATGCGGATCACGCCGCGACTGTCGATCGGCAACACGTTGTACTTACCGGCTTCGTTGTACCAGAGGGTGATCATCGCGATCAGCCGCACCGGCTCCTGTTCGGCGAGGTTGGTGGTCTCGGCGACGTCCTCGGCAACGTGGTAGAGCTCCCATCCCGTCGCATCGAGCTGGCTGAGCATGTCGGCAGAGATCGGATCACCGAACTTGTGGGTGGACTCGATGAACGAGGTGCCCGGCCAAGGGCATACGGCGCGCCAGCCGTCGTGGTAGATCGAGCGGTGACCGAGCATCTCGAAGTACTGGGTCAGATGCCGGGTGGGGGCGGCAGCATCGTCGAAGGTATGGGCGAAGCTGACCCCTTCGATCGGTGACTGGGTGACCCCGGCGATGGCGGCCGGTGGATCGACGTGCAGTGCGTCGAGCACGGTCGGCACCATGTCGATGATGTGCGCGTAGTGCGAGCGCACTTCACCGCGCGCGGCGATACCGCGCGGCCAGGTGACGATGAACGGATCGGTCGAGCCGCCGCGGTAGGTCTCCCGCTTCCAGCGCCGGAACGGGGTGTTGCCCGCGTGCGTCCAGCCCCAGGGGAAGTGGTTGAACACCGTCGGCCCGCCGATCTCGTCGATGCGGGCGAGGCCTTCCTCGACGGTGTCGGGAATGTTGTTGAAGAACCGAGTTTCGTTGACCGACCCGGTTGGACCGCCTTCCGCGCTGGAGCCGTTGTCCGAGATCAGCATGATGACTGTGTTGTCGTACTCGCCAATCTCTTTGAGAAAGGCAACAAGTTCGCCGATGTAGTGGTCGGTGTGCTCGAGGAACCCGGCGAAGACCTCCATCATCCGTGCGTACAGCCGGCGCTCGCCGGCCGACAGGGTGTCCCAATCGGCGACGTCGGGATCGGGTGCGGACAGCTCCGCCGCCGCGGGAACGAGGCCGAGCTTCTTCTGCCGCTCGAACACGTCGCGGCGGTAGACCTCCCAACCGGAGTCGAACTTGCCCGCGTAGCGGTCGGCCCACTCCTTGGGCACATGGTGCGGCGAGTGCATCGCCCCGGGCGCGAAATACAGGAAGAACGGCTTGTTCGGCGCGACCTGTTTGGCGTCGGCGATCATCGCGGTGGCCTTCTCCACCAGGTCGGGCGTGAGGTGGTAGCCCTGCTCGGGCGTGGTCTCCGGCTCGGTCTGGGAATTGTCGCGGACCAGCTCCGGGTAGTACTGGTGGGTGTCGCCACCCAGGAAGCCGTAGTAGCGCTCGAATCCACGTCCCAGCGGCCAGCGGTCGTACGGCCCGGCCGCGGTCATCGTCTCCTCGGGCGCCAGGTGCCACTTGCCGACGCAATAGGTGTTGTAGCCCTGTGCCCGAAGGATTTCGGAGACGAACCCGTTCTCGAACGGGATGTAGCCGTCAGACCCGGGGTAGCCCGTCGAGCCGTTGGTCAGGCACGCCAGGTGATTCGAATGATGGTTGCGTCCGTTGAGGATGCACGACCGCGACGGCGAGCACAGCGCGGTGGTGTTCATGTTGGCGTATGTCAGGCCGTCCGCGGCCAGCGCGTCGATATTCGGTGTGCCGATCGGGCTGCCGTAACAGCCGAGATGCCCGTAGCCGGTGTCGTCGAGGACGATGAACACGACGTTCGGGGCGTCGTCGGGGGCCCGCTTCGGCGCAGGCCAGGCCGGGGTGGACTCGTCGGCGGTGCGGGCGATCACCCCGGAAAACGGTGCGCCGGGCTGATATTCAGTGAGTACCACCGCTGAGCCTCCTCATAAAATGTGGTCGCCGCGGCGGACGGGAATTGTCGCTTCAAACGTCCCCATGGGCATTCCCCGCCTTCTGGCCGCCTTTGTCTGGACGACGGCTCGACACTAATCCGCACGTCCCGGTGCGGGGGAGAAACGGCCATGCGGTGTTGTCAGGCCGGGAAAGCCGCGGGAGACGGAAATCCGTACAACTGGTGCGCGTCACCGCCCAGCAAACTGTATGATCAGCCTGGGGTTGGGGGTTCATGGGGATGGGCAACGTTCGAATTGCCGGTCGGCTGGCGATCGCCGCTGCGCTCGGCTGGGGTGCGCTGACCGTGCTGGGATGCGGAACAGCAGCGGCTGAGAGCCCCTCACATGCCGCGGATTCGGCCGGCGGGCAGCAGACCCATAGCGCACCAGCATCGACCACACCGCACGGACAGTCTGCGCGGCGCGCCCCTGGCAGCCCGGCACGTGCAAACTCGACTCCACGGCGAATTATGTTGACCAGCAACAGGTTCCCCTCTGCCACGCTCGCCGCCGTCCAGTCGGCGACCGCTCAGGCAGCCCGAGTGCAGACCGCCCCGGTCGTCCCGGCGGCTACCGGCGTGCCCTACACCGACTGGAATGTGGACCGCACGCTGTTCACCGGCCGCCCGTCGTGGGTCAACCAGGTCTTCAACGGTGCGCTGTGGGTGCTCGAACAGTTCACGTCACACGCCGTGTCAGCGCCCAGTGCTTCGACTTCTACGACGCTGACCCAGGCCAGCCCGCCGTGGTACAGCACGCTGGGGCTCACCGTGAGCCAGACCGAATACCACGGTATGCCGGTGTACACCCTGGCACCGGCGTCTCCCACGGAAAGCGTCGTGGTGGCCGTCCACGGCGGCGGGTACGTGAGTCAACCGCTGGTCTTCGAGTGGCTGGCTGACGGAGCGATCGCACGCCAGACCGGCGCGACTGTCGTGGTGCCGATGTATCCGCTGGCCGGCGACGGCGGGACCGCTGCAACGGTGGTTCCGCAGATGGCCGACTTCCTGACCAGCCTGGTCGACGCCCACGGTGCCCAACATGTGAGCCTGATGGGTGTGTCGGCCGGTGGGGGACTGGCACTCGCCGCGACCCAGGAGTTGGTCAGGCGCGGTGCGACGACACCGGGTCGGATGGTGTTGATCTCGCCATGGCTGGACGCGACGGTCAGCGATCCGGCCAGCGAGACCATCTGGGATCCCCTGCTCGACGTGTCGCAACTGCAGAGCTTCGGGCGTCAGTGGGCCGCCGGCCTGGATCCGGCTGACCCGCGGGTCAGCCCCCTGTACGGCTCGCTGGCGGGGTTGCCGCCCACGACGGTCTACAGCGGGTCCTTCGACCTGCTCGCCCCCGACACGGTGCGGCTGCGCCAGCAGGCCATCGCCCACGGCCTCGACATGACCTTCGTGTTGCGCGACCGCCAGTTCCACGGCTGGCCGCTGTTCATCCCGCTGCCGGACGCGGTGCGATCACTGCCTGCCATCGAAGCGCAACTGGGTCTCACCGCGTCGACCCCGGCGCACGGGGGCGCACCCGGGCAGCGCTGAGCGCTAGCAGCGGCCTGCCGCCGCGCAACCTGTGAACCCATACCGAACGCGGTTGCGGGCAGTACCCGCGGTGTTAGCCTCCGAAAATCTTCGTGACCGTCAGAAACGGGTGGCCATGGCCGACATCGTCCTCGTCAACCCTCGCTTCGAGGTGTCCTACTGGGGTCTGGAACACGCACTGAAGTTATTGGGGAAGAAGTGCAACCTCCCGACCGCCTGCCTACCACTGCTCGCCGCGCTGACGCCGGGTGAACACCAGGTGACCTTGGTCGACGAGAACGTCGAGGCCATTGACTACGACCGCCTTGCCCGCGCCGACATCGTCGGGCTGACCGGCATGAGCGTCCAGCGCCGGCGGATGCGCGAAATCCTCGGCGAACTCAAAGCGCGTGGCGTGTTCACCGTGGTGGGTGGCCCCTGGGTCACCGTTCAGGAGGACTACTTCGACGGTCTTACCGACGTGATCTTCGTCGGTGAAGCCGAAACGACGTGGCCGCAGTTTCTCGAGGAGTGGTCCCACGGCGCGCATCAACGTCGCTATGAGCAAGCCGAACGCACCGATATGACGACTGTTCCGGTGCCACGCTATGACCTGCTGAAGATCAACAACTACGTTTTCGGCAGCATTCAGTTCAGCCGCGGATGCCCGTTCCAATGCGAATTCTGCGACATCATCGTCACATTCGGGCGCAAGCCGAGGATGAAGACCAGTCCACAGGTGATCGCCGAACTCGAAGCGCTGCGCAAGCAGAAACTCCCGATCGCCTTCATCGTCGACGACAACCTCATCGGCAACAAGGTCGCCGCCAAGGCCTTGCTCCGCGACGTCGCCGAATGGCAAGCCGCCCAAGGCTATCCCTTGCAGTTCTTCACCGAGGCGTCGCTGAATCTGTCCGAAGACGACGAGTTGATGGAGCTCATGGTCGCCGCCAATATCACCGTCGTCTTCATCGGCATCGAGACTCCTAACGAGGAATCGCTGCGCGAGACCAAGAAGTACCAGAACGTGCACAAAGCCGGCACGATCGTCGAGCGCGTCCGGAAGGTGCAGGACTCCGGCCTCGAAGTATGGTGCGGGATGATCGTCGGCTTCGATCACGACGACGCTCGAATCTTCAAGGAACAGCTTGATTTCATCGGTCAGACCGACATTCTGCACGCGATGGTCGGAATGCTCTCGGCGATCCCGAAGACACCGCTGTATGCACGCCTGCAGCGCGAGGGCCGCCTCGATCTCGACGACGAACAGGCCTTCGGCACCAACGTGATCCCGCTGGGGATGAGTCGCGAAGAGCTGCGTGACGGATACGTCGACATGATGCGTGAGTTGTACGACCCTGAGTTCTTCTTCGATCGACTCGAGAATCTCTACCTGTCGAGGGGATTCGAATTCGGCCGCGCCCGCAGTGAGTACTGGCGCCGGCATCCGTGGCGTAAGCGGCGATCGCAGAGCCTCGACGCCGCCCGGGCGTTCGGGCTGTTCCTGCTGCTGATGAAGAACGTTCCCGACCGCGATCTGCGGCGAATCTACCGGCGCCGGATGGCGACGATTCTTCGACGTCGGCC
The DNA here is from genome assembly GCF_011694515.1 of Mycobacterium sp. DL592. Taxonomy (NCBI): domain Bacteria; kingdom Bacillati; phylum Actinomycetota; class Actinomycetes; order Mycobacteriales; family Mycobacteriaceae; genus Mycobacterium; species Mycobacterium sp. DL592. The sequence continues at coordinate 3,584,520 of NZ_CP050192.1, read as the reverse complement.
CGACCCCGGCGTCCTGTTCGTCTGCGTCGTCAAGTGCGCGGTGCACTACCACCACTACACGATGTCGCGCGAGATGTTCGAACGGCGAACCCTGGTCAACACCTTCTGACGTCAATCAGGACTCCAACGATCACCGAGAGTTGCTACGGTTTCGCGAGACGAAAGGGAACGCTCATGACACGCAACACCTATGCAGTGATGTTCCTGGCGGCGGCAATCGGGCTGGCAGCCTCCGGTTGCGGCGGCTCCGACTCCAAGACCGCCGCAACCTCGAGCACCGCCGCAGCGAGCGCGACAAATGCTGGACAACTGCCGTCGCTGATACCGACTCCGGCGAACACCCAGACCACCAAGGGCCCGGACAGCCTCCCCGACAACGGTATTCACCTGTACTTCCAAGTGACCGGTTCGCCGGCCGAAGTCATGAAGGCCTACAAGGCGGCATTGGAAGCCAAGAAGTGGGACGTCACCAACGTCGTCACCTCCGACGGCGGTGCCACCTACACCGGAACCAACGGTGCGGCCTACAACGTGGTCGACGGCGGCGGCTGGCAGGACAAGACCTATATCGACGTCTGCGCCTGGCCGACGAAGCCTGCCGATCCGAACTGCAAACGCAGCGACCGGTAGCGGGGACCTGGCGGGCTCAAAGCCTTATCCTTCATGGCATTTCGCATCAATAGTCGACGGTGGCGCCGAGCCGCGCTGGTGACTGCCGTCGTGGCCGCGGTAGTACTGGCCGTCGTGTGGGTGGTCAATCGGCCTCGGCAACCACCCGGCGATACGGTGGCCAACAGCACCTCCAGCCTGCTGGTCATGACCTGGGGCCCGAGTCTATGCACACTCGAAAGGTCCAACTCGGGCTGTCGCAGCGGGCACGTCGGCGCCCTCGGTCCGACGCTGATCCTGCACGGGCTGTGGCCGCAGCCGTCGACCGAACGATCATGTCCGCTACCCAACGGGCAGCGCGACGCCAGCCTGCCGGCACTGAACCTGCCGCCGAACCTGCAAGCGGACCTGCAGTCGAAGATGTCCGACGTCGCGATCCTGGCGCCACACGAATGGAAGGCGCACGGCACCTGCTCCGGAGTCACGGCGCAGGAGTACTTCCAGATCTCGGCGTCCCTTGCCGGGCAGGCGATTCCGGTACTCAACCCGGCGTTCCAGAACACGCCGGACGGCCGGGTATCGGTGGAGACGCTCCGCCAGCTCGTCGGCGCCGCGTTCGGACCGGAGGCGGCGAAACGGGTCAGCCTGCGCTGCCGCGGTGACAACGGCCAGGCGGTCGCCTACGAGGTGCAGCTGTCGCTGCCGCCGGTGTCGGCGCTCGTGCGCGACAGCGCATCCCTGCGCGACGTGGTCACCAGAGGGCCAACGCTGTCCGGCGGCTGCCGACGCGGCAGCGTCCCGCGCTGACGACGCGCGATGTTGGGATCGGTAGCCATCCGAAGACAGTCCACTTAGCGGGACGGCGTCACAGCGGCGCCGCACCTGCGAAAGGACCACAGATGAAGATCCTGCCGCCCAACGTCGAGCAGCAGATCGCGCGCGTCGATCGGCAGAAGAGCCTGGCAATCGCGATCGGTTCCGGCCTGACGGCGCTGTGGTGCGCCTACCGCGTGGTGTGGGCCCTGTATCTGGCGGTGACCTACAACTTCCTGTTCGGCTCGCTGATCTTCTCGGTGATCCTGTGGGGCGTCATCGGTACCGTCGCCGCCGTCGCCGCGATCGCGTTCTACACCCAGTACTCCAAGGGTCCGGCCGGCGGGGCTCCAGAGCACCCCGATCAGGTCTGAGCCCAGGTCAGGGCAGCACGGTGTGCATCAGCATCACGTTGTAGGCCGACCACAGCGAGAGGTTGTAGTACAGGTCGCGCCCTGTCGACCACGGATGCAGGAACGGCGCGTAGATGCCGCCGGGGAACTGCATGGAGGACACCAACATCTGCTCAGGTCCCCATGGCCCCTGCGGCGCCGGCGCCGTGCGCATCACCACGTCGTTGTTCCCGTTGCAGTACAGCACCAGGTACTGCTTGAGATAGGTGTTGAACTGCGCCGACATCTCGCCCACCGGGCCGGGGATCACCGGCGTGGCGGTCGCGGGGTTACCGGGGACCCACGAGTTGCTACCCGAACTCCAGTACTCGTACTTGGTCAGGTCCGGGATGTAGGCCGGTGTCACCCGGGCCACGAAGGCCGAACCGCCGCGCCCGTTGGGGGTGCCGAAGGTGTAGAGGTACGGGTCGCCCGGCCCGGGCTTGAGGAAGGCGCCCATCTGGAAGTTCTCATTGCCCGCGTCGGGGGTGCGGATGGTCCCCGGGTACACGCCCCAGGTTTCACCGTTGTTGTCGGAGACCGCGATCGCCGAGTAGTTGGTGGTCCACGCGCCGTTGGCGTCCCAGCTCTTGATGGACATGAAGTTCATGAACTGCTTGCCGCCGAAGCCGACACCGGCCGTGGGGATGATCCCGGTCTCTTCCGGTGCGGTGTTGATGCTGTTGACCACCTGCTTGGAGATGCCCTGGCGCCAGACCGGCGACCCGGAGTACGGGTTACCGGGCACGCCGTCGGCCACGGCGATGGTGTTGGCGAGCGAGCGGTCCTGGGTGCGGAACAGCGTGTTGTAGCGCCACTGCTTGCCGGGGATCTGGCAGAAGCCATTGGTGTCGCCAAACGCCATCAGCACTTGCTGGTTGGCGGGATCGCCGTTGTCCCACATGATTCCGAGGTCGGTGCCGGTGATCGCGAAACGCTCGACGGTGCGGTTGGGGCTGTCGGGTCCGGTGACCCAGCCGACGAGCGACGTTCCGGGCGGTGCCGTCGACGGTGCCGGCGCCACGGCGGCCGCCGGGGCCTGCTGGACGGCCGGGGGTGTCGGCGTGGTGGCGGCACCGGGTTGGGGAGCCGGTGCGACCGCCGCCTGCTTTTGTACCTGACCCGAATTGGGTATCAGCGCCTTGATGATCGCCAGCGGCAATTGGCCGAGTTTGGGCAGCGGCGCAGCGTCGTTGGCTCCGGTGGGTTTGTGCCCGATCGGGCGGTCGAATGGCGCGATCCGGGAGGGGTTGGGAATCTCGAAAGCCTGATTGGGCTGCGGCTCGGCTTGTGCGGCCGCGCCCTGGCACGGCTCGGCCGCCGCGGGCGGAGCGATCCCGAGCGAGGCGCACAGCCCGAGGACGAGCACCGACGCCGTGGATCGCGCGGGAAAACGGGAATGCGGCGCCACAGCACACCTTTCGGGGCGAGACGTCGCAAGTGACGCCAAAGGGATGACCAAAGTGACGATAGTTATTGGAGTGACGATTGTGGCCAGTGATACCCAAAGAGGTACTCATCTGTGACCGTGTCGCAACCGGGGCGTCCGGTGTCCGGCACGCGAACACTGGGCCACGGGATTTCGACGTTTTCCCATCGTTTTGGGGCAACCGGGCACACTGGGTGCGTGATCACGCGGACGACGGCATTCGTTGCCGGCCTCATCGTTGTCGCCGCACTCACGGCTGCACCCGCCTCGGCCACCCCTGGTGATCCGCCCGGCGCACTGACCTTCGGCGGCCTGCAGCGCACCTACGTCCTGCACGTCCCCCCGGGCCTCCAGCAACCCTCGGGCTTGGTCATCAACCTGCACGGCGCCGGGCAGAACGGCGCCATCCAGGCCGGGGTCACCAACTACAACGCCGTCGCCGACCGCTACGGGTTCGTCGTTGCCTACCCTGACGGCATCGACATGAGCTGGGCCGACGGGCGCGGCGCCTCGGTGCCCGACCGGGAGGGGGTCGACGACGTCGGCTTCCTCGCCGCGCTGATCGGCCAGCTCACCCACGATTTCGGCATTCCGCCCGGCCGCGTTTTCGTCACCGGGATGTCCGCAGGCGCCTTCATGGCCAACCGGCTGGCGTGTGACCGCGCCGACCTCGTGTCGGCGGTCGCGCCGGTGGCCGGGACGCTGGGCGTCGGAGTGGCGTGCAACCCGTCCAAGCCGGTCTCGGTACTGGCCATTCACGGCACCGCCGACCAGGTGGTTCCCTTCGCCGGCGGACCCATGGTGGGGCGCGGCGGGCCCAGCGAGATCGTGAGCGCACCGGAGATGGCAGAGCGGTGGCGCGCCCTGGACCAATGCCCGAGTACACCCGCACCGAACCCTGCCGGATTCACCGCGACCGGTTGTGCTGGCGGCACCCAGGTGGAGTTCGTCAGCGTCAACGGCGCCGGGCACACCTGGCCGATGAACGCGGGCGTCGACGCCTCCGCGGCCACCGGTCAGTTCTTCGCCTCACAGGCCTGAGCCGTCCCCGTACTCGGCGAAAGCCCTTGGACGACAGCATCTTCTATGTAGTAACGAGTGTCACTCCACGGACTGCCAGTTGTGCTCCAGCCACTCCAGATAGCCGTGCTCGGCGGCGCTCAGTGTGCTGACCCGGATCGGGATGTGCTTCTTGCGTTCCGGTGAGTGTGGCCTGTGCGGGCGCTGATTCCACGCGTCGGTGCCCTCCCGCGCCCGCCAGTAGGCGTCACTGGGACTGGGGAAGCGCCACGATTTCCGGGTGCGCGACACCTCGGACAGGCTGCCGTCCGCCTGCAGGAACCACAGCCTCTTGTCATTTCCGACGAGCAGGGGACGGGCCCGTTTTCCCTGGCGCGGGACGTGCTGACGTGCCCACTCCGCGAGTGCCTGCAGGTCGTCGCAGACCGCATACGGCGGGATACCCGGCAGGAAGAACCACGTCGCTTCGAATACTTCGGCCATCGTGTCCGCCTCCTCTTGCCCCTGGGGCAGCCACCGTAACTGCGGGCACCGACAACGTCGGCTCAGTGCCGCGCCGACCCGGTCAGTGGCCGGCCGTCGGAGTCCTGCAGCAGGCAGATCACCGTGCTCGGGTACGGGTTGTTAGAGGTGCGGTCCTGCTCGGAGTCGATGAGATAGCTGATCGTGTACGGCGCGCCCCCGGCGTAGGCCGCCAGGCCGGCCGCGCACTGCTGATTGCCGACGTCGGTCAGCGCGGCGTTGACCGGTATCGGTGCCCGCAGAAACGTCTCGGCCTGGTGTGGGCCGGAGCAGTCGACGACGGTGACCATCACCACCGCGGGATCCGTCGGCGGCGGTTCGGCCAGACAGTCACCGGGGTGCAGGTCGACCCACCGGACGGTGCGCGTCGCCGGTCCCGGGGCGGCAGCGACGGTCGTGGTCGGCGTCGCAGCCGGGGTCGGGGTGCTCGACGACGTCGTGGTCAGGGTTGCCGTGGTGTACGGACTGCCGCCGCACGCCGCCACCACGGACAGGGCCGCACCGCCCAGCGCGCCCCTCACCACCTGTCGCATACCGCCGTGTCTACCCGACCAGCCCGGGCAGGTACAGCAGAACTTCGCAAGGCGGGTCGTGCCCGTCATGCCCGTGCGATGATGCCGGACATGCGAGTTGGCTTGCACGCGCTGGGGATCGGCTCCGGTTCAGAGCGGGCCGTCATCGAAGCGGTTGCCCGCGCCGCCGAGCGCCACGGCTTCGCCACGTTGTGGTCCGGCGAACATGTGGTGATGGTCGACGAGTCGGCATCGTGGTATCCGTATGCCGATGACGGCCAGATCGCGGTGCCCGCGGTCGCGGACTGGATCGATCCGATGATCGGGCTGTCGTTCGCCGCGGCGGCAACGAGCACTATCGGTCTTGCGACCGGGGTGCTCCTGCTGCCCGAACACAACCCGGTGATCATCGCCAAGCAGGCCGCCAGCCTGGACAAGCTGAGCGGCGGGCGATTCGCACTCGGTGTCGGAATCGGTTGGTCCCGTGAGGAATTCGACGCCCTCGGGGTCCCGTTCGAGCGCCGCGCAGCCCGCACCGCCGACTACGTGGCGGCCATGCGAACCCTGTGGCACGACGACATCGCTTCCCACGCAGGAGAATTCACCACCTTCTCGGCGATCCGGGTCAACCCCAAACCGGTGCACAACCGTTGCATCCCGATCCTGCTCGGCGGCAACAGTGAACCCGCCCTGCGCCGGGTCGCGCAGTGGGGCGACGGCTGGTACGGCTTCAACCTTGCCGACCCCGACGAGGTCGCCGACAAGCTGGCCACCCTGAAGAGGTTGTGCGACGAGGCCGGCCGCGACATGGCTGACCTGCGGATCGCCGTCGCCTTGGTCGAACCGCACCCGTCGGACGCGGCTCGCCTGGCAGAGTTGGGGGTCGACGAACTGGTTCTGGTGGCCTCCCCGCCGGAGAATGCGGCGCAGGCCGCAGAATGGGTCGAGGGTCTCGCCGCAGAGTGGCAGTGAGGGGCAGTCGTGGACACCTGGGTCGCCGTCACGGTGGCAGTGGTCTTCGTCTGGCTGGGCATGGTGCTGGCGATCTCGTTCCTGGAGGCGCCGCTGAAGTTCCGGGCTCCCGGCGTCACGATTGTGCTCGGCCTGGGAATCGGGCGGCTGGTCTTCCGCGCGCTCAACGCCTGTGAGATCGCGTTCGCGATCCTCGTCGTGGCGGCGCTCGTGGCCGGCAAGCCTGACGTTGGCGTCATCGCGGCGGCCCTGGCGGCCATCGGCGCCCTGCTGATCCAGTTGATCGGGGTGCGGCCCGCGCTGACCAAACGTTCTGAGGCCGTGCTGGCCGAGCCCAGCCAAGCCGAAGCGGGCCGCTCGCACGCGCACTTCGTCTACGTCGGGTTCGAAGTCGTCAAAGTAGTGGCACTGCTGGTCACCGGCATCCTGCTGCTGGCCGCGTGAGATTACGGAGGTAGTCATGGAGTTCGTATCCCTGTCCCAACTCGCCGACGAGCACCTCGACGCGGCCCGGTCGTCGAACAGCGGCCGCTCGGCCCATACCGTGCACGGCGGCCACGACCATCAGCTTCGACAGACCCTCATCGCGTTGGCCGCCGGTCGCGACCTCAGCGAGCACCAGAGTCCGGGGGAGACCACCCTGCAGGTGCTGCGCGGTCACGTCCAGGTGGCTACCGCCGACGACAGCTGGGATGGCTTGCCTGGCGACCTGCTGGTGGTCCCGCGCGAGCGGCACGGACTGCACGCCGTGGACGACTCGGCGATCCTGCTGACCGTGCTCGCCGACAGCTAGTAGCGATAGTCGGCCAGGTCGGTGGCGCCGCTGCGCCGGTCGCCGTCGAGCATCAGCAACGCGGGCACCATCTCGCTGGTGACCAGGCCGTGGCTGCCCGTCACCTCGTTGATCAGGTCGAAACACCCGGCGATCACCTCGGGGGTGTCGACGACGATGGTGGTCACCGGCACCTGGCGGCCGTACTGGATCAGCTTGTCGCCGTGCGGCTTGTGGTCGCCGTGAAAGCCCCAGATGCCGCGTAATACCGTTGCGCCGCTGACGGTTTCGGACTCCCACAGCTTGCGCACCAGGGCGCGGTGGACGGGTGCGCCGTCGTAGTGGGTCGATTCGGAGGTGTAGATCATCAGCTTCTGGCGCAGCTCGCGGCCATGGGCGTCGACGGCAGGTAAGGCCGGCGGCCGGGCGAGCAACTGTCCGTCGCGTTTGCACACCTGGACGCGCTCGACGGTAACCAGCGGCTGGTAGAGCACTGCCTCCAGGCCGGGCAGGACCTGCTGCACCTGGGCGGAGGTGCCGACGGCGATGATCATCACCGGAACGTCGGTGTTGCGGCTGAAGAAGTGGGCGCGGCGCCGCTGCCCGTGCACGGTGCCGTCGACGCCGAGGAACACCGATGCGCCGGCGAATCCGTGGCGGTGCAGAAGGTCGCACACCGCGTAGTAGGCAGGCAGGCCGTTCACCCGCCGCCTGCGGCCGACGTAGAGGGTGAGTTTGACGGCATCACCGTCGGGCAGCGGAGCACCCGCGAGATCTTTGTCCAGCAGCCGGGCCCGTTCCAGGGTGATCAGGCCGCGCGGGGTCATCGCCACGACGTCGCTCACCAGCGCACCGATCACTGCTTCGGAGTCGACGGCGGCGATAGCGACCGGCGGATCCTCCGACAGCGTCAACGACTGGTCGCTTCGGATGATGTGGCGCGGCCCGAAGCTGGCGATGCCGCGCAGCAGCACGCTGGCGGCGACCTCGTGCTCGGCGTAGGTGTCGAGGATTGCTTCGGCCAGGAAGCGTGACCCGGCGCGCTGGCGTTCCCCGAAGTAGGTGGTCAACTTGAGGTAGGTGTCGCTCATATCAGGCTCGCTATCCACTGGCCGAGCATCGCGGCGGGCAGGCCGAGCGCCACGCTGACCACCAGGTTGGCGATGGCCGGCTTGATCTGGCGTTCCTCGGTGAGGCGTTGGGTTTCCAGCATCCAGGTGGAGAAGGTGGTGTAGGCGCCGACGAACGCGGTGCCAGCCAGCAGGGCGGCCTGGTGACTCAGGGTCAGCCCGGTGATGAAACCGAGCAGCACCGCCCCGGAGATGTTGACGGTCAGCGTGCCGAACGGAAACGACCTGGCGGCCCGGCGGGCCACCGCACGGTCGACCATGAACCGGGCCACCGACCCCAGGCCCCCGATGACCAGCACACCGGCCCACACCGCCACGTTCACGCGCGGATCCTGACCCGGCGCACCATCGCCGTCGCCACGTAGACCGCCACCAGTCCCGCGGCGATGCTGGCTACCGTGTAGCCGACCGCCAGGCCGTAGTGGTGGTGTTCGATCATCCGCACCGTCTCGACCTGCATGGTGGAGAACGTCGTCAACCCGCCGCACAGGCCGGTGCCCAGCAAGGGGCGGCGGTAGCTCGACATCGGCAGCCGCTCGAGCAGACGGGTGGTGAAGTAGCCGAGCAGGAACGCGCCGATGATGTTGACGACGAAGGTCGGCCACGGCCAGCGCGCGGGGTCGGGGACGGCCAGCGTCGCCAGCGCGGCGCGCGCGGCGGTTCCGATGGCGCCGCCGGCGAATACGGCCGCCAATTCGCGGTTGTCATGGCCGAACAAGGGCTACCCCCTTAACCGTCAGTGAATCCGCGAGCCAGTATCGCCCGTGGCGGGCAGAATTGGGTCCCATGGCGGCTAACCCCCGCGCCGGTAAGCCGGCGCTTCCCGAAGACCTCGTCGATCTGCCCCACCTGGTGACCGCGTACTACACGGTGCAGCCCGATCCCGACAACGTCGACCAGCAGGTCGTGTTCGGCACCTCGGGGCATCGCGGCTCCAGTCTCGACGGGGCGTTCAACGAGGCGCACATCCTGGCCACCACGCAAGCGATTGTGGAGTACCGAGCTGGGCAGGGGACCACCGGGCCGCTGTTCATCGGCCGCGACACCCACGGACTGTCCGAACCGGCGTGGGTTTCTGCGCTGGAGGTACTGGCCGCCAATGACGTTGTGGCGCTCATCGATTCGGCCGACCGCTATACGCCGACCCCGGCTGTCAGTCACGCGATCCTGGCCTACAACCGCGGCCGCAGCACCGATCTGGCCGACGGGATCGTCGTCACCCCGTCGCACAACCCGCCGCGTGACGGCGGGTTCAAGTACAACCCACCCAACGGTGGCCCGGCCGACACCGATGCCACCGGGGCAATCGCCAAGCGCGCCAACGAGATTCTGCGAGGCGGCCTGGCCGAGGTGAGGAGGGTTCCGCTGGCGCGGGCGCTGCAGTCCACCCAGCGCCACGACTATATGGATGCCTATATCTCCGATCTGCCCAACGTCGTCGACATCCACGCGATCCGCGCCGAAGGCATCCGCATCGGCGCCGACCCGCTGGGCGGGGCCAGCGTCGACTACTGGGCGGCGATCGCCGAACGCCACGACCTGAACCTCACCGTGGTCAACCCGCTGGTCGACGCCACCTGGCGGTTCATGACGCTGGACACCGACGGCAAGATCCGGATGGACTGCAGCTCGCCCAATGCGATGGCCTCACTGATCGCCAACCGCGACGCCTACCAGATCGCCACCGGGAACGACGCCGACTCCGACCGCCACGGCATCGTCACCCCCGACGGCGGCCTGATGAACCCCAACCACTATCTGGCCGTGGCGATCGACTACCTGTACTCGCACCGGCCGGACTGGCCGGACACCGTGGCGGTGGGCAAGACCGCCGTCAGTTCGTCGATCATCGACCGGGTGGTGGCCGGGCTGGGCCGTAAGCTGATCGAAGTGCCGGTCGGTTTCAAGTGGTTCGTCGACGGGTTGATCAGCGGCACAATCGGTTTCGGCGGTGAGGAGTCTGCGGGCGCGTCATTCCTGCGCCGCGACGGCTCGGTGTGGACCACCGACAAGGACGGCATCATCCTGGCGTTGCTGGCTTCGGAGATCCAGGCTGTCACCGGAGTCTCGCCGTCGCAGCGGTACGCCGAGCTGGCCGACAAGTACGGGGCGCCGGTCTATGCGCGGGTGGATGCCCCGGCCAACCGGGAGCAGAAGGCGCGGCTGGCCAAGCTGTCCGCGGAGCAGGTCAGCGCCACCGAGTTGGCCGGTGAGCCGATCACCGCCAAGCTGACGACCGCGCCCGGTAACGGGGCCGCGCTGGGCGGGTTGAAGGTGACCACGGCCGACGGCTGGTTCGCCGCCCGCCCGTCAGGCACCGAGGACGTCTACAAGATCTACGCCGAGTCGTTCAAGGGCCCCGAGCACCTGGCGGAGGTGCAGCAAGCGGCTCGCGAAGTGGTGAATGCGGTGATCTCGTAGCCTCAGAAGCCCAGGCCGATGCCAAGGTCCCAATCCCCGCTGTCATGCGATGGGCATGAGACGTCGACGTACACGGTCGTCGACGTCGTGGGTGCGGGATCCGGCGAACGGTCCGGGTTGTTGATGGCGGTTACCGAGCACCGCGACAGTGAGACGGAGCGATCACCGGCCACCAGATTCATCGCGACGGTATAACCCTGATCCTCGAGTTCCTTGATCGTCTTGGCGGCCGATTCGGCGCCGGCGACCGGCCACACCGGTTCGGCGGTGCACACGGGTGCGGCCGCCAGCGCGACAATCCACCACACCGCGACCACTGTCAGTCGTCTGCACATCGCCATCGCCCACCCCGGCTGAAGTATTGCCGCCTCTTACGTTCCAGGAATACTCCAGAAGGGACACGCTCGGAAAGAAACGGCACACGTTCGTCAAGGTGTGAACAGTTCGCAGTTCTTCGTTTTGCGATGTCTGCGGAGGCGTAAATTCTGGCCCACGACCCCGTTGTAGGGAGAACCCGTGGGCACTCACACCATCACCAAGACGAAGTTCACCAGCGCACTCACGATCGGCGCCGTCACCGCAGGGGTTTTCGCCGCCGCCGGGTTGGGGTCGGCGCCAGCGGCCCACGCTTCGTGTGCCTCGTTCTGGGGCCTGAGTACCGGACCGGACTGCAGCAGCACGCTATTCGGGGTGGCCATCGCCGTCGGACCGGGTGCGACGGCATCGGCCGGTTACTTCAGCGTCGCCTTGGCAGTCGGCAACGGCGCAGGGTCCGGAGTCGGTTCATTCGACATCGGTACCGCCTTCGGAACGAATGCGATAGCCAATGATGCCGGCGTTTTCGAGGTAGCCGCCCAGGTCGGGTCAGGCGACTCTCAGACGGGGGGACTGTTCAATGTCTCAATCGGCATCACCCCGGGTGACGGGCCCGCTCACTACCAGTCAGTCCTTGCTCAGGGGGTCGGCGACGTCGCCGTCAACCTGTTCGGCTACGCGACGTCGGTGATCAGCCACCGGGTGAACGCGTTCGGCGTAATGAGCGTCGCCGCGAATGTTGGCGGGACGGACAACGTCGTTCAATCGCACGATGGCGTATTGAACGCCGCCTTCGCCATCAATGGCGCATCGACCACCGTTGACGCCGGCGGTGGTCCGCTGGCTTTGGCGGGTTCGATCAACGAAGCCCATGCAAACATTTCCAAGGTCGGCCCCGGCTTCAACATCAACCACGTGGTCGTCGGTGGGGCCTCCGCTGTGAAGCCAGCCTCCACCCGCGTCACCAAAGCGGCAGCAGCGACACGCAATTCGACGGCCAATGGGGTATCAGCACGCAGTACGAAGTAGCAGGCACCGCGGCGGTCTGCCCTCAGTCCGTGATCGGCGACCTGCACCCGATTCGCGGCCGCGGCTGGGCAATCGCGGCGCCGGTGCAGGTCAAGCGCAGCGCATGACCCCCACTCATTACAGTCATTCTCGTGAGTTCCGTCGCGGAGGGTGACTGTCCCTCGGAAGAGGCGCAGGCCAGTCTGCCTCGGGAGGTCTGGGTTCTGATCGCGTCCAACGCGGTCATCGCCTTGGGCTACGGCGTGGTGGCGCCGGTGCTGCCCCAGTACGCGCGCCACTTCGGGGTGAGCCTCAGTGCGGCGACGTTCGTCATCACCGCCTTCGCGGTGATGCGGCTGATCTTCGCCCCGGCCTCCGGCCTGCTGGTGCAGAAGCTGGGCGAGCGGCGCGTCTATGTCAGCGGCCTGCTGATCGTGGCCTTGTCCACGGCGGCCTGCGCGTTCGCCCACACCTATTGGCAGCTGCTGCTATTCCGAGGGCTCGGCGGCGTCGGATCGACGATGTTCTTCGTCTCCGCGCTGGGTTTGATGATCCGGATCAGCCCGCACAATGCGCGCGGCCGGGTGGCCGGCATGTTCTCCAGTGCGTTTCTGGTGGGGTCGGTCGCCGGACCTGTCGTGGGCAGCCTGACCGCGGGGCTGGGGTTGTCGGCGCCGTTCGTCATCTACGGCGCCGCACTGCTGGTCGCGGCGGCGGTGGTGTTCATCAGCCTGCGGCATTCCTCGCTGGCGGCCGTGGCGCCTGCCGACGAGCTGACCGTGACGGTCGGGGTGGCGCTGCGGCACCGGGCGTACCGGGCGGCGCTGCTGTCGAATCTGGCCACCGGCTGGTCGGCGTTCGGGCTACGGGTCGCACTGGTGCCGCTGTTCGTCACCGAGGTGTTCCACCGTGGGCCCGGGTGGGCAGGCGCGGCGCTGGCGACGTTCGCGATCGGCAACGTGGCGGCCGTGATTCCCTCGGGGCGGCTGTCGGATCGCACCGGGCGCCGGCCGCTGCTGATTGTGGGGCTCGGGTTGGCCGGGGTGTCGACGGCAGTGGTGGGGTTGTCCTCGTCGCTGCCGGTGTTCCTGGCCGGGGCGGTCATCGCCGGGGCGGCCACCGGTATGTTCACTTCGCCGCAGCAGGCCGCGGTGGCTGACATTATCGGCAGCAAGGCCCGCGGCGGGACGGCGGTGGCCACATTCCAGATGATGTCGGACCTCGGGTCGATCATCGGCTCGCTGGGTGTCGGCCTAATCGCCCAGCACCTGTCGTTCAGCTGGGCGTTCGCGGTGAGCGGGGCGATCCTGGTGCTGGCGTCCATCGGGTGGGCATTCGCGCCGGAAACCCGCGACAGCCCGCCGCTGGAGCACACACCGGCCCGTCCGCTGGGTCCCGAGGCGGCCGGCGAGCTGCCGTAGTGATGCGTCCTGCGCCGAGATTGCACGCACGCATCAAAAGTGCGAGGGGCGGTATGCGTGAGTTCAGTCTGGATGCGGTCCCGACGCGTATCGCCGGTTCTTGCCTGCTCTGACCAGCGATTTTGAGGGGCACGTGCCGGTGGTGTAACTTCGATGGGCACGACGGGGCTATGGCGCAGTTGGTAGCGCACCACACTGGCAGTGTGGGGGTCAGGGGTTCGAATCCCCTTAGCTCCACTTCGAGAAAGCCCCGGCCAATGGCCGGGGCTTTCTTGTTCAGTGCGTAGGCGCGGGCAGCCCCGAGGCGGGCGGATCGATACCGAATGACCGCGCGATGAAGGGGACCATCGAGGCCTCGATGTGTTCGCGCCATCTGATCTCGTGCGTGTCGCACGTCACTCTGCTGCGTCGAGCTCGGGCAGTTTCGGGACGTTGATGGGGCGGTCGAACTCGTCGGAGTGATCAGGTCGGGGAGTTTGGTCGCGCCGGTCAGCGGCGCGTAGATTTCTAGGACATCAAGTCAAGACGCAGCACTCAACGAAGGCGATCATGTCCGAGGATCAGGTCACAGACGTCCCACCAAACCACCTCTCCATTGATCCGCGCAGCCCGTTCTACAGCGAAGAGGTGCTCCGCCGCGATGTGGGTATCCGCTTCAATGGCGTCGAGAAGAACAACGTCCACGAATACAACGTGGCCGAGGGTTGGGTCCGCGTTGAGGTGCCCACCGCGAAGGATCGTCGCGGAAACCCCATGGTTGTCAAGGTCAGTGGCACGGTCGAACCGTACTTCCGCACCGCTGAATAGCGCGCGCTCAGTACGTCCAGGCAGCGAGCACGTCGACGTTACGTCGACCCGCGGCCCTGATATCCGGATGTCTGCCTCGGAGGAATAGGCTTCCAATCATCATCTGGCACATCGGTTTTGATGAACCGCACCCAGCTGCCGTGAATCTTGTCGGCGAGTGATTGCGACCACGAAACGGCCACCGCAGCCGATCGCCGCGAGCCATGCGGGGCGCTGCCCTGAAGCTACCCGGCGTGGTTTAACTCGAGACGACGGTCTCGTGACCGGACGGCATTGCGAGCCCGGCAGTCGATGACGGAATGGCGTCCTGTGCGTTCTCTCGTGAACCTGCGCTGGCTAGTTGAAGGCCGAATGGCAAAGGTGGGCAACGGTTGTGGAGCCGAGGACTACTGTCGGTGTTGCACGTGACGTCAACGATCACGACAGGAGCATGTCATGGCTGACCTCGACGAGCTGGTCGAAGAAACCGCGAAAGAACTGCTGAAGGCGATCAGGGACCAGGCGCCGAAAGCAAGCGACTCCAAGCTGGTCAATCTGGCCCAGGCCTTCTCGATCATCATGTCCATCGACGCGGCCGAAGACCTGGTCGACGACGACGATGACGTCTGGGAGGTCGAGCAGGATGACGAGCCGGATCAGTCCGTTGAGCCTGACGAGGCGATCGTCAGCGCTCACTCGTCCTAGCTCGCGCGCAGCATCGTTTCGATATCGTCCAGCGGCTTTCCGATCAAGCGGCTGACGATCGTTGCGTAGGGCTCGGACAGCACCGCACGGCCTTCGGCGGATCGCAGTTCGTAGACCCCCTCGCTCAGCGGCAGCACCTCGACATCTGGGTTGAAGCCGAGTTCGTAGAGCTTGGGCCCCAACACCGGTGCCCGCATGGAGCTGCGCGCCGCCGACCCCCAGATCCACACCAGGTACTTTTCGGCCAGCGCGTAGCTGGAGAACCGGGCCGAGTCGTTGGTGCGCTGGCGCCGGTCGTTCACCGTGTCCACCGACCACCAGTCGCCGTCATGCCGAAGGTGAACCGAATAGTCGTTGGAGCTGAATAGGATTGCGCAATCGTCACACGTCGTCGATACCGACAGTTCGCTCAGCTGAGCCAGTTCGGACCAGTACGTCCAGTTGCGTGACAGCCGCGCAAAGTCGGCGATCTCGCTCACCTGTACGCGAGGAATCCGGAGTCAAGCAGTGCCTGCACCGGAGCGTCGTTGTTGTTCGCGTCGGTGATTCGGTACTGAATGCCCCCGCCCGGCTGGCCGAACCATGGGGCGGCCTGGGATTGCTCGATGCGAAGGCCGGGCGGCAGGTTCGCCGGGTTGGCGACGACGTACTCGAAGTACGGCGCCACCTGGCTTGCCGGCGGCAGCGACAGTTGCGCATAGTGGGTTCCCGCCGGTGCGAGGAATGAGCCGCCGGAGTAACCCCAGCGTCCCAGCGGTGTGCCGGCGGGCAGGTTGATGTTGGGCACGACGGTGCCCGGGATGGCGTACGGCTTGGTCGGGTCCTTGTCGTCCGGGTAGCTCAGCCCCTGGCCGGCCGTGCCGATCTGGTTGCAGTTCACCGTGCACGGGGGCGGCGTGACAACCGGGTAAACCGGGTTGTATCCGACGAACAGCCATGAATCGAGCGGCAGCGGCGCCGACCCGGTGACGCCGGACCGGCCGAAGAACAGTCCGCCCGGACCGCCGACGCCGGCCGAGCCGCCGACCAGGGTCACAGAGCAGGCGGATGCCGCGCACGCGACTGTGCCAGGGCCGCCGATGCCGCCGCGCCCGCCGACACCGAAGAAGAATCCGCCGCGGCCGCCCGCGCCGCCGTTGGCGCCCGTGGCGGCCGATCCGCCTTCGCCGCCATTGCCGAACAGCAGCCCGCCCCGGCCGCCGTCGCCACCGGTGCCGGCGTTGACGGCACTCGATCCGCGGCCGCCCGCACCGCCGTTGCCGATCAGCCCGGCGCTGCCGCCGATCCCACCGTTGTATCCCGCCCCGCCGTTGCCGAACAGCAGGCCGGCTCGGCCGCCATCGCACTTGGTGTTCGCCGCGCAGGTGATGCCGTCAAAGCTGAACCCATTGCCGATCAATAGCCCCGCGTCGGGATGCGACAGCGTTCCGTTGGACACGAAGATCGCCAGGATCGAATCCGGCGCCCAGGTGGGTACTGCGTTTGCCTGGGGAAGGGCGTTCGCCGCCGACGTCAGCGACGCCGAAGCGGCCGAGTCGGGTTGGGCGGCCGGGATGCTCGCCGTGCGTGCGCTGCGCCCAGTGGCATCCGAGGCGACCCGCGTCTGTGCCGATGTTGCCGCCGCACCGGCGGAGGCGGCCGCGGCCCGCGGCCCGTTGGTGGCGGCCGGCTTGGGAGCCGTGGCACCCTGGCGCGCCTGGCGGCCCGAGCCCCCGGTCGCGCCGGATCTCGGTGAGGAGGCGCTGCTGCTGGATGAGTCGCTGCCTCCGGAAGGGGTGTCCGCCCGGGCGATGCCGACGCCCTGCGGGGCCGCCAGTGCCAGTCCCGCCACCACCGCGGCCGCTCCCAGCCGCGTGGTGATCCAGGGTGCGCCGTGATTTCCCGACTTCGGCATGGCCCATCCTCCAGGGAGCAGTGACAGTGAAAGTTGACGCAGAAACTAGCAGCGAGGTCGCGCGCTGTCTGCAAATTTGCATGCCCGTCATTTTGTGTTCGGCGGTGCCGCGGGATCGGCACGAAGGCGGGACAAATCAGCCGATGCAGTGCCAAGCTTGCAGCCGATGAATTCACGACTTCTCGGTGTGCCGCTCGCCGCCTTGGCGATGTGCCTGACGGCCGCCCCCGCGGTGGCTGCGGAAGCCTGGGAGTGCGACATCATTCTTCCGGCAGCCGATCGAATCGAGACTGCGCTGAACATGGTGTCGCCAAGTGGGACGCCGTTCTACGTTGCGGGCCAACTGCGCAATGCACTGTCCCCGCTGTACGGGCTGGTCGTTCCCGAATCGGTGGACCTGCGGATTCGCTCGACGATGGTGGCTGCGCAGATCGACAACTCCGATCCCTACCGGCCGGCCAGCCCCGAGCAACTCGCCAGTGACCTCGCCACGGCGCGACAGAATCTCAGTGCCGCCCGTGCGGTCTGCGCCCCCTAGGTCAGCGCCCCGCCGGCCGGTGCCGCAGCGACAAACGTTGTGCTCCAGGCCAAATCGCCATCGCCGCCGGTGAGGCGCAGAAGGTGTCCTCGGCTTGGTAGACGTCCATGTCGATGGCGTGCAGCCCGTCTTCCTGGTGGGCGCGGCAGTTGACCGTCAGCACCTTGCCGGTGTCGGGGTCGACCTGCTCGACCTCGATGGTGATCACGATGACGAGCGTGTATCCGGCCCCGGTGGGCAGATAGAAGGTGAGGTCCCGGCTCGTCAACGCGCCGCCGTTGCTCACCGCGTATCCGTCGCCGCTGGGATAAACAGCCTGGCCGACCATCTGGGTGCGTTCGTAGTGCCGGCGATCACCCGGCGCACGCCACACCGAGAACCGGGTGTTGGGGGTGCCGTTGAAGATGTTCTGCCCCATCGGGATGATCAGTTCCTCGCGGCCGTCGCCATCGACATCCTCCAAGCCGACGCCACCGGGGCTGGAGGGCTCCAGGAGTTCGGTGATGGTCTGAACCACCTCACCGCTGGGGTCGGTCACGGTGATCTTCACCGACCCGGGTGCGGGCAGCTCCGGGGCGGTCCAGTAGTTGACGGCGAACGTGAGGTCACCGGAGTGCAGGCTGCAATCCACCTGCGGTGTCCTGCCGCTCGGTGTGATCACCGCACCGCTCTGCGGGCACGGTGGCAGCATGGTGTCGGCGGTTGCGTTGTGAGACAACGTAACCGAGGTGACCACCAGCGCGGCGGCCAGCGGCAGCGCGAGCCGCTTCACGACGCGTGCACCTACCCTTTCGGGGCCGGCTTGCCGGGCGGCGCGGGCGCCGGCGGTGGCGGGGCGCCGGGGATTTGCTGCTCGGTTGCCTGCTGGGTGCCGGTCTCGGGGCCGATGTCGGTGACCTGCCATCCGTCACCGGCCCGGGCGACGGTCACCCGCAACAGGATGATCGACACCTTCGGCGTCGGGTTCTGCAGATTGCGGGTGGTCTGGTGCGCCGACACCACCACCTGATAGGTGCCGTCACCCTGGAGCACCGCATCGGTAGCCAGCACCTCACCGGAGGAGCTGACCTGCGCTTGCAGCATGATGCTCTTCAACAGGTCGGTGGCGTTGACGTACTTGTCCTTAAGCGGTTGCGACACACCGTCTTCGACGGACTTAAAGAACGCATCGGGGTCTTCGAAGGAGTACGTCAGTGACTTGAGCGCATAATCCCTGGCAAGCTTGGCGGCCGCGTCGCGATCGGCCTGGGACTGCCGTATCTGTGCGAGTTCATGATTCACGTGCTGATACTTGGTGAATCCGAATGCGCCTCCGCCGATCGCCACGGCAGCGAGGACGACGGCCACCCACTTCCACGGTTGTCGAGTCGCGAAGGCCGGCGTCGGCTCCTCGACCCCGTCGTTGTCGGTCGGGGGAGTGATCTCGGTGTCCTCGGCGCTGTCGTCGTCGCCGGTTGATGAGGTAGTCATTGCCGTTCTTTCTACGCTAGTGCGTCGGTCACTGTCCCTGGTGCCATTCGGGGACGTTGAGTTGCACCCGCAGGCTGCCGTTGTCGTTGAAGGTCGACTCCCAGAAGTCCAGCCAGTGCCCGGCGTCGAGCTTGACGTCGTGCAGAGGCGCTACCGCCGGCTGCAGGACGGTGGCGAACGTACTGAGTGGTTCGGCCAGCGTGTCCATGTACTCGCTGATCTTGGCGATCAGAACCCCGCCCGGGTCGTCGGGCCCCAGCAGGCCCGACCCGCTGTAGGACAGGTTCTCGAACTCCTTGACCAGCCGCAGGAACGCCGGCACCGACTTCGGCAGCAACGTGCCGGTCTCACTGATCACCTGGCCGGCGTTGAGCGTGCCCAGATTCGTGGTCAGCGTGGAGATGTTGCTGAATAGCGTGGTCAGGATCTGCTTATCGTCCCGGACCACCTTGGCGGCCAGGCCGGCAGTGGTGGCCAGGGAGTCGAGGGTGCCGTCGTTGCCGTCCAGCGCCTGCGACACGTTGGTGACGATGGTGCGCAGGTCATCGGGGTTCAGCGCCGAAATCAGTGCGTTGGCTTTGGTCAGCAGTTCACTGCCGGTGACCATCGGCGCCACCCGATCGGGTGGAATCACCGATCCGTCGGAAAGATAGGGGGGCGCAATGATTTTCGGCTTGAAGTCGACGTACTGCTCGCCGGCTGCCGACAGGTTCTCCACCGCAATCGCGCTGTCGGCGGGGACCTGGTTGACCTGATCGATGTCCATCGAGACGGCCAGCCCGGTGGCCGTCGTCCGGATCCCGGTGACCCTGCCGATCTTGATGCCGCGCATGGTGACGTCGGAGGTGGGCAGCAGACCACCGGAGGTGTTGAGCAGCAACGTCAGCCGGGTGACCTTCTTCGTCGGGCTGATGTCGAGCACCCCGATCGACATGTACAACGCGCCGAGCAGCGTCATCACTGCCAGGATCACCAGGGTCGTGCGCGCGTTGAACTTCACGGCAGCAGTCCCATCGTCCGCATGGCCGAGACCGCCTGGTCGGCCTTGTCGGCGGGGTCGACACCCTCGTTGCCGCTCGGCGGGCGAAGCTCGGAGATGGTGTAGCGCGGACCGCCCTTGCCGAAGAACGGAATCAGCTTGTCGCGCACCAGCGCGTTGAGCTTGTCGGCGATCACCGGGACCGTGGTGTCCACGGTGGACATCGTCGCGACCAACGGCGATATGTAGGACAACATCTGCATGATGTCCCCGGTGATCGGGTTGATGACCTCACCGCCGAGCTTGCCGAGGTCCTTGGAGTCGGCGACGAGTTTGAGGATCCCGAGGGTGACCGCCGACAGGCCTCCCAGCTTGGACGGGCCTTCGGTGACCAGCCGGTTGAACACAGCGGTGTTGGACGACAGGGTGGAGCTGATGTTCTCCAGGCTCAACAGGATTCCGCTCATCGTCTCCTGGTTGGCGGCCAGGTCGTTGAGGATTCCGCCGATGGTGGTCTGAATGTGGGTCAGCTCGTTGGGGTCCTTGGGGAACGCCTTGTTGGCGTCGACCACGGCCTCCTGCAACGTGCCGATGGCCCCGCCGGCCATCAGGTTGGACACCGAGCGCAGCACGTCCTCGACGTTGGTGGCCGGGGCGGTGTTGCGCAGTGGAATGGTGTCGCCGTTGCGAAGCATCGCCGTCGACGGTTTGGCCGGCGGCAGCAGGGCGATGTAGACGTCACCGAGCGGGGTGGCCTGGCGCAGTTCGGCGCGGGTGTTGTCGGCGAGCTTGGTGTCACCGGCGATGTCGACGTGGGCGACGGCCGTCGACCCGTCCAGTGCCACATGATCGAGCACGCCGACCTGGATGCCGCCGGTGTCGACCTTGGCCCGGGCGGGAAGGTTGAGGGCGCTGGAGAATTCGATCTTCACCCGGTAGGGGTCGGCAGGCGAGTAGGCACCCGGCACGGGTAACCGCGTTGGATCCAGCGAACACCCGGGGCTCAGCGTGGCCGCCAACGCAACCAGTACCGCACAGACGGTCCGAACCATACGCCGCCTCATCCCAGCGCCGCCCCGAGAATCAGGTCGGTCAGACCGAGAGTGACCGGGTCCGAAGAACTTCCGGACGCGCACGCGGCTGCCGCGCCGGGGGTGTGCCGCTGCTGAAGCACCTGGCAGATGGCTCCGGCCTGGGTCGGCGCGATCGACACCTGGGGCGGGATATAGGTGACGTTGTGTGTGCCCCAGGATGTTTCGTAGATATCGGTGAACCACCTGGTGAACTGGGGCCAGGTGTTGATCATCGAGAGAATGGTCTTGTTGTGGTGATTGAGCAGGTCGCGTATCCACGGAACCAGCTTGTCGCCGATGTTGCGGTACAGCCTCGGTGCCAGCCGGGTCGACGCCTCGACGAGGATCGGCAGCAGATGCGACACGTTGGCCAGGGCGGCGGAGATGTTGTCCGACAACGCCTCGATCAGGGCGACTGTCGCGGGCAGCGACTGGATCACCGACGCGAAGGTGTCCCAGTTCTTCAGGAAGCCCGAGGTGAAGATCTCACTGTTCTCGAACAGCCGCCGGTAATCGGTGTCGGCCCGGTACGGGTCGGACAGCATCGTGACCAGGTTGCGCAAGGTCTCGTTGAGCTGGGCGCCGGTACCGTCGAGTGAGCGACTGGCCGCCGACAGGCTGTCGTTGATAGCTTGTACACCGGGTGCCTGCGAGGGGTCCTTGCCCGGGTGCGGGCCCAGCACGGTGTCGGCGAGATTGCTGACGGCGGTGAAGGTTTCGCTGACACTGATCGGAGTCCGGGTGTTGGCGAGCTTGACACATTCCGGGCCGGTAAACTTCGGGCCCCCGGTGTAGGCCTTGGTCAATTCGATGTGGCGGTCGGTGACGATCGACTGCGAATAGGTGACCACCCCGACGTCGGCAGGCAGGTCCAGGTCTGCGGGCACGGTGAAGTCGACCTGCACGTGGTCGGGCTTGTTCTCGATCGAGGTCGTGGACCCGACGTCAATACCCAGCAGGGCGACCTTGTTGCCCACGTACAACCCGACGGCGTCGGACAATTCAGCGCACATCGCCTTGGTGTTGTTCACCTTGGGCATCGCGAACTTCGCCCCGGTGACTGCTGCGACCGCCACGACCGCGACGACCGCCACTGCTGCCGCCACACGGAGCGGCGAGTGCAGGCGGGCGCGCAGGGCCGAGATCGGTTTCATCTCAACAGTTCCTCATGATGTTCGGCAGACACAGATCCTGGCCGGGGACCAGCTGGTTGCCTTTATCGATGACCACCCCGTTGCCGCTGAGCATCGGCACCACGATGTTCATGGCCTGGTTCATCGCATCGGCGGCCTTGCCGAGCTGATCGGGGTGGGCGTACAGGTGGTCGATGATGTCGTCGATCCCGTTGATGACCGGCGCCATATCGCGGGCGTAGGCCGTCGTGAGCCGGTCCATGATGCGGGCCAATTCTTTGACCAGCCCGAAGAACTCGATGATGTCCACCGAATCGGAGGTGTAGCCCTTGCTCAGGATGTCGAGCTGCTGGAAGACGGTGACCAGCTGCTTGCGGCCGGCGACCATGGCGCCCATGCCATCTGCGACGAAGCTGAGGCTTCGGTGGAACTCGTCGGCCGAACCACTCAATGATGCGGTGAGGTCGTTGGCCGACTGCAGTAGGTTGCGGATCGCGTCGGGGTACTTGCCGGCGGCGTTGGCGACTTCGGCGAAGGTGTCGTGGATGACCTGGCCGTCGACTTCCTTGATGACCGGTGTCGCCGCCTGGATGATGTCGTTGACCTCGAACGGAAGTGAGACCCGTTGGGGTGGAATCACATTGTGGCCCAGCGGTATGGCGCCCTTGGGGTCCAGAGCGACATAGTGGCCGCCCAGCGGGGTGAGCAGTTTGACATCCAGGGTGGAATCCGAGCCGACCTTCACCGACTTGTCGACGTCGAACGTCATCTCCACCAGCGCGCCGTCGAGACGCACCCCGGTCACCTTGCCGACCGTGATTCCGGCGATGCGCACCTGATCACCGGCTCGAACGCCGGCGGAGTTGGTCAGATGGGCGGTGTAGCCGGACTGGCCGCTCGGATTGAGGTAGGCAGCAGCCGTCGCGGCCAGTGCCGCAACGATGAGGACCAGGCCGATGATGCCCTGGCGCCGGCTCCGGGTGGCGGCAGCGCGCTCGTCGGGGACCCCCTGGCGGGGCCCCAGCCAGGCCGACAGATCCACACGCCTGCCGAGAGCGCTGAGCCGGCTCCGTGCGGAGATCATTTGCAGATCACCAAGTTCTGTTGGGCGAACGACACCTGGCCGATGCCGGGCAGATTGACCTCACCGTTCGAGCAGATGAATGTCGGGGTGGCCGGCTTGTCGTCGATCAAGGTGTCGCGCACTCCCTGAATCAGTGACGGCACCAGCGACAGGCCGGCGATGATCGTGGGGGTCTGGGGCCACATGCGTGCGCTCAGGTCATACATCGGAACCGTCTGGCCGTCGAACAGCTGCTCGAGGTATTGCATGATGTGGGTGGTGTTGCGCAGCACCGGAAGTCCGACGTCGAGTGCGGAGCGGAACTCGGCGGCTTTGGAGCCGAACTGGGTCAGAATGTCGTTGAGGATGGAGATCAGCTGGAACAGCTGCTGGGACTTGCCGCCGAGGTCCTGGGATATCGAACTCAGGTTGTGGATGATCGCGGTGATGACGGCCTTGCGGTCGGTCGCCAATTTGGAGATGACGTCCAGGTCGTGCAGGAACGGTCCGACTCCGTTTTCGTCACCTTGGATCAACCGCAGCAGGTTCTCGCCGAGCAGGTTGAACTGGGCGGGGTCGACTGTCTGGAAGATCGGCCGAAAACCGTTGAACAGCTTGGCCACATCGAACGACGGAATGGTCTGTCCCAGCGGAATGTCGCCTCCGGCGGGCAGCCGCTTGTCCGGCTTGGCGGGCTGGACGAGCTCCACGTACCGCTGCCCGATGAGGCTCTGGTAGCGCACCGCGGCGACGGTGTTGGTGAACACCGGCTGGTTGTCCTGTGCGGTGAAGTCGACTTTCGCGATCCGCCCGTCGAGCCGGATCGTCTCGACCTTGCCGACCTGTACCCCGGAGATCCGGACATCGTCGCCGACATAGAGCCCCGAGACATCGGTGAATGCCGCGGTGTAACGCGACACCGTTCCGTTGATGGGGGAGCGCAGCGCAGTCACCACGATCAGCGTGCACACCACCGCGATCGCACTGAAGATGGTCAACCACACCAGTGCTCTGCTGACACTTCTCATCCGCCCGCTCCCTGCGGTACCGGCGGCGCGGCGTCCAGGGCGGCCGGTAGGCCCGGCATGGTGTCCATGATGACCTCGATCTGCAGCCGCACCTTCCCGTCGATCATCGGAAACGCCGCGCTGGTGCGGTCGATGAGGCCCGAGAGCCGGTCGTAGGCTGGGGCCAGGCTGCCCAGCATGTACATGCGGGGGAGCAGGATGTTGCGCAGCGCATCGGCCAGTGGGACGAGCCAGGAGATGTTGCGGGCGAACACCGCGTCGGTGTTGTAGAGCAGCTTGGCCGACTGGTCGAGGATTACGTTGACGCGCTGCACCCCTTCCGGCTGCGCCAGGAAGGACATGCCGTTGAGCAGGTCGTAGGCCAGATTGATCAGCGGTACCGCGTCGCTGGCCCCGTTGAGCACCGTGGCGAACACCGAAAGCGATTGCGAGAACGGCACTTTTTGCGAGTCCGCGAGCATTTTGGCCAGGTCGAAGAAGGAGCGTGTCACCGGCTCGGTCAGATCCGAATGCCGGCTCACCACGGCGATGATGTGCTCGACGTCGGTCGAGTCCACGATCTGGCCGAGCCGCTGGCCCTGGCGCAACAGGCCGGTGATGGAGGTGGGCGGCACGTCGGAGTTGATCAGCAGCGTCTGGTCGGGGCGCAGCCGGGGGCCCGCGCCGGTGCTGACCAGCTCGACAGCCGCCAAACCAAAGGTGTTGGAGGACACGAACTTCGCCGTGGTGTCGGCGGCCAGGGCGGTGGCTTGATCCGGCTCGAGCTTCAGTGTCATCTTCTGCTTGTTGTAGCCGGTGGTCTCCAGCGTGCCCACCGACCCGATGGTCAGCCCGCGGAACTTGACCTCCGCGCCGGGGGTCAGGCCTTCGCCGAGGGTGTCGGCCACCACGGTGAGCGTGAACGTCTTGGTGTAGCCGCCGCTGCCCAGCTGGTAGAGCCCGATGCCGGCGACGGCGAGCACCACCGCGGCGATCAACCCGCGGATTCGCAGCTTGCGTGAGCTGGGCGCCCGTGCGCCTTGGTCTGCAGACAACGACATCGCTATCCGGATATCCGAACGCCGGGACTGTTACCCCAGAACAGCAGCGTGAGCACCATGTCGGCGGCGACGACGGTGACGATGCTGGCCCGAATGGCCCGCCCCGAAGCCCGTCCGACACCTTCCGGGCCGCCCTCGGCGTAGTAGCCGTGATAGCAGTGGATCGCGATGATCAGGGTGACGAAGATGGCGGCCTTGAGGACCGAGAACATCACGTCGGAGGGCTGCAGGAACGAGTCGAAGTAGTGGTAGTAGGTGCCGGAGGACTGTCCGTGCAAGACGTTGACCACCAGGACGCACGACAGGTAGCTCAACGCCAGCGTCACGACATAGAGCGGGACGATGGTCAGCATTCCGGCGATGACGCGGGTGGTCACCACGAAGGGGATTGACCGGATGCCGAGGGCTTCGAGCGCGTCGATCTCCTCGGAGATCCGCATCGCGCCGATCTCGGCGGTCATCCGGCAACCGGCCTGGGCCGCAAACCCGATTCCGGCGATCATCGGTGCCATCTCGCGGGTGTTGGCATAGGCGGAGACGAAACCGGTCAGCGGGCCCATGCCCACCATGTCGAGGGCGCCGTAGCCTTCGATGCCTACCGAACCGCCGACCGCGGCGCCCATGAACACCAGCACGCCGATGGTGCCGCCGCCGACGATGAGAGATCCGTTGCCCCACATGATGTCGACCAGCAGCACGCCGGTCTGGTGCCGGTAGTGCTTGATCGTCGTGGGAATGGCGCCGAGCACCTGGGACAGGAACGTGACCTGGTGGCCCAGGCGCTGGACGATCGAGTCACCGCGGCCGGCGACCCAGAACGGGACGCGCAGCGCAGAGGGGACATACCGCGACGGTGCCGCCATCAGCCCACTCTCAGCGGCATGGACATCGACAGCCCCTGGGTGATGAGGAGGTTGAGGCCGAACACTGCGACGACACCGATGACGACGGAGGCGTTGACCGCGTCGGCGACGCCGCGCGCGCCGCCCTTGGTTTCCAGCCCGCGCTGGCAGGCCACCAGGATCACGACGATGCCGAACAGCCAGGTCTTGATGACCGCGACCACCACGTCGGTGACGCTGGCGAAGGAGGCGAACGAGGCGATGTAGCTGCCCGGGGTGCCGGACTGGAAGCCGACGTTGATCGCGTAGCCGGCGGCCAGGCCCATGAAGATGATGAACGAGCACAGCACGGGCGCGACGAACACGATCGCGGCGAGCCGCGGGGTGACGAGCCGCTGGATCGGGTCGACACCCATGACCCGCAATGCGTCGACTTCCTCGCGGATCGTCCGGGTGCCCAGATCGGTGGCTACGGCCGAACCCGCTGCGCCGCCAAGGAGTAGCGCCGCCACGATCGGTGCGCCCTGGCGGATCACCCCCAGGCCACCGGCGGCGCCGGACACCGAGGACGCGCCGACCTGGTTGATGAAGTTGCCGACCTGCACCGCCACGATCACGCCGAACGGGATGGACACCAGCAATGCCGGTATCGCCGTGACGCTGATGATGAACCAGGCCTGGTTGATGGTGTCCCGCCACGGGTGGCGCAGCCGGATCAGATCTCTTCCGAGATGGAAGAACGCCAGCACGCCCAGCTCGAAGAAGCGGCCGAGAGTCTTCAGCGAGGAGTCACCCTGGTTCAGGCCGTATCGCAGCGGTCTGCCGAGGGGTGAGTTCAGCAACGTGCTAAAGAGGCCGGCCGCGGGGGCGGGAACGTCGGCCTGGTGATCCTCCGACCCGTTCGGCAAAGCGAGGTCGTCGGCGACGTCGGCGCTGAGAAGCTCGTCGACCTCGGCGTCTATATCGACGCAGGGGAGGGTAGGGCCTTCCGTCTCAGCCGCTGTCGCGTCATCGACACCTGCGGTCAACGGCCGGCACCTCCTTCAAAGCGGTCACGCCTTCTCCCTGGCAAAGATGCGAGCTGATCGACGCGGGGTCACCCGACTTTTCAGGTACGTGCGTTCTAACAGTGGCAGCAAGCATCTGTTCATCGAAGCAATTGAGTGTGACGTAGGCCTCATTTAAGAGTCAAGCGGGGGTACCGGTAGCCGCCGCCAGGCCTGTGGACTAGGGCAAAGAAGACTGGGAGAGGGCTGCTATGCGGTACCCGTGGTCCTGGGTAAAGCGACCCGCCTGAGGTGAAATCGCCCGGGGCGTGGCTTTCCAGCGAAGTCCGCGGGGGAGGCTGCCGCTGCCGGTTGATCGGGGTAGTGCTCAGCTGGCGCCGGCTCCGCCGGTGCCACCGGCTCCGCCGGCCCCACCCTGTCGCCCGGACGCCGCGTGACCACTCTGGCCCGACTGGCCCGAGGAGCCGCTGACGCCGGTCCCGCTGGTGCCGCCGGTTCCTCCGGTGCCGCCCTGGCCGCCGGTGCCGCCAGTTCCGGCTACGCCGGACGATCCACTGGTGCCGGGTGTGCCGGCGAGGAACGTGCGTCCGCCGGCCCCGCCTTTACCGGCATTGCCGCCGTCGCCGCCAGCTCCCCCGGTGCCGCCGGTGCCGCCGGTACCGCCCTGGCCCGCGTGCCCGGTGTCATACAGGGTGGTGCCACCGGTGCCTCCGGTACCGCCTTGGCCACCGATCGCGCCGTTGCCGCCGTTGGCGCCGTTGCCGCCCTTACCGCCGTTGCCGCCGTTGCCGCCGAAGATTCCGCCCCGGCCACCTTCACCGCCGGCGCCGCCGTCGCCGCCTGCGCCACCGGTGGCTCCGACACCGCCCGTTCCGCCGTTGCCGCCGTCGCCGGCCACCCCGAGTGGGCCCCAGGTGGCTCCGCCAGTGCCGCCC
This sequence comes from Mycobacterium sp. DL592, assembly GCF_011694515.1. Classification (NCBI taxonomy): domain Bacteria; kingdom Bacillati; phylum Actinomycetota; class Actinomycetes; order Mycobacteriales; family Mycobacteriaceae; genus Mycobacterium; species Mycobacterium sp. DL592. Next base: position 3,556,691 of record NZ_CP050192.1, on the reverse strand, counting down.
TGACCGCCTGCTGCTCCGGTGCCGCCTGTTCCGCCGGTGCCGCCGTTGCCGCTGACCGATGTCCCTGTCGAGCCGACGCTGGCTACCCCGCCGGTACCGCCTTGGCCGCCTTGGCCGCCGAACGCGCCCGCGCCTCCGGTTCCGCCGTTACCGCCGACGGCATTGCCGTAGAAACTCCAGGCCCAGCCGCCACCTCCACCGGCTCCGCCGATCGGGGTGACGAAGAAATAGTTGTATTGGCCGCCGGGGGCGCCGGTTCCACCGTTGCCGCCGACCTGGCTGTCGTAGCCGCTCGCGCTGGCGCCCGAGCCGCCCGCGTTGGCGTAGCTGCCCGTCGGTGGTGTCGGGTTGACCCCGTCCGCGCCGGGTGCGCCGTCGGCGCCATTGCCGCCGTCGCCGCCGTTACCCCATAGCAAGCCGCCGGTGCCGCCGCGGCCGCCGGCTTGCCCGGCCTTGATGGCGTTCCCACCGTTACCGCCGTTGCCGAAAAGGCCCGCGTCCCCGCCGGTGCCCCCGTTCGCGCCGTTTCCGCCGTTCCCCCAGAGCAGGCCGCCCCGCCCGCCGTTGCATGCCGAGCCGGTGCAGTCGGCAGCCGCGTCGACACCGTCTCCGATCAGACCGAGGAAGGGGCCGGAGATGGTGATGGTCAACGCCGCCTGTGCGTGCGCGGTCGTGGCGTGGGTGGCGGCGGCGGGCCGTGCCGTATGGCCGGAGGCGCACTGCCCGGTGGTGGTGACCACACAGCCAGGGCCGGGCTTCTGGTCGGCCGGTGTCGCACCTGAGGTCGACGCGAGAAAGACGCTCGCACCGACGGCGGCAGCTCCCGAGATGCCGGTCATGATGACCAGGCGGGGTACTGCGCGAGCTTTCCCGAACGAATTCGGGGCTGGGGACACGCCGCCTCCTCTCGCGCATAACTGCCCGACGCCGGGCGCCCCCCAATTTCCGACGCTCGTTACAGTATGTTGCGGCGAACCGGATGCCTAGCGTTTCAGCAAATTATTTCTACTTCAATGACCTGCCAAAAGTACACTGCAGGCGGTCAATAACGCACCGTCAGTCCCACCGTGCACATTTGGCTAATTGATGAACGTTACGAGTGCCATAGCGGTGACCGCATCGCGGCGCGACGCCCGGGCCGTGGTGTGTACTGCTGGGGTGGACGCCAACACGCGGCTAGCCGCCGAACGCAACCGGCTGGCACTCGAACGAACCCTGATGGCCTGGACCAGCACCAGCACGTCGCTGATCGCGTTCGGGTTCACGATCTACCAGATCTTCCGGTACCTGTCGGACAACGACCGGCTGCGCGACCCGTACGTCAGCCCCCAGATCTTCGGCTTCGCGATGATCGTGATCGGATTGGCGGCGTTGATCCTCGGCTGGATTCAGCACCGCCAGGAATTGCGCGCACTCAAGGCCGAATTCGGGCCGATGCGTTACTCGATCGCCTCGATGGTGGCGGCGATGATCGCCGCGCTCGGCGTTCTTGCCCTGCTGGGCGTGACGTCGAGAATGTGACTCCCAAGGGTTACTCGAGGACGAAAACCGGGATCAGTCGCTCGGTCTTGGTCTGGTACTCGGCGTAAGGCGGGTACGCCTGGACCGCCAGCTTCCACCAGTGCTCACGCTCGTCGCCGGAGACCTCGCGCGCGGTCAGGGTGAACTGCTTGTCGCCGTCCAGCGCGGTGACGGTGGGGTTGGCCTTGACGTTGAAGTACCACGACGGATGCTCCGGGTCGCCACCCTTGGACGCGACCATGGCGTAGCGGCCGTTCTCCTCGACCCTCATCAGGGGCACGTAGCGCTTCTTGCCGGACTTCGCGCCGGTGGTGGTGAAAAGCACGACCGGCCGGTCCAAGATGTGCACACCGTCGGTGGTGCCCTGTTCGAGAATCTGTTCGGTCTGCGCGCGTACCCAGTCGGTGGGGCTCAGTTCTGCCTGTTCGCTCATGGCCGCACCAACACCGCCCCCAGCGATGTTATTCCCAGCGGGGGTGAAGTCCCCGCCAGGTTTCCTGAACTCGACAGGACGACGACCCGACTACGGGGAGTACCTATCCCGCATCCGGGGGTCTAAAGCCTCTGTCGGGTGACAGCAGAAGCGTGGAATCTGAAGTAGCACAATGCCGAAACGATCGGCGAGTGTCTGCCCTGAACCTTTAGGAGTTCGACTATGACTCATGACACCAAGTCCGGGAACGGCACGAAGCACGAGAGCACCGAGAACGGCGTGGATGTGCTGCCCCGCGCCACTGACCTCTCCGATGAAGTACTCGAGTCGGTCAAGTCCGGACAGCAGGCCGCGATCGACGCGGTACGCACGTTCGTCGACAAGGTCGACGAGGCGCTTCCAGATGCGGTTCATCCGCTGCGGCAGACCATCGTCGACAGCGCCCTCGAATTGGCTGACCAGCTTGTCACGACCCAGTACGAATTCCTGCGCAGCATCGTGCGCAGCGCGGACCGTGCGCTCAACAAGCCCCACGAAGCAAAGGACTGAACGACGGCCGGCCGCCCCTGCTTCCGGTAGCTGCGGCTGACCGTCGATCGTTCGACCTCTTCGCGGCAGGTGCGACGGGCGCGGCAGCGAGCACCAGGACAGTTCTGGTGGCATTCGTCGTGAATGTACTTGTGGCAGTGGCGAAATCGGTGGCCGCTGTGCTCACCGGTTCGGCGTCGATGCTCGCCGAGGCGGCGCATTCATGGTCTGACAGCGGCAATGAGATATTTCTGATCACCGCAGACCGGCTGTCGCGCCGCAAGCCTGACGCCAAACACCCCATTGGCAGTGGGAAAGAGGCCTACGTCTGGTCGCTGGTTGCGGCGCTCGGGTTGCTTGCCGCCGGCGGCGCAGTATCGGTCATGCGGGGTGTGCAGGAACTGTTGGAGCCTGCTGCCGCGGGTGACTTCGTGGTGGCCTATGTCGTGCTGGCGGTGTCTTTCGTGCTCGAGTCGATCTCGCTCGCGCAATCCCTTCGGCAGTCCAAACGTGAGGCGGTCTCGATGCATCGGGACCTGATCGAGCATGTTCTGGCCACCTCCGACCCGACCCTGCGCGCAGTTGTGGCCGAGGACGCCGCAGCCCTGGTTGGCCTAGTACTCGCTGCAGGCGGCCTGATCGCCAGCGAGCTCACGGGTTCGTCGATACCGGACGGTATCGCCTCGGTATTGATCGGCGTGCTGCTGGGAGCGGTCGCGATTGTGCTCGTCAACCTCAATCGCCGGTTCCTGGTCGGAGAGGAAGTCGATCCCCAGGTGCGGGCCGCTGCCCTGCGGGAGCTGCTCGCCATGCCCGAAGTGGACCGTGTGACGTACCTTCGACTGGAGGTGGTCGGGCCTCGGTCGGTCTTGATCGTCGGCGATGTCGATCTCATCGGCGACGACGTCGAATCGAGTCTCGCGGTCCGCTTGCGGTCCCTCGAGGCGAAGATCCGTACCTCGTCCGCTGTGGCGGGCGCGGTGCTGAGCTTGTCGGCGCCCGATGAGCCCCCTCTTTCGGCCTGAGCCTCGCCTACACCCGCTGCCCAGGGCCTTCAGTGGACGTGCCCTTCTCAGCGGCGCCAGCGTCGAGAGCGGTCACGATGAGGTGGGCCGCGCCGTAGAGATCGGTGCCCGCGAGGCTTGCCTGGTTCTCGAGGCGCCGATCGGCTTGCTCAGGGGTGTGGCCGCGGCCGATGAGAATCCCGATGGCCTGATTGATGACCGACGCCGCCGTCAGCGGCGTGCCGATGCGTGAATCGGCAGGGATCCTGAGGTTTTGATCGAAGGCGAAGTCACTCGGTGGCCGGGCAGTTAGCCAGGCTAGGTCCGCCGCAAGGTCGACGAAGGCGCCCGGCAACCCGGAGTACAAAATGAGTTCAGTGTGCGAGGGAGCCAAGCTGCCGTGCGCATCCGGCAGGGTCATCCGCAGTGAAGTGGCAATGTCCTCGGTCGCGGCACCGACGGCGAGGCAGGTGAACGCGAAGAGCGGATCGCTGCGGCTCAAGGTCAAACCCAGGTAGCTTGACACCGCTGCCTGCGCGACGGCGGCCAAACGGTCGAGGCTCTGTTCGACGTCGGTGCCGGGCTCGTCGAGTGCCGCGGTGAGTAGTCCTAATCCGGTGGCCAGGTCTGGGCTGATATTCATTGGGTATTCATTGCGCCACTGCTCCGCTGTGTCGCTCCCGAGCGCGGATCAGATCTGCCGGAGCCGAGCAGGGCGATTGCCCTGGACGGTGGGAAACCGGGGACGAGAGTCAGGACCCGTCCTGTGAGTGTTCCCCGGGTACCGACCGTACGCGTGTTGGCTCGTACCGCGAGCGTACGGCTCAGTTCGGGTTCTGGCGGGCGCGAGCGCGGCGCACGGCCTCATCGACTATGCGCTGGGCCACGTCTGCCAACTTGCGGTGTTCGGACTGGCTGATCGCCCGCAGTTGCGCGAACGCCTCCTCCGCGGTTCGCCCGCTTCGTCCGCGGATCAGGCCGATCGCCTGATCGATCACCGGTCGCGTCGACAGCGCGGTCTGCAGCTGGACGGTGAGCGCCACCGCCTGGGCGAGGACCTGGGCGTTGTGCACTGCTACGGCCGCGGGTTTTGCGAAAAGTTCGCCGAGTTCGGCGGCGTGCTCGTCGAAGGCATCTTTGCCGTGGGCGTACACGTTGATCGCCCCGACAACCTGATCGCGCAGCAGCAGTGGCAGCGACAGCGCGCTGTGCACTCCGAGCCTGCCCACCCGCGGGCCGAACCGCGGCCACATGGACTCCCCTCCCAACGACCCGGACCGCACCGTGCGCCGTTCCAGCGCCGCTGTGATGCACGGCCCCTCCTGCAGGGTCACGTACTGGATCTCGTCGATCTCTGCGACAAACGGGGCACTCGCCGCCAACGCCTCGACCATGTTGTCGGTTCGGTCGACCCGCAACAAGGTCACCCCGGCACCCTCGGCGCCCGGTATCGCTTGAACAGCGAAAGTCGCAACAGCAGCGAGCAATTCGGGCAGTCCCAGACCGTCCGAGACCAAACCGGCAAGATCGTCGATCCCGGCCCGCAGGTCGGCGGCATCGGCGGTCGCCCGCTCCGGAGTAAGCGACCCGCTCGGTGATCCGGGGCCGTCCTCGGTCAAGTCGGTCATAGGCGATGCGTGCACTCACATCCTGCCGGTGCCCGCAAACGCGCCGGGGCCGTGCGATCTATCGGGCGGCTTGCTCGCCGCCAGACAGTTGCCATCCTAGGCCAGCTAAGTCGGGCGAGATGGGCTGATCCTGCCCCCGGGGAGCGGCACCGCCCGTTCACCCGCAGTTGGTGAACGGGCCGTCACAACGACCGTCCGAACTGTGGCAGGGGTGTAACGTCGTCGGTGGCTGAGAATTGCAGCTGGTCCGGGATGAGTTCAGCTGTCCGCTGCGGAACTCGAGGAGCGTTGGCTCCGAACCCCGCCCGCCGGTGATCGTGTGCAAGTTGGGATCGCCATGATTGATTCTCCTGTCTCCGCCGCCCAGGCATCCAGGGCGACCGCGTTATACGTCGCCAGGGTCAGTTGCCATCGGAACGGTCATACGGTGCGATTTGCTTGCCGCTGGCCGACGTCATCAGTGGCTGTTATCAGCGCCCAGGGCGAAATCGACGCGTCGAACGCCGGCAGCCTGACCGATTACGCGGTGGCGCATGTGATGCGTTGCCGCTCGCTCGTGCTAGACCTGCGAGACCTGGATTTCTTTGGGACCGAGGGTTTCTCGGACTTGCACAGGGTATCGGTGTCGTGCGCGCGGGTTGGCACCGAGTGGGCGATGGTGCCAGGTGTCGCCGTCACCCGGGTGCTGCGGATCTGCGACCCGCAGGGCTCGCTACCCACCTCCTGCACTGTCGACGCAGCGATGGCCACCTTCCCCAGACCCCCATCACATCGACTTCAACTCATCACGGAGACACCGCAGTGATCGCCAGAGCCAAGCAAAGCGAGGGTGAGCCAGGTGAATCACAAAGCAAAGCAGAGCCTGACCGGAGGCCGCGCGGCAATGGGCCGGGTGCGCCAGGTCCGAAGGCGCCGGGCTCGCCGCGCGACCGGGACAAGACCCGCGCCCTGGGGCTGACCTCGGCCACCGGCCTCGTGGTGGGCAGCATCGTCGGGACCGGTGTTTTCACGATGCCGGCGGTGCTTGCAGGTGCCGGCACTATGGGCATCCCCGTGTTGGCCGTGATCGCGGTAGGCGCGATGCTGCTGGCCGTGTTGTTCGGCCAGCTCACCCGGCGAGTACCCAACAGCGACGGCGGCTTGTACGCATATGCCCGCCACGAGTTCGGCGACTTCGCCGGCTACCTCGTGGGCTGGTGCTACTGGATCCAAACCTGGGCCGGTAACGCCGCCATCGTGTCGTCGTGGGTGTTCTACGTCAATGCCCTGTTCGGTATGAAAAATCCGAGTGGACTGGCGAACTGGGGGATCGCACTCGTCGGCTTATGGGTGCCGGCGATTGTGAACCTGGCCGGGGCTCGCCAGATGGCGTGGTTCCAGAACATCACCGTCGTGCTGAAGTTCCTGCCGCTGCTGTTCATCGGCGTCGTCGGCTGGTTCTTCGTGGAGAAGGCCAACTTTGGGGCCTTCAATGCCTCCGGGGGTAGCCTGTACAGCGGCATCGGCATCGCCGCAGGGGTCGCGCTGTTCTCTTTCATCGGCGTGGAAGCGGCGGCGATCACGGCCAAGCGAGTGAAGAACCCTCGCGTAAACGTCGGTCGGGCGTCGCTAATCGGCACCGCGGCGAGCGCCCTGTTGTACGTGCTGGTGACGGCGGCGGTAATGGGCCTGGTGCCGCACGACACCCTGACCGCCACCGGGGCGCCCTTCGTGGATGCGTTCCAGACGATGTTCTCCCAGAACGGCTGGGCGGGAAAGTTCATCGCCGCAGTCGCGGTGATTTCGGGGATCGGTGCGCTCAACGGATGGACTTTGATCGTCACCGAGACCTCGCGGGCCATGGCCCAAGACGGTCTGTTCCCGCGGCCCTTCGCCTGGACCGACCGCAACGGGACCGCCTGGTTCGGCATCGCGATGGGGACTGTTCTACCTTCACTGTTGCTGCTGTGGCGCTACACCTCCGACTCCGGACTCACGGTCTTCACCTACTTGGTCAACCTCACCGTAGTGACGGTGGCCATCCCCTACTTCTTCTCCGCGATCGCTCAGCTCACCTACCTGCTGTCGCGCCGGCGCCGGGTCGAAGGCTGGCGCCTGGCCCGTGACCTCACCGTCGCGGGGGTGAGCATCCTGTTCTCGATGTGGGTGACGTTCGCCTCCGGCTACCAGGTGGTGTACCAGGCCTTGGTGGTCATCCTGGCCGGGCTCGTGCTGTATGCGTTCTTGAACGCCCGCCGGCAGCGTACCGGCGAGGCAGCGGAGCCGGTGGATAGTCCCGCCGACCAGCCCGCGGCCCAACCCTCCCGCGTCGAGGCGAACGGTAAGAGTCGTATCTCCGGCGCCGACATCAACGCCATCAAAGACAAGGAACCCCTGTGACATTCTCCGTAAATTCTGAGGTCGGCCAGCTTCGTCAGGCCGTCATCCACCGCCCCGGCCTCGAGCTGGCCAGGCTCACCCCGGAGAACATCGGCGCGCTGCTGTTCGACGACATCGTCTGGGCATCGAAAGCCAAGGAAGAACACGACGCGTTCGCCCAGGCGCTACGCGACAAAGGCGTTCAGGTTCACTACTTCGGTGAATTACTTTCCCAGACACTCGAACTCAGCGAAGGTCGCGACTTCGTGCTGGACCGGCTGTGCACTCCGCAGCTTCTGGGTCCCTCGCTTGCCCATCAGGTTCGCCGACTCTTCGACGACCTCGACGGTCCGACGTTGGCCGAGTTCCTGGTTGGCGGAGTGCTGAAGGCCGACCTGCATCCGCAAAGACCACAAAGCCTCACTTGGGACATGCTGAGGGCCGACGATTTCCTGCTGACGCCGCTGCCCAATCACCTTTTCCAGCGCGACAACTCAAGCTGGATCTACGGGGGCGTGACCATCAACCCGATGGCCAAGCCGGCCCGCCAACGAGAGTCGTTGCACACTCGGGCCATTTACCGCTTCCACCCGTTGTTCTCCGACGCCAACGTCGTGACCTACTACGGCGACGAGGACCGCAGCTACCAGCCGGCGACTATCGAAGGCGGAGATATTCACGTGATCGGCCACGGCGCCGTTCTGATCGGCATGGGGGAGCGGACGACACCGATGGCCATCGAGACGCTCGCGCACGCCCTGTTCGATGCGGGGCAGGCGACAACCGTGGTGGCTATCGAGCTGCCGCACAGTCATGCTTTCATGCATCTCGACACCGTCATGTCGATGGTCGACAAGGACACGTTCGTGCTCTACCCCTATTTCGATCGCCACCTGCGGAGTTGGACCATCACCGCCGGTGATGACCCCGGTCGGCTCAGCGTGACCCGCAACCACAGCCTGTGGGACACCCTCGCCGAGATCCTCGAGGTCGACGAGATCGCGGTCCTCACCACCGACGAGGACATCCGTGCCGCTGAACGCGAGCAATGGGACGACGGCACAAACTATTTGGCCGTCGGGCCCGGCGTGGTGATGGGCTACGAGCGCAACGTGGCTACCAACACCATGTTGCGCAAACATGGCATCGAGGTGGTGACAATCGCCGGCAGCGAACTCGGCCGCGGCCGCGGCGGGCCACGGTGCATGACGTGTCCGATCGTCCGCGATGCCGCGTAGCCAACACGTCGCGCGTTCCGATGATTGGAGTCACCATTCCTGCCCTCACCGCGACTGAACCGCCTCACCCGGCTGTCCTGCCGGACACCGGTTTCCTTTCCCAGCCTTGGACGGATCACACCGCACGGTGGGCTTGTCGTCGGCTGAAGTCGTCGGTGATCGTCATCAGTGCACACGGCGACATCGACGCCGCCAACGCTGCCACGCTGGGCGAATACCCGCTTTGCTGTGTGGAGAGCTGCCGCGGGCTGATCCTGGATCTGAGCGGTGTGGAATTTTTTGGGACCGAGGGCTTCTCGGCGCTACACGGGCTCTTTGTCTTCTGCTTGGGCGCCGGAACGGGCTGGGCAGTGGTGCCCGGTGCCGCCGTCACCCGGGTGCTGCAGATCTGCGACCCGCAGGGCTCGCTGCCCACCACAAACAGCGTCGAGGCGGCGGTGGCCACCTTCGCCGACCTACCTGTCCGTCCACCCCAGCTCTTCGCAGGCCGGACGCCGTCGGTGGGATGCGAGCGCGATGCGTGCACGGTCTGCGGCGGTCGGCTCAGGTCCAGCGCGAACACCGGAAGCTGACCGTAGCGATGACAGTGGTTACCGATATCCAGCTCGACCGCACCGACGTGGTAACGCCCGAGACGGACGCGCAGCTGACTGCGCGATTCGAGCGCGACGCGATTCCGGTGATGGGCCGGCTCTACGGCGCCGCGCTGCGGATGACACGCAACCCCGTCGACGCGCAGGACCTGGTGCAGGAAGCGATGGTGAAGGCGTACGTCGGGTTCGGGTCGTTTCGTGCCGGGACGAATCTCACGGCCTGGCTGTACCGGATTTTGACCAACACCTACATCAACACCTACCGCAACAAGCAGTGTCGGCCCGCGGAGCGACTGACCGATGAGATCACCGACTGGCAGCAGGCCGCCTCCGCCGGCATACATCGAGCGGGCTGCGTTCGGCGGAGGTTGAGGCGCTGGAATCCCTCCCGGATACCGAGATCAACGCTGCGCTGCAGGCGCTGCCCGAGGGCCACCGGATGGCGGTGTACTACGCCGACGTCGAGGGCCTCCCGTACAAGGAGATCGCCGCGATCATGGGAACGCCCATCGGAACGGTGATGTCACGGCTGCACCGCGGACGCCGGCAGTTGCGCGGCCTGCTCGCCGAGATGGCCGACGAACGCGGCTTCGATGTCACAGCGCACTGCGACGCTGCCCAGAACGATCCTCCTGACCGGCAAACCGACGAATTGCCGGTGACTCGCGCCCCGATGGAGCTACTGCCTCGCGTCATCGTCGATATCGGCTCCGATCTCGATCTCGATGCCACCCTGCATCGGGTGGTGACGGCGGGGATGTATGTGACCCGGGCCCGCCGCGGCGCGCTCGGTGTCCGCGGCCTGAATGGCACCGTAATGTCGTTTCTGCACGCAGGGATGTCGCCGTTGAGCCGCAACGACTTGACCACGGACGGGGCTGCGGTGCGATTCCCCGAGCATCATCCACCGACGCGCACCGTCCTCGGTGTTCCGATCATGATCCGGAACACCACATTCGCCACTCTGTACCTGACCGAGAGTCAGTCCGGACACGGGTTCACGGAGTCCGATGAAATCGGCGCTTGCGCAGTGGCTTCCGCGGCTGAGATGGCTATCGAGAACGCCCAACTGTTCGAGCGTGCCATGGCGACGGCCAAGTGGATCGAAGCCGGCCGTACCATCACCACCGCCATCTTGTCGGGCATGGATCCTCACCCGCGGCCCCTGCACCTGATCGCCGAACGCGCATGCGCGTTGACCGGCGCCGAGGAGGTGATCGTGCTCGTCCCCGACGACGCCGACCTCCCAGCGCAGCAAGTCGATACCTTGGTCGTGTCTACTGCCGTTGGCCGACATGCCAACGAGGTGATCGGTGAGCTGGTCCCGGTAGCGACGTCGACCGCTGGTGCTGTGTTCCGCTCCGGCACACCGATGATCACCAACACGTTTCGGCACCCAATCCAGGGATTCACCGACGTCGGTCAACGCTCCGCGATCGTCCTGCCATTGCGTTGCCAGGACACGGTTATCGGTGTCATCGCCGTGGCACGTGGCACGGACCAACCGGCCTTCGATGCTCGGGACCTCGAGCTGATGAACGACTTCGCCAGCCACGCCGCGGTCGCGCTGACTCTGGCAAGCGCCCGTGAACTGTCGGTACTCACCGATCGCGAGCGCATCGCGCACAATCTGCACGACCTCGTCATCCAGCGGGTGTTCGCCGTCGGCATGGACGTGCAAGGCACGGTCGCCCGCTCGCGCTCGTCCGTGGTGACCGACCGGCTCAACCGGACGCTGTCCGACCTGCAGGCCATCATCGAAGATATCCGGACCGCGATCTTCGGTCTGCAATCTCCGGCAGGCCAGGCCAGCTCGTTTCGCCACAGGATACAGCAATCGGTCGCAGATTTGACCGACAACCGTTCCATCACAACAACTTTGCAGATCTCCGGACCTCTCACTGTCATCGGTGACCTCGTGGCCGAACATGCCGAAGCGGTCATCACTGAAGCCATCAGCAATGCCGTGCGTCACTCGGGTGGGACTGGCCTGACCGTGAAGGTCGCAGTTGCCGATGAACTCGCCATCGACATCACCGACAACGGCAGCGGCATCCCGGCCGACAATCGACGCGACAGCGGCCTGGCGAACATGCGTCGACGCGCCGAACAGGTCGGCGGGCAGTGCACGATCGAGTCACCACCTGCGGGCGGCACCCACCTTCACTGGACAGCCCCGCTGGCTGACCCGCGGCAGCCGTCGAACACTGTGTTTCAACCAGATTCGTCATGCCAACAGGTCAGTGCTGGCGTGTGATCATTGTCGGGTCGACCACACAGCGTCCAGTGCGGCCGGCCCTGACCAGCGGGCGGTCACTGGTGCCGCGGCGTCTCATCGGGTTCGAGGTGATCCATCCGGCCGGGTAAGGGCTGCTGCCAGGCTGGGGAGCAGGAGATCGAGGCCGCGGTCGAGTTCGGTGGCGCCGTCGTAGGAGGCCAGGGCCCGCGCAAGGCCACGCACCAGCGGGAACTCGGTGATCGGCAGTCGGTGTAGACCGAGCCGCAGTACGTGGTCGGTTTCCTCGGGACGCTCGACGATTTCCTGCAATTCAGTGAGGACGTGGCCGTGCAGGTAGGCGAACAGCACCCGGTAGATATGCAGCGCATCGTCGCCGGTGAACCCGGCGGAGGTGAGTAGCGCAAGGACGTCTTCCAGGTGTCTGAGGGTTCCGGGTGGGCGCTGGCCGAGCGGGGTGGCCAACGGTCGGGTGACCAGTAGCGCCACCACGTTGGGGTGGGCCAGGGCCAACCGGCGGAAGTCGTGGGCGACGGTCCGCAGTTGGCCGGCCCAGTCTGGGTCGGCGGTGTTGACCGCGAGTTGTTCGAGGACGATTTCGGCGACCCCGTCGAGCACGGCGGCCTTGTTCGGCAGGTGTCGGTACAGCACCGCGGGGTCGCGACCGACCGCTTCGCTGAGGCGGCGCATGGACAGGCTGTCCGCGCCGTCGCGGTCGATGATCGTCAACGCTGTCTGCAGGATGAGCGGTCGGGTGACCTGGCCGTTGTCGGGTCCGCCGGACGCGACCACGGGGTCAGCGTCGTCAGCGGCTTCATCGGGCCGGGTTGGCAATTTCGTCATTGGCGCAGCACTTCCCTTCTGTGTCATCACTGTAGACCATTGCCGTAGGTCAACACTGTTGACAGTTCCTCAAACTTGGCGTTTACTCAAGGTCTGCCATCAGAAACAGAGGCAACGTCATGCTCGTCATCGTTGGATTGATCGTTCTGCTCGTTGCCGTGATCGTCGCGCTCATGGGTGTGCTGGGCAACACCGGGCCCACGCATCCGCTGACCGAAAACTTCTCGGTGTTCGGCTACCACGTCACTGGGTCGACCGGGACGTTGTTCTTGTTCGGGATCGTGATCGGCGCGGTGGCAATGCTGGGACTCAGCGTGCTCTTGGCCGGCGCTCGGCGCACCGCGGGCCGCGGGCGAGCCGCCCGACGCCACCTCGAGAGATTTCAACGCGAAACGGCGTTCGCCAACCGCGACCGCGACACCCTGCTCGAACACCAACAGGCCGGTGCACCGGTGAACCCCGAGGTGGCCACGACGCGTCGACAAGGGGTTCCCCTACTCGGTCGCTGGTTGATGGGTCGGCAATCGGCGGGCAACGCGGACGTCGAAGGAACCCAGCGTCCGCAGTCGCGGTCAGTGCTTACCGGAACCGAAGGGCACCGCAATGAGCATCGGTAGGAAGCTCGCGCACAAGGCCGAAGCCATCAAGGGCGCCACCAAGAAATATGTCGGCCGCGCCACCGGCAACACCCGGATGCGCAACGAGGGCTTCGCCGACCAGGCTATAGCGGACGCCAAAGGGCAGGGGCCAAAGTCAAAGACGCCCTGAAGTATTGACGCACGACCCTCAACAGGGCCGTAAACATCGAAACAAAGGAAAGATCATGATCGTTCTCGGAGTCGTCCTTCTCATCTGCGGATTCGTGTTCAAAATCTCGATCCTGTGGACCATCGGGATCATCCTGCTCGTCATCGGAGCGGTGCTGTGGATATTGGGGTCGATGGGGCACGCGGTCGGCGGCCGCCGCCACTACTACTGATGAGCCACCGCCACTCGCCACCGATGAGCCCACCCACCACGCTGAACCCAACCAAGGAATCGACATGACTACCAGCACTATCGTTTGGATCGTCGTCGCCGCTGTCGCGGCCCTTCTGCTCATCGCAGGGGTTGTGTGGCTGGCGCGTAGCAAGCGCAACCAACACCGCCACGTGGAAGCCGGCAAGATCCGCGAGGCCGCCAAGCAGGAAACACTTCACGTCGGGCAGCAGGAGGCATTGGCCGAGGAGACTGCGGCCCAGGCGCGCGCCGCACAGGCCGAGGCCGACGTGAAGGCGGCCCAGGCTTCCGGTCTGGAACACCAAGCCGCCGCCCGCCGCGGCGAGGCGGCTGGCTCGCGTGACGAACTCAACGCGCAGTGGGACCGCGCGGACGAGTTGGATCCGGGCACACCGACCCCCGACACATCGAAGTCCGCCGAACCCCAGCATCACTGACGGGTGAACGTCGACGTGTGTACGCCGCTGCGCGGCGGACCACCAACATTTCCCGGCCCGGATGTCGCGATATGCGGGGCCATCGGCTGATGGAGACGTCGACGTCGCGCTCCTCGACAACGGGTAAATCGGACCGTATTCCACGATGACATCTCCTACCGAACCGCGCAGAGAGGACCGACTGTGGCAATCGACTCGATGGATTTCCGGGTGGAGTCGGTCAACGCGTTGACCTGACCGCACTGCCGACAAGGGTGCAAGCCCTGTACAGCCGCACAAGAACTACAAGAAGCAGCTGAAGAAACAGGTCAAGAAAATGGCCTTGCTGCAGCGGCTGCGTTATGCCTCGGATCATTGGGCCTTGCTAGTGATCTTTCGGGGCGTGCACGCCGCGGGTAAAGGCAGCGCGATCCGGCACGTGATGTCGGGCGTGAATTACCTTGGCTGCCAGGTGTTCAGCTTCAAACAGCCCACCGATGAGGACCTCGAGCACGACTTCCTCCAGCGCACCACCAGCAGCCTGCCCGAACGCGGCCGGATCGGTATTTCAACCACTCCTACTGCGAGGACGTCGTGGTCACCCGAGTCCATACCGAGATGCTGCACGGACACGGACTGCCTGATGAGCTGATCGATCAGAGGACCCTGTGGAAACAGCGCTGCTGGTCGATCCGCGACCACGAACTTCACTCGCACCGCAGCACCCAGATCGTCAAGATCTTCCTGCACCTGTCGAAAGACGAACAGGCGCAACGGTTCCGGGAGAGAATCGACGCACCGGAGAAGAACTGGAAGTTCAGCCTCGCCGACATTCACGAACGGTCCTAATGGAATACCTACCAGCAGGGCGCTGCTACACCGGGCTGGAGACCCGTTCCGATCGCGTCATCCTCTCCCCGCATTGGCCGGAGACGCTAGGCGTACTGGCAGTGCCGATCCATTATCGCGGTCTGCACCTGCACCTTCGGGTCAGCGGCAAAGGCGTGATCAGCAGCGTGGATCCGTGCGACGCCGGCGTAGTTGACGTGGAATGCCATGGTCGCGTCGTTGCGCTGACGCCCGGAACCACCGTCCGATTTTCCGGCTGACCATTGCTACCCGCGGAGCCGCAGGCGGACTTTGAGGTTCTCATGCCCAAGCACTTCCGTTCCTTCCTGGGAGTTGCGCGTGTCTGGGTTCCGCGGTGAAGCGGTGGACGCAATCAGCTGGGTTTGGGCAGGTTGCAGTTCGCCACCTTGGGGTTGATGCCGAAGTAATTCAGGGGTCCGGCGATCACGGTGACCGCGGTAGTCCCTGCACTGGAGCAGGTTTGGGCGGCGTGGGTGAAGTATCCGCGTTGTCCGGCCGCGACGGCACCGACGACGAGCCAGATGAGAACGATCAGTCCTAGCAGACGCATGAGGTTCCTCCTCCATGGATGGTTAGTAACCTGGTCGGCGGGTCTGCCGGTCAGTAGTAGTGGTGTCGGGTGCCCTCCGCAGGTTGCGGTGAGCGCGAATGCCGCGTTGGGGTGATCGTGGTGCCGGCGCTGCCGTCGAACAAGTCCTCTGTGGCATCCAGGGCGCCGATGGTGGCCGGCTGTCCGGTCGCGGCGACGAACCGGCGGCAGGCCTCGATCTTGGGCCCCATTGACCCGGAGGGGAACTGCATGGTCCCCAGCTCGTGCAGATCAATCTCGGTCAATTGCTTGGCTTGTGGCGTGCCGTAGTCGAGCATGACGCCGGCGACGTCGGTCAGCACCAGCAAGCGATGAGCGCCGACGGCGATGCCCAGCAATGCTGCGACGTAGTCCTTGTCGACGACTGCCTCGACACCGGTGAGCGCACCGGTGGTGTCTTCGGTGACCGGCGCGCCGCCACCGCCGCCGGCGATCACTACGGCTCCGGTATTCAGCAGCTCGGTGATGGAGTGCTGCTCGATGATGTGGCGCGGTTCGGGTGAGGCCACGACCCGCCGCCACTGGTCCGCGTCGGCGGCGATCGTCCAGCCGTGCTCGTCGGCCAACTCCTGGGCCCGATCCCGCGGGTAGCCGGGCCCGACGAACTTGGTCGGGACGGCGAACGCCGGGTCGGCCGAATCGACCAGCGTCTGGGTGACAAGGCCCACGACCGGCTTGCGCACCCCCGCGTTGCGCAGGGCCTGTGCCAGCCAATAGCCGATCATTCCCTGGGTCTGCGCGACGAGGTCATCGAGCGGGTAGGGGCGGGTCAGGGAGCGGTCGGTTTCGCTTTCCAACGCCAGCATTCCGACCTGCGGGCCGTTGCCGTGGCAGATGAGCAGATCGTGGTTGGCTGCCAACGGCGCGATCGCCTGGGCGGCGATCCGCACGTGCGTCAGCTGGATGCCGGCGTCCGGCTTCTCCCCACGCGCAAGCAGGGCGTTGCCTCCCAGGGCGATCACGATCCGCACCGGTCACCCACCGAACGCTCGGGTCATGACCGCCTTGATGGTGGGCATCCGGTTCGCCGCCTGGTCGAAGACGATCGAGGCGGGCGATTCGAAGACGTCCTCGGTGACTTCAGCGCCGACGAGCTGGAACTCGTCGCGAAGTCGGCGCCCGAGATCAGTGTCGGCGTTGTGAATCGAGGGCAGGCAGTGCATGAACTTCGTCCCGGATCGCCCTGTTGCCAGCATGACCTGTTTGGTCACCCGATAGGGCAGCAACAGCGGCACGCGGCTGGCCCACTCCTCGGTGGACTCGCCCATACTGACCCACACGTCGGTGTAGACGAAATCGGCGCCGTGGACACCGGTTTCGACGTCGTCGGTCACCAGTAGCCGGGCGCCGCTGCCGGCGGCCAGCACGTGAGCGGCGTCGACGACGTCGCGGGGTGGCCACAGCTCCCGTGGTGCGGCGATCCGGACATCCATGCCCAACAGTGCACCGGTCACCAGCAGGGAGCGGGCTACGTTGTTGCGGCCGTCGCCGAGGAAGCAGTAGGCGATCTGCTCGAGCGGACCTCGATGGTGTTCGGTCATGGACAAGATGTCGGCGAGCATCTGGGTCGGGTGCCACTCGTTGGTCAGCCCGTTCCAGACCGGTACCCCGGAGTCGTCGGCCAGTTCCTCGACGGAGGCCTGAGTGAAGCCGCGAAATGCGATACCGTCGAACATTCGGCCCAACACCCGGGCGGTGTCCGCGATGGACTCCTCCTTGCCAATGTGCGAGCCCTCGGGTCCGAGGTAGGTGACGTGTGCCCCCTGATCGTGCGCGGCGACCTCGAATGCGCATCGCGTGCGGGTGGAGGCCTTCTCGAAGATCAAGGCGAGGTTCTTGCCTGTGAGCTTGGGCGTCTCAACCCCGGCCTGTTTGGCGCGCTTGAGTTCGGCCGCCCCGTCGAGCAGGGCGAGGAATTCGTTCTTGTCGAGGTCCAGCTCCTTGAGCAGGCATCCGGGGTGTCGGATCGTTGTAAGGACGGTCATACCGGTGATACCTCCGAGTTGGGACGGGCGGCTCGACACAACCGGAAAGCCCAGTGCGGCTTGGCGATTGGCGGTACCGCCGAGATGATTTTCAATACCCGAATGAATTCTGGGCGGTGAGCGGATTGCTCCCGGGGCCGCGGCGCGCAGCGCGCAAACGAACCCGATCCAGGCCGGCTGGTTCAGCACCTCTTAGCCAACTCCCTGGCGTGCCAATAGTCAACCGAGGCCCGCGCTGGAAAGACCGCGGCTGCGAGTCCACTTCTGGGCGCGATCATCTCGCACCGTTCGGGTGCGACGGACGACACGTTCACGCGGACCTCGCTGTCGGTTCGGTATACCGACCGTGCGGCGTTGATGTCCCCCGGAGTTTTCTCGGGCAGACCTTCGGTCATGACGGCGACTGCGTCGCCGAGTTGACATCAGTGCCCAGAAGTTGCTTCTTTGCCTGCGCCAGTTCGGCTTTGGCGGTGTCGTCGACCTGCGGATAGTGCGGGTTGAGATCCCGTAGGGTATCCAGCAGCACCGAGGAGGTCGACAAGTGGCTGAACCATTTGTGGTCGGCTGGGATCACATGCCAGGGCGCCCAGTCGGTGCTGGTGTGGCTGAGCATGTCGCCAAAGGCCCGCTGGTAGTCGTCCCAGAACGCCCGCTCCCGCAGATCTGCGGCGGAGAACTTCCAGTTCTTCTCGGGTTCGTCGATGCGCGCCAGGAACCGGCGTTCCTGTTCACCCTTGGACAAGTTGAGGAACAGCTTGACGATGATGGTCCCGTTGTCGGTGAGGTAGCGCTCCCAATCGTTGATGTCGCGATACCGCCGCTGCCACAGGTCCTCTGAGACGAGCGCCGCGGTGCGGGGCCACAACAACTCCGGGTGCACACGGGTGACGAGCACGTTCTCGTAGTGGGACCGGTTGAACACAGCGATCCGCCCCAGTTCCGGCAGCGCGGTCTGGTGGCGCCACAGATAGTCGTGGGCCCGCTCGGTGGCCGAGGGCGCCTTGAAGCTGTACACATCGACCCCCTCGGGATTCAGACCGCTCATGACGTGCTTGATCGTGCCGTCCTTGCCGGCCGCGTCGATGCCTTGAAGAACGATCAACAGCGACCGGTCGGCCTGGGCGAAGAAGCGGTCCTGCAGATCCAGCAGCTCCGCCTCCGCCTCAGCCAGGGCGGCAGTGCCGGCATCTCTTCCCAGTTGCTCGTCGCGGCGGCCAGGATCGAAGTCCCCGACCAGGTCCACCGTGGACCCCGCTGAGACCCGGGTAGCCTTCGCCAACTCTTTCCATTGCACCGACAATGTCGCCTCCTGGTGATGTCAGATATCCGTCCTTCGGCGACCGCTGTCACCCACCACCGATGGCCGCGCAAGGTTCGGCCCGGTCTCCTTGGTTTCTCACCGGTTCCAGGATGCGGTAAGCGAGGAGTTTCACGCCGTCGCTGACGAGGAACCACACCAGGGCGTATGCCCAGACCAACCCGGCCCACTTCCAGCCCAGTGGAGTCATGAACAGTCCGTAGACGGCGATGAATGTGGCGATGGCCTGAGTACCGAAGACGGCGATCAACAGGATCCGGGCGGGGCGGATGGACCAGAAAGGTCCGCGGGTACGGGTGAGAAATATGGTGAGGTGCCCGGCGACGGACAACATGAGATACATCAGGGTCTGCACGCGCGGATGGCCGAGGTCGAAGACGCGGTCACCCAGATAGAAGAGGCCGAACGCGGCGATCGGGCCCAGCACGCCCAGCACGGTGGAGATCCCGAGCACCAGTGGCATGTTCCACGCCTCAGGCTCGTTGCGGTAGTGAACCTTGTCGTAGGCGATCGACAGGATGGCGCCGTCGTTGAGCAGCGCGAGCATCACGATCATGATCGCGGTCAGCGGGTAGAAGTTGAACACCAGGATTGCGGTAGTCATGAACAGCAGCACCCGCAGCGTTTCGGCGATGCGGTAGATCGCGTAGCTGTTCATCCGCTGAAAGATCTTGCGGCTCTCTTTGATTGCGTCGATGATCACCGACAGCCCCGGGGTCAGCAGGACTATGTCGGCGGCCGCCCGGGCGGCGTCGGTGGCCCCGGACACGGCGATGCCGCAGTCCGCCTTCTTCAATGCGGGTGCGTCGTTGACCCCGTCGCCGGTCATCCCGACGATGTGGCCGAGCTTCTGCAGGACATCGACGATGTGGTATTTGTGCTCCGGAAAGACCTGGGCGAAGCCGTCGGCGGCCTCGATCGATTTAGCCGCCGCCGCCGATTCGTCCTTCTTGGTATCGCCCAGGCCGGTGGCATCGAGGATGTCGGTCCCCAACCCGACCTTCGCGGCGGTTTCCCTGGCGATAGCCAGCGCATCACCGGTCACCATCTTGACGGCGACGCCCATGTCTCGCGCGGTGGCGATCGTGGCTGCCGCGTCCTCACGGGGTGGATCGAACAACGGCAGGGCACCGACGAACTGCCAATCGCCGCTTCCTTCGGCGCGGGCCACGCCCAGGGAACGGAAGCCGCGTTCGGCGAAATCGTTGACGGCGGCGTCGACGGCGGCAGTGATCTGTGCGGCGTTAGCGACCAACGCCAGGATGACTTGAGGGGCGCCCTTGGTGACCCGAAACGTCGTCCCATCGGCGGCGGTGACGCTGGCCTCGGTGCGTTTGTGCACCGGGTCGAACGGTGCGAAGTGGGTGACCGTATACCCCTGCAGGGCCGCCGCGTCGTCGAGACCGCCGAGCACAGCGCGGTCGATCGGGTCGTCGTTGTCGGCGCGGGAGGCCAACGCGGCATCGAGGATTACGGTCGCCGCCGTGACACCGTCGATGGCAAACGGGGTGCCCAACGTCAAGGCATTCTGGGTCAGGGTGCCGGTCTTGTCCGCGCACAGCACGTCGACGCCGGCGAGTTCCTCGATGGCGACCAGCCGGCTGACGATGGCCTGTTTCTTGGCCAGCAGCCGCGCCCCGACGGCCATGGTCACCGACAGCACGGTCGGCATCGCCACCGGGATCGCCGCCACGGTCAGGACCAGCGCGAACTGGAGGGTGGTCAGGATCGCGTTACCGCGCAGCAGCGAGGCGACGATGATGACCGCGACCAGAGCGACCGCCAGGATGATCAGGTAGTTGCCGATCTTGAGCACGGCACGCTGGAAGTGGCTGACAGTGTGTGCGTCGGTCACCAATTCGGCGGTCTTGCCGAAGTAGGTGTTGGCGCCGGTGGCATAGACCAGGGCATCGATCTCGCCCTGCCGGACGATGGACCCGGAGAACACCGCCGCACCCGCGGTGCGGGTGGCGGGCAGCGACTCCCCGGTCAGCGCGGACTGATCGACCTCGATCTCGTCGCCGTCGAGCAGCCGGGCGTCGGCGGGAACAATGTCACCCAGGCGCAGCCGGATGACATCACCGGGTACCAATTCGCGCGACGGCGCGGTGATCCATGCGCCGGCGCGGATGACGCGGGCGTTGATGGCCAGCTTGGCTTTCAGCGCCTCGATGGCGTTGCCGGCTTGGCGTTCCTCGGTGTAGCCGACCACGCCGTTGGCCAGTAGCAACAGCAGGATGATGAAGAAATCCGGCCAGTGCCCGACCGCGCCCGACAGGATGACGGCGATCTCGATCATCCAAGGGATCGGACCCCAGAAATAGCTGAGGAACTTCAACAGCGGGTTGGTCTTGTGCTCTGCGATCTCGTTGGGCCCGTATTGAGCCAACCGCTTCGCCGACTCAGCTGTGGTGAGCCCGTCTGGCGAATAACCGAGTTGCTTCTCGACCTGGGCTAGCGGCGCCGATTTAAAACCGGTCTCCGGTTCGGTGGTGCTCGCAGCGGGCGACGGCGTGTCAGTGGTCATCGCGTCAATCCGCATCCGTGGGGAGCGTGCCGAAAGGGCGCACGACGCCGGCGCACCGTGAACGTCAATGGGGTTGACGGCGGGCAGATATCCATTGTGCTTACCAGTGCTTGCCGTTATCACCTGAAGGTCCGGCGCGAGCGGCTGCTCATCACGCGAGCGGCTGCTCATCAGAAGACAGCGGCGGACAGCTGCCCTCATCCCGGACTGGCTGTGGGGCTCAACCGTTCCCGACGCTACACCCCGCGGGCGCGATCTACCGCGTTGACCGGACGCTAGCTTTCTCCGAAACCTCTGTGCACCCACGGCCGCGGTACCCGACCGACGCGTAAGGATACTTATGGCGCAAAGGGGGGAGGCTGCGAATCCGGCCACCGCGTGATGAGCTCAAATCTGATGCCCCCGATGGCACTGGTGCGCAACATATTCGCCTTGACTGCGCACGGTAGGGCGATCGGCGTCCCCTGCCTAAGACTGGATTTCGGGTGCTGATCGGGCCAGTGCTCGGCGACAAATAGGCGGCGCTCATCGAGGGGGTGTAGCGTTGGACCTGGCTGAGAATGTCAGCTGGTCCGGGATTAGTTCGGCTGTCCGCCGCAGAACTTGAGGAGCTTTGGCTCCGAGCCGTGACGCGCCGGTGATCGTCTCGACGTCGGGATCACCATGATCAATTCACTCGGTATTGTCTCCGTCTGTTCTGCACGATCACGCTGCGCATTGCCGACCGATTCGAGGGGTGGTCGGCGATGACAACGCTCGTGTTGGTCCTCAGTGTTGTGGTTGTCGTGCTGTTGTTGGCCGCTGCCATGTCGGTGCGCATCGTCAAGCAGTACGAGGTCGGGGTGCTGTTCCGGTTGGGCCGCGTGGTCGGGGAGCGCGCCCCGGGGCTGCGCGTCATTATTCCGTTTGTCGATGTGCTGCATCGTATTTCGCTTCGGATCGTGACGATGCCGATCCAATCCCAGGGCATTATCACGCGCGATAACGTCAGTGTCGACGTGTCGGCGGTGGCTTACTTCAAAGTGGTCGATGCGGTGAAGTCCGTTGTCGCGATCGAGAACGTGCACGCGGCGATCGACCAGATCGCGCAAACCACGCTGCGAAAGGTGGTCGGCCAGCACACTCTGGACGAGACACTCTCGGAGACCAACAAGATCAACCTGGACATCCAAGACATCCTCGACGTCACCACCATCGAATGGGGTGTGCAGGTCACGCTGGTGGAGCTCAAGGACATTCAGCTGCCCGACAGTATGAAGCGGGCGATGGCGCGCCAGGCGGAGGCTGAACGGGAGAAGCGCGCGAAGATCATCAACGCTGAAGGTGAGTCCTTGGCAGCCGCGGCGTTGGGGGACGCTTCGGACACCATGATGGCGCACCCCCTGGCGCTGCAGTTGCGCAACCTGCAGACCCTCGTCGAGCTCGGCGTCGACAAGAACACCACCGTCGTCTTTCCCGCTCCCTTGATGTCGACCATCGCCGAACTCGGTGCATTCCTGGCTCGTGAGGGCGCTGCCGCGGGCGAGCCGGAGCCGCAGCCACAGCCGCCGATCACCGTGCCGGAACCGGTTGCGGCAGTGGGCAATAGAACGGGGAGTGCGCCGTGATCGTCATCGTCGGATTGGTGATTCTGGCTGTCGCCGGGATCGTGGCGATCACCGGCGTCCTGGCCAACGCCGGACCCGACCATCCGCTGACCGGGAACTTCTCGGTGCTCGGCTATCACGTCACGGGTTCGACCGGCACGTTGTTCTTGTTCGGGATCGCGGTCGGCGCGCTAGCGATGCTCGGACTGAGCGTATTGCTGGCCGGTGCCCGGCGCACTGCGCAGCGTGGCCGGGACGCCCGAGTCGAACTCAGGCGCTCGCAGCAGGAGTCCGCGTTCCTCAACCGCGACCGGGACCTGCTGCTGGAGCAGCAGCGCTCCGGCAGGGACCCCGGCACTGCGGTGGCCTCGGCCGAGCCCACGACGCACCCCAATCGAATTCCGCTCCTCGGTCGCTGGTCGCGTGGGCGCCAGCCGACGGGCACAACGGACGAGGCACGACGATCATGAAGGCGCTTGTGTATCACGGTCCGGGGCGTCGTTCGTGGGAAACTGTGCCCGACGCCAGAATTCACGAACCGACCGACGCCGTAGTGCGGGTTGACGCTGTCACAATCTGCGGCACCGATCTGCACATCCTCGGCGGCGACCTGCCGGAGGTGACCGCGGGCCGGATCCTCGGCCACGAGGCTGTCGGCACTGTTACCGAGGTGGGTTCGTCGGTGCAGAAGCTCGCCGTTGGCGACCGGGTGCTGGTGTCGTGTGTCTCGTCGTGCGGAAGCTGCCGATACTGCCGCGACGGCAGCTACGGGCAGTGCCTCGGTGGCGGTGGCTGGATCCTCGGCCATCTGATCGACGGGACCCAAGCCGAGTTGGTGCGGGTTCCGTTCGCGGACAACTCCACCTACAAGGTTCCCGACGGGGTCACCGACGAGCAGATGATCGTCCTTGCCGACATCCTGCCGACAGCTTATGAAGTGGGAGTGCTCAATGGCGGTGTCCGTCCCGCCGACACCGTCGCGATCATCGGTGCGGGGCCCATCGGGCTGGCTGCGATCATGACCGCTCGACTGTTCAGCCCCGCGCACATCGTGGCGATCGATCTGGCCGACTCCCGGCTGGAGGCGGCGCGCAAGTTCGGCGCCGACACCGTGGTCAACAGTGGCCGCGATGATCCGGCGCTCGTCATCGGGCAGCTGACCGGGGGACTGGGAGCAGACGTGACGATGGAGGCGGTCGGGCTTCCTCAGACGTTCGAACAGGCGGTGCGGCTGGTCCGTCCCGGCGGTCACGTCGCCAACATCGGTGTGCACGGGGCGCCGGCGACTCTGCATCTGGAAGACATCTGGATCAAGAACCTCACCATCACCACCGGCCTGGTGGACACATACTCGACTCCGACGCTGATCGGACTGGTCGCCAGTCAGCGGCTCGACACCACACCGATGGTCACCCACCGATTCGGCTTCGACGAGTTCGAGCGCGCCTACGATGTGTTCGCCAACGCCGCCGACACCGGAGCGTTGAAGGTGCTGCTCACCTCTTGGCGCGGGCATGAGGTTTCCGTTCACGTGCCGTCCACCCCGGCGGGCTAGTCTTCAGTGCAACGAGCCGGGAAATGACTCGCGGTCTCGCCGATACGTTCCCGTCGTCTTCCCGGCCATTTGTTGACCGGGTTACGGAGTAGCCGCATGACGCCGAACCCGAACACCGCCCACTCATCAGGTCTCGCAGGCAACCCCACTTTCGATAGGTCCACGCGACTCCAGCTCAATCCGAGCGGACCGGCTGAGCCCTACTTGGACGGAGCCTGGTGGCCCCGTTCCACCGAGCTGGCGGTTGAGCTGCCCGGGTTGCTCGCCGAGTTGTCTGCGCAACTTGGTCCGGTCGTACTCATCGGCTATCGGCGCGGCGCCTGGACTGTCGTCCCGGACCACCTCGACCTGGCCGAGCGCGTGGTGCACTTGCAGGGCTTTGTCTCATCGGGCCCGCCGACGTTGGTCGTCGTCGATGACAGTGGCAGGCGCGTCACGCTGCGCGTTGTGCCGCCCGATACCGAGGATGCCTCGGCGGTCCAGCTGATGGTGAGTGCTGCCACTGATCACTCGGACGGGCGCGACAACGGCGTCTCCGCGATCAACGCCCAGGCGGCGGTTGCCAACTCGCTCGACGAAGTCGCCATGAGGCTTGCCCGGCTGCCCGGCACCACCGGCCGCCCCGGGCAAGCCGAGCTGATCTCCCGGTGGGTCATCGAAGCTGCCGATCAGTTCCGGGATGCGCCGATACAGGCCTTCGTTCCGATCCTCGTCGAGCACATCGTCCGCGGCTGGCTCTACAACGAGCGCGCCGATCGTCCTGCTCGCAGCGCCGGTTGAGAGCAACCGCATTGGTGGCTTTCAGCCCTATAGGTCGCCCACCCTGCCACGTCAGAATGCTCTGCGTGACAGCGAAGACGACGAAGAAGGTCCGGTGGGTGTCGCGACGTGAGCCTTCGATCAGCGGGAGCGGAGTAGTGCCGTGCCGATAATTCCGAAAGCACCGGACTCCGCACTGACCGACACCCTGACCGCAGGGCGGGTCGCCTCGGCCGCGGCTGATGAGGTCCTGGGCTGGTTGGACAGCTCTGCCGGGGGACTGTCGAGCGCCGAGGTGTCCGCCCGACGGGCACGGTACGGCCCGAACGCCGTCCGAACCCATCATGTCAACGCGTTCGCAGTACTGGGGCGTCAGCTGCGCAGCGCTGTCCTGATCCTGCTGGCGGCAACGGCCGTGGTCTCGTACTTTCTCGGCGACAGCCTGCAAGCGATCATCATCGGGGTGATTCTCGCGGCCAGCATTGGCCTGGGTTTCATCAACGAGTACCGCGCCGAGCGGGCGGCCGCTGCGCTGCACTCGGGGGTGCGTCACACCGCGGTCGCGCGGCGCGACGGGGCATTCGTCTCCGTCGATGTCACCGAACTCGTGCCCGGTGACGTGATTCGGCTGTCGCTGGGCGAGGTCGTCCCCGCGGACATCCGCCTGATCGAGGTCAACGGTCTGGAATGCAACGAGAGCATCTTGACCGGGGAATCGATGGGCTCGGAGAAATCGGCCCAACCGGTGGCCGCCGGAGCTGAATTGGCCGAGTCCGACGATCTGGCGTTCATGGGCACGATCGTCAGCGGGGGCGAGGGAACCGGGGTGGTGTACGCCACCGGCCGAAACGCCGAGTTCGGCCGCATCGCAGCCGGGTTGGGTGAACGCCAGCCCGAAACCGACTTTCAGGCCGGGCTGCGCAAGTTCTCCTATCTGTTGTTGCAAGTCGCGATCGCGTTGACGGTGCTGATCTTGGTCAGCAACCTCCTACTGCGTAAGCCGGTGATCGATTCGGTGCTGTTCTCGCTGGCGATCGCGGTGGGAATCACACCACAACTGCTGCCCGCGGTGGTCAGTGCCAGCCTGGCGACCGGTTCGCGGCAACTCGCCAAGGCCAAGGTTCTGGTGAAGCGCCTGGTATGTATCGAAGATCTGGGCGATATCGACATTCTGATCACCGACAAGACCGGCACTCTCACCGAGGGCAGCATCAGTTTGGTCGACGCGGTCGATCCTGTTGGTGCGCACAGCGACTCGGTGCTGCGACTCGGGTTGCTGGCCACCGATGTCGACCCGGAGTCGGGCGGGGTCGGCGCCAACCCATTGGATGCCGCGCTCTGGGAGTCTCCGCAGGCGAAGGACGTGGTGGGCGCCGGCGTGCAACGCATCGCGTGTGTGCCGTTCGACCACGTGCGCCGCGCCACGTCGGTGCTGGTCGACGACAACGGCAAACGGGTGCTCGTGCTCAAGGGGGCGCCCGAGCAGGTACTGGTCCGGTGCCAGGGCACGCCGGAAGCGACGCAGCACACCCTGGACGCATTGTTCGCAGCGGGGCGCCGGGTTGTCGCGGTGGCTGTCAGACCTGCCGCCGAACTGACGACGATCACCGGAGACGAATCCGATCTGATGCTGGCCGGCTTCGTTGTCTTCGCCGACGAGCCCAAGGCCGCCGCGCGCGAGTCCCTGGCCCGGCTTGCGGCTTTGGGTATCGAGCTGAAGATCGCGACCGGCGACAATCCCCGGGTTGCCGAGAAGGTCTGCGCTGACTTGGGTTTGGTGTCGAAGGGTACCGTGACCGGTGCGCAGTTGGAGGCTCTGGGCGCAGACGATTTCACCGCCGCCGCGCAGAACAACACGATATTCGCCCGCATCTCCCCGGAGCAGAAAGCCCAGCTGATCACCTCTGCGCGACGCAGCGGGCGATCAGTGGGATTCCTCGGCGACGGTGTCAACGACGCGCTGGCGCTGCACGCCGCCGACGTGGGGATCTCCGTGGAGAGCGCCACCGATGTCGCCAAGGACGCCGCCGATGTGGTGCTCCTGGAGAAGGATCTCGGCGTGCTGGCGACCGGCGTGGCCGAAGGCCGGCGGATTTTCGCCAACACCATCAAATACGTGCTGATGGGCACTTCGAGCAATTTCGGCAACATGTTCAGCGCTGCCGCCGCATCCGCGTTACTGCCGTTCCTGCCGATGCTGCCCAGCCAGATCCTGCTCAACAACCTGCTCTACGACAGCTCGCAACTGGCGATCCCCACCGACCGTGTCGATCAGGAGCAACTTCAAGCTCCGTCACACTGGAACATTGGGTTCATCCGACGGTTCATGCTGGTTTTCGGGCCGATCAGTTCGCTGTTCGACTTCCTGACCTTTGGTCTGATGTTGGGGGTGCTGCACGCCGGTGCCACCGAGTTCCGCACCGGTTGGTTCGTGGAATCCCTTGCCACCCAGACGTTGATCATCTTCGCCATCCGTACCCGGAGGGTGCCGTTCTTCCGCAGCCGAGCCAGCGTGCCGTTGACCATCACGAGTCTGACGGTGGTTGCGGTCGGCGTGCTGATCACGATTTCGCCGCTGGCCCGCCCGCTTGGCTTCACGCCGCTGCCGCTGCAGTTCTTCGGCGCGCTCGCCGGGTTCGTGGTGGTCTACCTGGTCCTCGTCGAATTCACCAAGAAGTGGTTCTACGCCGAGCAGACCCGCGAAGCCGGCAAGCCGCAACGGACCCGCGGTCGTGAGCACCGCATTCACCGGCGTGCCGCGCGGTTCAGTCACGCAGGCGACATCTCTGCACGCACCTGACGGCGGCATCCACGGACTTGTTCCCCGGCGGTGCAAGGATGAAGCATCGGGAACGCAAACGGAGGTGGATGGTGGGACGCGTCAAGGTCGCGGTCCTCGATGACTATCAGAACGTCGCGCTGCAGTCGGCGGACTGGTCATCGGTGGCCGAGCGCGCCGACATCACGGTCTTCAACGACCATCTGGCCGACCCCGATGAACTGGTGGCCCGGCTTGCGGACTTCGACGTCGTCTTCGTAATGCGGGAACGAACACCGTTGCCGCGCAGCATCATCGAACGTCTGCCCCGGCTGAAGATGATCGCCTCCACCGGCCCGTTCAACGCCTCGATCGACATGGCTGCGGTCCAGGACCACGGCATTCACGTCGGGACCACCGGCGGCACGGTGGCCGCCACCGTCGAGCTGACCTGGGCGCTGGTCCTGGCCGCCGCACGGAACCTCGTCGCCGAGTCACTGTCGGTGCGCGACGGCGGCTGGCAGACCTCGGTGGGACGCGAACTGGCCGGCCGCACACTCGGCGTCCTCGGTCTGGGCCGCATCGGCACCCGTGTCGCGCGCATCGGGGAGGCATTCGGGATGAAGGTCGTCGCCTGGAGCCAGAACCTCACCCCGGAGGCGGCCGAGGAGGCCGGCGCCACGCTGGTCACCAAGGACGAGCTGTTCGCCACCGCCGATGTGCTCACCGTCCACATGAAGCTCAGCGAGCGGTCCGCCGGTCTGGTCGGCGCGCCCGAACTGGCGCAGATGAAGCCGACCGCCGTGCTGGTGAACACCTCCCGCGGACCGATCGTCGACGAGGCGGCATTGGTCGAGGCCCTGCGGTCACACAGCATTGCCGGGGCGGCGCTCGACGTCTTCGACACTGAACCGCTGCCGGCCGGGCATCCGCTGCGCACCCTCGACAACGTGCTCGCCACACCCCACATCGGCTACGTCGCCGACCGGCCCTACCGCATCTTCTTCCGTGATGCGGTGGGCGCTATCTCGGACTGGCTCGACACTCAGTAGGCGTCCGGATCCTGCTGCACGGCCACCGGCACCGGATGCTGGTAGAGCCGAGAAGCGTTCTCCCACGTCACCTTTCGGATGATCTCCTCAGGCAGGCCGTGGATCTGCTGGCGGATGGTCTCCTGGGTGTGCGGCCATGTCGAGTCGCAGTGCGGGTAGTCCGCCTCGAGCAGGATGTTGTCCTGGCCGATCCGGTCGTACTGGACGAATGAGGACTGGTCTTCGACCGCGCAGAACCAGAAGTTCCGTGTGAAGACTTCGGCGGGGGTCAGGGTCTCGCCGAGTGCCTTCCACGTGCCGTACATCTCGTGATAGCTGAGCATGTGGTCGAGGCGGTCGAGAAGCCCTGCGACCCAGCCGATTCCACCCTCAGACAGGCAGATCTTCAGGTCCGGATACCGGGTACACACCCCGGAGTACAGCCAATCCACCGCCGCGGAGATGGCGTAGGCGAAGAAGAGCACACCTGCAACGTCGGGTGGCGCGTCGTCGGTGGTCGACGGTGACGTCCCCGACGACCCGATGTGCAGGTTCACCACCGTTCCGGTCTCCGCGCAGGCCGCCATCATCGGCTCCCAGTAACCGGAGTGGATCGTCGGAAACCCCAGCAGCGCCGGGTTTTCGCTGAAGGTCACCGCGTGAAAGCCGCGTTCGGCGTTCTCGTAGATCATCTTGGCCCCGACGTCGGGGTCCAGTAGCCAGGGCAGCTGGCAGGGGATGATCCGCTCCGGATAGGGGCCCGCCCACGCCTCGAGGTGCCAGTCGTTCCAGGCCCGCACCGAGGCCATCGCCAGGTCGCGGTCGGTGGTCACCTGCTGCAGGCGCTGGCCGGCGAAACCGGGAAGGAAGGACGGGAAGTTCAGCGAGGCGTATATGCCGTTGATGTCCATGTCGGCCACCCGCGCATGGATATCCCAAGCGCCGCGGCGCATCTCGTCGAACCGGGCCGGCTCGAACCCGTACTCCGACACCGGCCGGCCGACGACCGCGTTGAATCCGACGTTGGGCAGCGACTGCCCGTCATACATCCACGTCTGCCCGCCGTCGTCGGTGTCGACCACCCGTGGGGCCCGGTCGGCGAACTTGCGGGGGACCCGTCCCTCGAAGGTGTCCGGCGGCTCGACGATGTGATCGTCGACGGAGATGACGGTGTAGTGCCGTTTGGCGCGCGGTGGGTCGGGAAGGAAGGTCACGGTCCGGTCGGCGCCGGTCTTGGCGGTGGTGAAGTTCAGGTTCGTCTGCAACTCGTCGATGGACGCCATAGGTCAGACTCCTTCAGTCCAGTACGCCGCGGTCGGCTTTGATGGTCATGCGTGCCGCGCCCGCCCAGTACACGTCGGCTGCCCGCTCGATGAGGGAGGCCTGCATACCGACCATGTCGCCGCGGTTCATCTGCGACGGGGTGCGGCCGGTCAGCATCACGTCGTAGGCCAGCCGGCACACCCGCTCGATCGACACCGCGCGGTACACCGCGGCGGCCAGGTCGTGTCCCGTGGCGATCACCCCGTGGTTGGCGAGGATCACCAGATTGGCCGATCCGATCTGCTGCGCCAATTCGGCTGCGCGCCATGGGGTGTCGATCTCACCGTCGTACTTGTCGACCAGGTACATGTCGTCGAGGAACAGCGCCCCGGTCTGGTGCACGAGTTCGGGCAGCACGCCGAGCGCGGCGATGAGGCTGACGTAGTACGGATGATTGTGGATCACCACGCGGGCGTCGGGGCGGATCCGGTGGATCTCGGTGTGGATGTGGATGGCCGGGGTGACGTCCCAGCGTCCGCGGACCACCCGGGCGTCCTCGTCGACCACGCAGATGTCGGATGCGGTGAGTTCGGCCCACCACAAGCCCCAGGGGTTGACGTACATGTCGGTGCGGCCGTCGGGCTGCCAGGTGATGTGGCCGGCCATGTTCTCGGCGAACCCGATGCCGGCGAGGTGGCGGAACGCGATCGCCATCTTCTGCTCGTCGCTGAGGTCGACCCCGATGCGGGGCACCTTCGACGGCGCCCATACGCCCAAGCCGCCCCGGCGGACTTCTTCGGTACTCATCGCTCGGTTCCCGCTCGCTCCGGTCCTCGCTCGTGCCTCATTGCGATCCTCACTCGCGCTCACCTTCGGTACTCATGATTGCTCCAGTGTCGACCGGATCAGGTCGCGAAGTTGGCCTTTGGCGATCTTGCCGCCCGAGGACCGCGGCAGTTCGTCGAGGATCTCCAGCCGCTCGGGCAACAGTTCCTTGGACATGCCTTGGCCCAACAGATGCTCGACCAGGGCGGGCAGATCCAGCGGGTAGCCGTCCTTGAGTTCGGCGTAGACGCACACCCGCTCACCGAACAACGGGTCGGGCATGGCGACCGCCGCGGCCACGGCGACGGCGGGGTGGGTGGCGACGACCTCCTCGACCTCGACCGCACTGATGTTCTTGCCGCCGCGCAGGATGAAGTCCGATGTCCGGCCGGTCAAACGCAGATACCCCTCGGTGTCCAGTTCGCAGATGTCGCCCATCCGCATCCAGCCGTTGCGGGTGTAGAGCTTGTCGTGGTCGACGCCGCCCAGGTAGCCCATGCTCAGGGCCGGCCCTCGGCAAACCGGTTGCCCGCGGCCGGTTTCGGTGACGTCGGTGTCGCCGTCGAACAGCCGTACCTGCATCTCGGGGACGATGCGCCCAGCGGTCCGCAGCCGGTGATGCAGCGAGTCCTTGGTGGTGGTCGCGCTGAGCATGCCGGTCTCATTGGACCCGTAGAACTGCAGGATCGTCACACCGGTCAGGTCCTCGAACTGCGCGGCCTGGGTGTAGGGCAGCGGCTCACCGCCGGTGAACACCACCCGCAGGCTGCTCAGATCGTGCACCCGGGACGCGTCGCTGGCCAGCATCATCATCAGCTGGGTGCTGACACAGCACAGCACCGTCGCGCGGTAGCGCTCGACCGCCGCGCATGTCGCCGCCGCGTCGAAGCGCTCGATGCGCACGGCCGTCGCCCCGAGGCTGATGGGGGTGACGTGCGAGGTCCACAGCCCGAAGCCGAACGGTGTGGGGATCACCGGCAGGAAGACGTCGTCGGCGGTGAGCTCGCCGTTGGCCACCGCCTTCTGGTGAAAGTAGTGCCAGCGGTTCTGGGTGTGGACGACACACTTGGGCAGGCCGGTGGTGCCCGAGGTGGAATTGATCAGGAACGGCTCGTCGGGCCCGAGGGGCGACAGGTTCGCGGCCGGCGGCGCGACGGTGTCGAGGTGCAGATCGCCGGACTCGTCGAGGACGACCGCCGGCACGGACGCGTCAGAGGCGACCGTGGCGGCCCGCTCGCAACGGGCGGCGTCGCTGACGATCAGTGAGGGTGCGGTGGTGGCGACGATGTGGGTCGCCTCTCGCACGCCGGCGCGGGCGCCGAGGCCGACGGTCACCGCGCCGCAGCGTTCGATCGCGACGAACAGGACGTGGATGGCGGCGGTGTCGCCATGCCAGACCGCGACCCGGTCACCGGGGCTGACGCCCCGCGCCCGCAGCTGCGCGGCGAGGTTGGTGGCGGCGGCGTCGAACTGCGACCACGTCAGGACGCGGTCGGAGCCGTCCAGGTGGAAATCGACGTAGGCCGTTTTGTCGGGGACCGATGCGGCGCTCTCGACGACCCGGTGCGACAGAGTGGAGTCCGACCACCAGCCTTGGGCCCGATAGTGCGCGGCTTCCGCGCTGGTCGTGGCTGGGTCGACGGCCATCGGCAAATCATAGGGTGGCCGACGGTGGGGGAGATGATGTTCGAAAGTTGCAGTGGAGAGTCACGGCTCAACCGGGTCGGCAGCGAACAGCCGAGGTCGAACCAGTCCGCGGCTACGCGCGCGGCGGGGCCTACTTGTGGGCAGGGCGCTTCAGCAGGTACTGAAGCCAACGAACATCGAGCAACATGAGTCCAAAGGTAGGGCCGGAAATTAAGGTGGCGGCCCTCCAGCGCTAATACGTCGCTAAGAGTTTTTGCCAGAGCGCCATTAGCTTCGGGCAGGAGCGCGCTCCTCTGAGGCGTCTGACGAGGTGAACTCCTGCTCGGGACGGGCGGTGCCGCCGCCGCTCGCAGCTGGCTCTGCTGCATCAGATGTTGCCAGCGGAGGCCGGGACCGGCCGCGACGATATGGGCCGCGGGTGCCGGCCGACGGGCACGCAGTTAATAAGCGTCACGTCGTGTGGTCTGGGACGTGACTCACTGTCAGGCCGGCTGGCCGTACACCGCGACCAGCACCGAACGGTCCAGGCTGTTCGCCGACCACACACCGATCGCGGTGTTGGCGCAGTTGGACATGATCGCCAGATAGTCAGGGTTGTAGTACCACTGGTTGATCACGTCGAGGTTGTTGATCGCCAGCGCGGGGTTGATCGCCACAGTCTCGAACACCGCTCCCTTGAAACCCGCTGCCGCGGCCCGTGATTGGGGAGTCGACCCGTCCGATCCGATGTCGCCGTCGAGGGCGCGATTGTTCAGCACGTCGTCGGTGTGCCATTGTGCGGCCAACGTCAACGCCGGATTCTTCTTGACGTCGTTGGTGCACCCGGCCTGGTGCTGAACGGTGTACACATTGGCCACCACACCGTTGTTGAGCCGGGTGTTGTCGGCGTTCGCGATGCCCACCGAGAGCGGCAGGGCGGCAACGACGACAGCGCCTGAGGTCAGGGCTCGTCGCATCAGTCGATGGTCCATCGTGGTTCCTCAATTGCGTCTCGGTGACGAGGTGAGCATAGCGGCGTCCAGCACCGCCGGCGGGCGCTCAGGACCCGGCAGGGGTGAGCATCGATTGCCATGTGGTGTTCTGGTTCGCCGGTGGTGCCTGCGGTGCTGCCCCCGGTGGAAGCTGGGGGATGCCCTGGCCGGACAGGGTGGCGTTGGGGTCGCCCTTCCAGTTGTTGCCGTCGTTGATGGGCACGTACTGCTCGTTGCTCTCGCACATCTTGACTGTGGGCGCGCGCTTGCCGGGCACGGTCTCGCAAGGGATGTTGCGGGCGCCCCGGACGTTCAACTGCGAATCCTGCGGCACGCGGCAGTACAGATCGCCGGGGGCGCGGTCGGGGTAGTCGACCAGGCTCGGGATTCGGACCTGCTGGGCGGGCAGGAACCCGGTGGTGCAGGCCGGCGGTAGGTTCACATTCAGGTTGAACGAAAGGTATTCGCCCTTGTAGGCCTGCTTGGTGTTCGCATTGGCGACGAAGGTGCCCTGCCCCACGCCGACCGCTTGCGGGAGGACGACGAGGAGTTGTTCGATCGAGTCCTTGTAGTCGATGCCGACCTGTCCGACGCTGGCCAGGTTCGCTGCCAGCACCGGCAGCGTGGGCTTGAGGCGATTGATGAGCTTGCGGGCCTCGTCGGTCGCGATGACGACGCCCTGCTGGTCGATGAGTCCGGCTACCGCATCGTTGTGCTGCTGCAGGTCGCTGGTGACTGTCGCGAGGTGGGATGCCCAGGCCTGGACAGCCTGAGCGGACTGGGACTGGGAATCGAGCACCGGCTTGGAGTTGTCGATGAGATTGATCAGCGGGTCGAGGTTGGCGCGTGCGTCGATCGCCAAGGTCGTTGAGCCCCTGACGATCTGGGACAGCTGGGGGCCGAGGCCGCCGACCGCGGTATAAGCCTCGTCGATCGCGGTTTTGAGGTTGTCCCGCGGAATTGCCTGCAACCCGGTGTTGGCTGCATCGAGCAGCGAGTTGATGTCCGGCGGGATCGAGGTATCGGCGCGGGGAATCACGTCACCGTCCTTGAGCGGCTGGGCGGTCCCGTTGCGGGGAATCAGATCGACGTACTGCTCGCCGATGGCTGACTGGCTGTGCACTTCGGCCTTGAGGTCCGAGGGGATGTCGATGCCTGATTTCAGCGACAACACGGCTTTGACACCGGTATTGGTCAGCCCCACCGACTCGACGCGACCTACCTCCACGCCACGGTAGGTGACGTTGCCGGTGCCGTAGAGGCCACCGCTCTCCGGCAGTTCCAGGGTCACGCTGTAGCGGCCGATACCGAACATCTTGGCCGGTAGCTTCAGGAACTGCAGTGCCATCACCGCGATCGCGATCACCGCGATGGAGGTGAAGATCGCGAGCTGGATCAGCATTCTCCGGGTCAGATGCATGTCACGGCCCTTGGTCGAATCGGTACGGGGCGACCAGCGGATTGGCCTTGGTGTAGGGGCTGGGGAACTGGCCGATGGTCCGACCCCACTGCATCTCCAGTTCGGTGAGATTGCCCTCCCAACGAGTTCCGGTGAAGATTCCCTGGTCGATCCGGCTCAAGGTGAGGTCGACGATCGCGGTCATGTTCGCGTAGTCCCCCCGCTGCCACTTCTCGATGGTTTCGTTGGGGAACGGGAACGTCAGAATGAGACTGAGGGCGCGGGTCATACTCGGCCCGGCGTTGGCTAGCGATTCCAGTACCGGGCCGATCTCTTTGAGTTCCTTGACCAGGCTGGCCTTGCTCTGGTCGACGGTGCCGACGACCCGTTGACTGAACCTGCCCAGCGCGTCGGCGGCAGCCACGAGGTTCCCGCGCTCGTTGTTGAGCACCGCCAGTGCCTCGGGAACGGTCTTGAGCGCCTTGTCCAGGGTCGGCTGATTCGCGGCGAACGTGCCCGCGACCTTGTTGAGGCTCTGGGTCGCTGCGATCATGTCGTCGGTCTGGTCGTTGAAGTTGGCGGCGAACCGGTCGAGCTCACTGATCATGCTGCGCAGGTCCTGCTCGCGGCCTCGGAAGGCGGTGCTGAACGCCTCGGTGATGTCCTGAACCTGGCCCAGCCCGCCGCCGTTGAGGACCATCGACACCGCGGCCAGCGTCTGCTCGACGGTGGGGTAGGCCGCCGAGTGGGACAGCGGGATGAGCGACCCCTCGTGCAGCCGGCCTTGCGGCGGTTCGTCTGTGGGAGGGCTCAATTCGATGTGCTGGGAGCCCAGGATGCTGGTCAGTCCGATCTTGGCGATCGAGTTCGCCGGCATGTTCACGCCACCGTCGAGGCGCATCGTCACCAGTGCGTGCCAGCCCTGCAGTTCGATCTTGGTGATGTGTCCCACGGTGGCGTCGCCGACGCGTACCCGGGAGTTGGGCTGAATGTTGTTGATGTCAGGCATTTCCGCGGTGATCTCGAACGACCCGGGTCCGTTGCCGGTGGTGCCGGGCAGCGGCAGTGAGTTGAGGCCCTGCCAGTTCTTGAGCTCGCAGCCCGACGATCCGCCCGCCAGGGCCAGGATGAGCACGATGCCGGCCGCCCGCCGATACCACCGACGGCGTGTCACGAGCCACCCCCGGCTGCCGGAGTCATCATTCCTGCCAGCCCGGCGTTCGGGTCGCTCTGCTGCGTCGGCGGCGTCTCTGCGGCAAGCGGGGAAGGTGGTTGCGCCGCGGGCCCGGGTGCTGCCGGGGGAGCCGGCGGCACAAAGTCCGGTCGCATCCAGTCCTCGCTGTAGGTCACTTCGTTGGGCCGGGCCTGGGCCCCGTTGAGGAGGTTCTCCCCGATCGGCGGGAAGTTGTACTGCCGGTTTTTCATGATTGGTGCCAGATATTGCACGCACAGTTTCGAGGCCTGCTCGGCACCTAGACGGGAGGCCGCCTGAATTGCGCCGCACAGGAACGAGATCGGGTTGGCGAAGTTGTTCACCGCCAACGCTCCGGTGAACGCACCGTTGGCGGGTTCGTAGATGTTGTTGAAGTTCTGGACGGTGGACGGCGCGATGTGCAGGGTCTGCTTGATGTCGTCGAGGCTGTCGTTGAGAGCCGTGCTGATCGAGGCGAGTTTGTCTGCCGTCGTTCCGATGGTCTCACCGTTCTCGTCGACGAAGGTCTTGACGTCACCGATCACGGAGTTCATGTCGACGAAGGCGTCGCCGATCTTGCCTGGGTCGTCAGCCAGCACGCCGCTCACCGAGGCGAGGTTGTTGTTGAGCTGACCGAGTAGATCGCTGCTGCCGCGCAGTGCCGTGACGAGGATGGACAGGTTCTTCAGCGTGGAGAAGATGTCGCCACTGTGGTCTCCGAGCGCCGACATCACCTGGGAGAGTTTGAGAATGGTCTCGCGGATCGCACCACCCTGACCCCGCAGGTTGTCGGCGGTGGTGTTGATGAAGGAGCCCAGTGTGCTGACCCCGCCCGGTTCGGTGGGTGCCAGCAGTTCGGTCAGGCGTTTGAGCTGGACGCGGACCTCGTCCCATTCGACAGGAACCGCGGTGCGGTCGCGTGGGATCACCGCGCCGTCGGCGAGGGTGGGGCCGCCGGCATAGACCGGTGTGAGTTGGATGGCCCGGCCGGTGACGAGCATGGGGGACAGGATCGCGGCTTTGGCATCGGCCGGCACCTTGAACTTACGGTCGAACCAGAACGAGACCTTGACGCCATCGGGTTGCGGCACAACCTTTTCCACCCGGCCCACGGGCACCCCGAGGATTCGGACGTCATCGCCGGGGAACAGCGCGATGCTGTTCTCGAAGTAGCCGACCACCTCGACTCGGTCCATATGGTCGACCGCCCGGACGGCCAGCACGCCACCGGCGATCACGGTCAGAGCCAGGACTGCGGCAAGAAGGGTGCGGTACTTACGCAGTGTAGTCATTGCGATCCCCCGGAATGGGTGTCGGCGGGTTGTTCACCGGGCGCCGGCACCAGGAACGGAGCCGGTGTCGGTTCGGGAACCGACGCGATCCCGGGCGGTGATACTGCCGGCGGCCCGGGTGGTGGGCCACCCGGCGGCGGTGCGGGCAGCGGCTCCCGGTACGGGTAGCAGCCCGTGGGGCCGGGCAGCGCAATACCGGGCGGACCGCAGCCCTGATCGCCGGGGTTACCGGTGATCGCGTCGGGCAGGTTGAGATGCGGCCCACCACCCTGGCCGGTACGCGGGTAGGGCACCGGAAGCGCCGGGGTCGCGGGCTGGCCGACCTGGGGGTCGGTGCGCAGCGAGGGCAGCAGCGTGGCCGGGTCGACCCCGAGATCGGAGAATGCCGCGTCGATGAATGGCTGGACGAACTGACCCGGGAACAGGTTGACCACGTAGGCCTTGAAGAACGGCCCGGAGGACACCGATTCGCCGAGTGACATCGCGTAGCTGTTGAGCCGCTTGACCGCCTCCTGAATGCGTCCCTTGCGGTCGTCGACGATCGTCAAGACCCCGTTCAGTTTCTCCAGGGCCGGCTTGAGCTGCGCCCGGTTGTCGGCGATGAACCCCTTGAGTTGTTTCGAGACGGCCGAGATGTTGCGCCAGATCCGGTCGAGCGCAGCGCTCTGCTCGTTGAGTGCGAGCAACAGCGAGTTGGTCTGCCGCACCAGCGTGACGATCTGGTCGGTCCGCTTGGCCAGCACGTCGGTGGTCTTGGCGGCGTTGTCCAGCAGACTGCGAAGCTGGGCGTCCTGCTTGTCGAGCGTCTCGGAGAACCGCGCCACTCCGGCCACCGCGTTACGCAGGTCCGGCGGGGTGTTGGCGAAGGTCTGGGCCATGGTGGCCAGCGAGGCCGACAGCTGGTCGGTGTTCAGCCCGCTGATCGTGTTGGTCAGATCGCCCAGCGCGTCAGGCAATTGGTAGGGCGATGTCGTCCGGTCGATCGGGATCGGAGCCGACAGATCGCCGTCACCGACCGGGATGACGTCGAGCATCTTGGTGCCCAGCAGACCCTTCGTCTTGATCGCCGCGGTCGTGCGCTCACCGAGGTGGACGTCGCCTTTGATCCGAAACTTCACCAGTACGTGCTGGCCGTCGAGTTCGATATCGGACACCTTGCCGATAGGGAGGCCCGAAACCTCAACGCCCGCGCCGGTGAACAGACCGCCCGCGTCGGCGAAGTAGGCCGAGTAGTTGCGACCCGGGTTGAGGAACGGAAGTTTCTGCCAATTCAGTGCGCCCATGACGATCCCGGCGATTACGACGGCGCCGACGGCACCGAGGATGAACGGGTTGCGCTCAGAGAAGGATTTCATTTCGGCGTACACCGCCCGGTGTCTTGGCCAGCGACCTTGACGTAAACCGGTTGTCCGCCTTTGCCATTGAGCTTCAGCACCAAATCGCAGAGGTAGAAGCTGAAGAAGTCGCCGTACATGCCCTGCCTGCCCAGCGCCTTGTACTTGTCGGGCAGCGTGTCGATGAGTTTCTCCAGATACTCGTGGTCGCCCACCGCGATCGTTGACACCCGATCTGTCTCGTGCACAACCTTTTTGAAGGGTTCGCGGGACTGGTCGAGAAGGTCGGCGACGGTCGCCGCCGCCGCGTTGGCGCTGGCGAAGGCGCCGGCGATATCGGTCCGGCGGGCGTTGAGGCCGTCGATCAAGCCGGACAGATTCGTCACGGCCTTGTCCAGTTGCGCGCTCTGCGGGCCCAGGGTGCCGAGTACCACATTGAGGTTGGTGACGACCTCACCGATCAGCTGATCGCGGTCGGCCAGCGTGTTGGTCAACACCGCGGCCTGATTCAAGAAGGAGGAGATGGTCGGCCCCTGGCCCTGCAGTGCCTGATCGAGCTGGCCGCTCAAGGCGTTGACCTGCTCGGGACTCAAGGCGCGAAACAGCGGCTTGAAACCGCCGATCACCGAATCCAGGTCGAGCGCCGGGGCGGTGCGGGTCACCGGAATCGTCGCGCCGGGTTGCAGGCGCTTGAGTCCACCGGCCCCCTCTTCCAGAGCCAGGAACCGGCCGCCGATCACATTGTCATAGCGGATGACCGCTCGGGTGCCCTCGGTCAGGGTGACGGTGTCGCTGGCGGAGAACTCGACGCGGACCGTCGCGTCCCGGTTGATCGTGATGTCGCCGACTTTGCCTACCTCGACTCCGGCGATCCGGACGAAGTCGCCGGATTTGAGGCCGGTGACGTTGGTGAACTCGGCGTTATAGGACCTACCGCTGCCGAAGCGGAACTGCGCGAAGACGGCGAGCAGGGCGAACGCGCCGAACAGACACACCGTGAGGAAGACGGCGAGGCGCCACACGGTAGCCCTCAGATTGTCTTTCACGGTCGGTTCTCCCGTCGGTGCTCGATGGTCACGGCGTTGGCGCCGCCTGTGGTGCTGGGACCGCCGGATCGGGTGCCGGCGGCACGCCAGGCCAGAGCGGGACCCCGCCCGGGCCGTACCACGCCGCCCCGTAGGGCGGCATTCCCGGACCGGGGTCGGGCCCGGGTGCCGGCCCCGGCAGGCACTGGCGGATGCTCGGCCGCTGCGGCACTGCGCGGGTGACCGGGAACCAGTCGGCCCAACATTGTTCTCCCAGGCCAGGATTCGGGCGGATGTCCAGGCCGGTACCCCAGCCGGTGTTGGTGATCAGCTGACGCACCGGGAGGTTCTTGGTCGGATCGGGCATCGATCCGCAGCTGGGCTTGCCGCCCGGTCCGCCCTTGGCGTTGACGATGGGCAGGTTGTCGGGGTACTGGTAGCCGTCGTTGCCCAGCAGCAGGGCGACGTCGAAGTTCGCCGACTTGCCGTCGCGGCCGCCCCAGATGTTGTAGGCGTCGCCGGTGCTCAGAGTCCATGTGGCGCCCTGCAGCCAGCAGGTGTAGACGGGGCTGTACTTCAGCAGCAGATTGGTGGTGGGCTCGAGTAGGTTGACGGCGCGGACCAGGGAGTCCTCGCTCGAGGCCAGCAGGTCGCGAGCTGAATACGAGAACCCAATGGTGTTGAGCAGCAATGCATCCAGCTGTGAAGACCGATCGGCGATGGTCGTGCTGACCGTGCTGCCGGCGTTGAGGATCGTCACGATGTCCGGTGCGGCCGCGGCGTAGGTGTCGTTGAAGTTCTTGAACGAGCGCCAGTCCTCGCGGATGGTGTCGCTGCGCTCGTTGAGCGCCTTGAGAACCTCGTTGAGATCGGTGGTGGCCTCGGCCATCCGCGGCCCCTGGCCGCGGACTCCGTCGGCAACCGCCGTCAGGACCGCGTTGAGCTTGGCGGGGTCGACCTTGTCGAGCAGGTTGACGACATTCTGGAAGACGGTGTTGACCTCGGTGGTGACGTTTTTCGACTGCAGCACAGCGCCGGCGGCCAGCCGCTGCGGACTGGGTTCGGACGGATAGATGAGGTCGACGAATTTTGCCCCGAACGCGGTGGTGGCGCGGATCTGCGCTCCCACATTGGCCGGGATGTACTGGACCTGGTCCGGGTCGATCTCCAGCCGCAGCGTCGCGGGCCCCTGACCGCCGGTGATCTGGCTGACCCGGCCGACCTGAACGCCGCGCATCTTGACCTTCGCACCGGTTTCCATCACCAACCCTGAACGGTCGGCGGTCAGTGTGACCGGCACGTAGGACCGGAAGGTACCCGCGAAAAGTGTTGCGGTGACGAAGAAGAACACGGCGACAACGGCCAGCAGGATGACCGTCCACCACCTGTCATGCAGGCGTTCCTCACCGGGCCGGGCTTCCATATCTAGCCCGCCAGATTGAAGTTGCCGGACTGGCCGTACACGGCCAGTGAGATCATCACGATTTCGACCGCGGCGACCACCATCGACGTACGAACGGCACGCCCGACCGCCTCACCGACGCCAGCTGGTCCGCCCTTGGCGGTGTAGCCGTAGAACGTGTGCACCAGCATGATGACGATCGTCATCGCCACCGACTGCATGAACGACCAGATGACGTCGGTGGGGTTGAGGAAGGTGTTGAAGTAGTGGTCGTAGACGCCGGCACCCTGACCGTAGATGACGACGGTGCCGGTGCGGGCGGCCAGGAACGCCATCATGACGGCGATGCAGTACAGCGGTATCACCACGATGACGCCCGCCAGAACGCGGGTCGCGGCCAGGTAAGTGACCGAACGGATTCCGATGACCTCCAGTGCATCGATCTCTTCGTTGATCCGCATCGCGCCGATCTGGGCGGTCGCACCCGCGCCGATGGTCGCCGACAACGCCACCGAGACGGTCCCCGGGACGATGAGCCGAACGTTGAAGAAGGCCGACGCAAATCCGGTCAGGGCCTCGAAGCCGACCGACGCCAACTGGTTGTATCCCTGGACGGCCACCAGGGCGCCGGTGGTCATGGTCAGAAAGCCGACGATGGCCACCGTTCCGCCTACTACGGCCAAAGCGCCTGCGCCCAAACCCATCTGGGCGACGAGACGCAACAGTTCCTTGTTATAGCGGGTCGCCGCATCGGGGATCGCGGCCAGCGTCTTGACATAGAACCGGGTTTGGGCGCCGATGCGGTCCCATCCGGCGGACAGCTCGCGCAGGCCTGTCGCCAGTTTGGGGTGCAGTCGGCTGGGGGAGTTGACGCTCACGGGTGCACCATCACACCGTGAACTGGATGCCGACGGCGGTGACGATGACGTTGATGGCGAACAGCACCATGAAGGTGAAGACCACGGTCTCGTTGACGGCGTTGCCTACGCCGGCAGGGCCACCACCGACCGAGATGCCCTTGTAACAGGCGATCAGGCCGGCGGCCAGGCCGAAAAGTGTTGCCTTGGTGAGCGATACGACAACGTCACCGACGCCGGTCAGCAGCGTCAGGCCGGCGGCGAACGCGCCCGGCGAGACGTTCTGGATATAGACGACGAAGATGTAGGCGCCGGCGAGGCCGGTCAGGATGACCGTGGACGAGAGCGCCAGTGCCACCGTGGTGGCGGCCAGCACGCGGGGGACCACGAGCGCCTGGATGGGGTCGATGCCCATGACGCGCAAGGCGTCGAGCTCTTCCCGAATGGTGCGTGCGCCGAGGTCGGCGCACATCGCGGTGGCGCCGGCGCCGGAGACCACGAGCACGGTGACGATCGGTCCGATCTGGTTGACCGTGCCGATCGCCGCACCGGTACCGGAGAAGTCCGCTGCGCCGAACTCGCCGAGCAGGATGTTGAAGGTGAACACCAGCAACACTGAGTAGGGCAGCGTCAGCATCAGGGCGGGCAAGACCGACACGCGCGCCACGAACCAGGTCTGCAACAGGTACTCCCGCCAGGCGAACTGCGGGCGGAACATCACCACGAAGGTGTCCAGGGTCATGCCGATGAATCCGCCGAAAGCCCGCACGGGCTTGGCAGCGAGTGATCCCGCGCTCAAGGTCGCGTACCCCGCAAACTGGATGTCATCCCGCCCTGCGGATCGGAGAACATCGCCGAAGCGCGGTCGCCGGGCGCCCGCCAGCGCATCCGGTGCCGGCCTTCGTGGCATCTCGGCGCGCCACGGGTGGCGGCATAAGCGCAGTTCGCGCCGCCATCTGCGCCGGCAATCGCCGTGCGCGCATCCTCGTCCGGCAACATGGCCGAAACGCTATCGGGCTACTGCCTAGGTAGCTGCTTCTCATATGAGGGGTTTTTGTACCCCCAAAGAGCTAACGGCTGCCCCGGCCGTCTGTGATGTCGCGCGCCCCCGCTCCCGTCTGACGCGCCGCCGTGGCGCCCTGGCGGTGCCGACCCGCCCGACCGCAGGGGGTGGCACAGCGTCGACGGTGACCGGCTGGGCACCATTTGGTGGGCTCGCCTGGCTGTTACCAGGCATTTGCCTACCAGATCGGGCCGAGTGAGGGGAAGGGGAAATTGTGTGATTGACGACATTTACCTAAAGGGGTAAGGTTTATCTCGCTTGGTGTCCTGCGTCACAGTGTGTCTATACCGGCTGTGTCGCAGTCACTTTGGGACTCACCGGGCGGTGTCGACATCGGTCGGTTCGTGAACCGATTAGAACTTGAAGGTGGGTAGGTTGAGGTTCGCACGCGGCGCCACGGGGACGGTTTCGAGCGGGCGGGGCAGCCGGTGCCGGCATTGACGCACGTTGACGAGACGACTGCTTCCCCAGCAGGTGTCGGCGGTCGCCGATCATCGATGATCCGGCGGCTGGAGGCCGTCGCCTCAGCCTCACCCGCCAAGCCGGTTGTCGCCTTGGGCGGGTTCTTCGTGATGGCGCTCGAGGTCGTGCTGGCTATCCCCCGCAGGCCGTTCGCGTGGCGCGAGTTCCTGGTCCAGGCGTGGTTC
Organism: Mycobacterium sp. DL592; assembly: GCF_011694515.1. Classification (NCBI taxonomy): domain Bacteria; kingdom Bacillati; phylum Actinomycetota; class Actinomycetes; order Mycobacteriales; family Mycobacteriaceae; genus Mycobacterium; species Mycobacterium sp. DL592. Next base: position 3,512,999 of record NZ_CP050192.1, on the reverse strand, counting down.
GTGGCCCGTGTGTCGATGGTCCCCACGCTGATGCTGGCCATTCCCTTCACGGTGTTGATGGTCTTCACCTTCAACATCCTGCTGGTCGAGTTCGGTGCGGCGGACTACTCGGGTACGGGGGCCGCCTACGGAACAGTGACGCAGATCGGCCCGGTGGTGACCGTGTTGGTGGTCTCGGGAGCGGGCGCGACGGCCATGTGCGCGGATCTCGGAGCTCGCACGATTCGTGACGAACTCGACGCGCTACGGGTGATGGGGATCGATCCCATCCAGGCGCTGGTGGTGCCCCGGGTGCTGGCCGCCACCATCGTGGCGACGCTGCTGTCGTCGGTGGTGATCCTGGTCGGATTGACGGGCAGCTTCGTCTTCGCGGTGTTCATCCAGCATGTGACCCCCGGATCGTTCGTGGGTGGGCTGACCGTCATCACCAAGGCTCCTGACGTGGTCATCGCGCTGATCAAGTCGACGCTGTTCGGTCTGGCGGCCGGACTGATCGCCTGCTACAAGGGGGTGTCGGTCGGCGGGGGACCGGCAGGCGTCGGAAACGCCGTCAACGAGACAGTCGTCTACACCTTCATGGCATTGTTCGCGATCAACATCATCGCGACAGCGGTCGGTGTGAAGGCAACCCTGTGAGCAGTGCCGCGCCCAGTGGGTTGCATCCTGCGCTACGCCGTGTCGCCGCCAAGGGCGTCACCGGACTGACCCGAATCGGTACCCAGGCCCAGTTCTACTTCCGCACGATCGTCTCCGTACGCGACGCGCTGGTGCACTACCAGGCCGAGACCGTGCGCCTGATCGCCCAGATGAGCCTGGGCACGGGCGCGTTGGCGATCATCGGCGGGACCGTGGTGATCGTGGGCTTTCTGACCCTGTCGACCGGAGCCCTGGTGGCAGTCCAGGGGTACAACCAGTTCGCCAATGTCGGGGTCGAGGCGCTCACAGGCTTCGCCTCAGCATTTTTCAACGTCCGCCTGATCGCTCCCGTCATCGCCGGCATCGCATTGGCGGCCACCATCGGTGCGGGCGCCACCGCGCAGCTCGGTGCGATGCGGATCAACGAAGAGATCGATGCGCTGGAAGTGATGGGTGTGCGTTCGGTGGCCTACCTCGCATCGAACCGGGTCGTCGCGGGGGTCATCGTGGTCATCCCGCTGTACTGCGTGGCTATGATCACCGCATTTCTGGCCGCACGATTCGGGACCACCGTCGTCTACGGTCAGTCGAGCGGCGTCTATGACCACTACTTCAATACGTTCCTGAATCCGACGGACATCATCTGGTCGTTCTTCCAGGCGGTGTCGATGGCTGCCGTGATCATGCTCGTGCACACCTATTACGGCTTCACCGCATCCGGTGGACCCGCCGGTGTCGGCGAAGCCGTCGGACGGGCCGTTCGCACCTCGATGATCTCGGCGGTATTCGTCGTTCTGTTCCTCTCGCTGGCCATCTACGGCCAGTCCGGGCATTTCCATCTCTCGGGATAGCGGCATGGACCAGGACACAGGAGAGCACAACCTGCGACCGTTGTGGTGGGCGGCCGGACTGTTCACCGCCATCATCGCCACTGCCGCACTATGTTTGGCGTTCTTCTTCGGCACGTTTCGCAGCTATCTACCGGTCGTCGTCACCTCGGACCGCAGCGGACTGGTGATGGAGACCGGTGCCAAGGTCAAGCTGCGCGGAGTCGAGGTCGGGCGGGTGGCGGGCATCACGGGGGGTGGGCAGCCCGTCGGGTTGCGTCTGGAGATCGATCCCGACCAAGTCGAGCACATCCCGGCCAACATCGAAGCGGAAGTCAAGGCGACGACCGTTTTCGGGGCCAAGTTCGTCGACCTGGTCTATCCACCGAACCCCAGTCCGCAGCGGCTGAAAGCCGGCGAATCCATCCGGTCGCGCAACGTGACCACCGAGGTCAACACGATCTTCGACAACCTCGTGGGCGTCCTGCACCAAGTGGACGTGGCCAAACTCAACGCGGTGCTGACCGCCATGGCCGATGGGGTGCGCGGCCAGGGGGAACGAATCGGCCAGGCGATCACCGATGCCAACCAGGTGCTGCTGGCGGTCAACCCGCGAATGGACACCGTGGCGGCGGACTGGCGATCCTACAAGGGTTTCAGCGACGCCTATAGCGTTGCAGCCCAGGACATCCTGGCGACCCTCGATGCCGCCAGCACCACCAGCGACACGATCACGGGTCACGCCGGTGATCTCGATGCGTTGCTGTTGAACACGCTCGGCTTTTCCAACAGCGGCGTCAATCTGATCGGTCCGGCCAAAGACGATCTGGTCGGCGCTGTGAACGTCCTGGAGCCGACGACGGCGCTTCTGCTGAAGTACAGCCCGGAGTACACCTGCACCGTCCAGGGCGCCAAGCTGTTCCTGGACAAGGCCGGTGAGTGGTTCGGTGGCAACGGCCGGACCGTGTACCTGGACGCGGGAATCGCATTCGGCGACGACCTCTACCGTTACCCGGAGAATCTGCCCCTAGTGGCAGCCAAGGGCGGCCCCGGCGGTCGTCCCGGATGTGGGTCGCTGCCCGACGCCGCCAAGAACTTCCCGGTCCGGCAACTCGTGACGAACACGGGATGGGGAACGGGGCTGGATTGGCGGCCCAACCCCGGAATCGGCCAGACCTGTTCGGTCGACTACTTCCCGGTCACCCGGGCGATCCCCGAATCACCCCACGTCGGGGAGTGCCTGCCGGGACCCGCCCCCGGCCCGCCGCCGCCGTATCCGGGCGGTCCGCCCTACGGCGCCCCGTGGTACGGCGCTGACGGTCAACCCCTCTATCCCGGCCTGCCGCCCGCACCGTGACAGCCGACCGACCAGGACGGAACGTATGAACACCAATGTTCGCCGCGCCGCGATCAGCTTCGCGATCTTCGTCGTCGTGTGCTCGCTGGGGACGGCCGCACTGCTGGCGGTCTTCTCCCAGTTCCGGTTCTCTTCCGAACAGATCTATCGGGCGGAATTCACCGATGTCAGTGGACTGGCCACCGGTGACTTCGTCCGCATCGCCGGTGTCGAGGTCGGCAAGGTCAAAAGGATCGCCGTCACGTCGGACTCACTGGCCCTGGTGGAATTCTCGGCCGATCCCTCGGTGGTGCTCACCCAGGGAACCAGGGCCGCCGTCCGCTGGGAGAACCCAATCGGCGACCGCTACCTCGCCCTGATGGAAGGGGCGGGCAGCCCCAAACGCCTCAATCCCGGAGCCACGATCGCGGTTGGCAACACCGAACCCGCGCTCGATCTGGACACCCTGCTGGGTGGATTCCGTCCGTTGTTCCGGGCACTGGATCCCCAGCAGGTCAACGCGCTGTCCGGCCAGCTGATCGCGGCGTTCCAGGACGAGGGGGCCACCATCGGCTCATTCCTGACCCAGACCGCTTCGGTCACAAGCACTCTCGCTGATCGCGACGAACTCATCGGGCAAGTCATCACCAACCTCAATATGGTCATGGGCTCCCTGGGTGGCCAACGCGCTCAATTCGCCAAGGCGATCAACTCGCTGTCGCAGCTGACCAGCGGACTGGCCGACCGCAGGACCGACATCGCCAACGCGGTCGCATACACGAATGCTGCTGCTGCAACGGTGGCCGACCTCCTAACACAGGCCAGGGATCCAGCCAAAGACCTTGTTGCCCAGACCGATCGAGTCAGCACCATCGTCTCTGACGACCACGAGTGGTTCGACAATTTCCTGGAGACGGTTCCGCACTCCTACAAGGTGCTCAGCCGGCTGGGGATCATGGGCGACTTCTTCACCTTCTATCTGTGCGATCTCGTGTTGAAGGTCAACGGCAAAGGCGGACAACCGGTCTATGTGAAGATGGCCGGTCAGGACACCGGGAGGTGTGCGCCCAAGTGAGGCCCCCGACCCAACACAGACTCTTCGTCACCGGCCTCGTGGGGGCCCTCTCGATCGCCGGTGCCGCCGCACTCGCTCTCGAATATGACAAGCTGCCGTTCGTCAATTCCGCCACGCGCTACGAGGCGTACTTCGCTGAGGCAGGCGGTCTGCGGCCTGGCGCGGCCGTACAGGTGGCCGGCTACCGCGTCGGTGAGGTGTCCTCCGTCGACCTGCAGGGCGCCCGCGTTCTGGTGAGTTTCGACGTGGACGAGGACATCCGCCTCGGCGAACAGACCGAAGCCAACATCCGAACCAAGAGCCTGCTCGGAGCCAAGGTTCTCCAGATCACGCCACGCGGCACCGGTGAACTGAGACAACCCATCCCGCTGGAACGGACTAAGGCGCCCTACCAACTTCCAGATGCCCTCGGCGATCTGTCGGCCACCATCAGCGGACTGGACACCACGTCGGTCTCTGATGCGCTGACGACGTTGGCCGACACGTTTCGCGACACGCCCCCGGCTGTTCAGCAGGCAGTCGCCGGAGTCGGGCGCTTCTCTGAATCACTGAACACCCGCGACGCCGCCTTGCGCAGCCTGCTCGACGACGCGAGCAAGGCCACCGGCGTGCTCTCCGAGCGTGCCGACCAGATCGCCAGGCTGGTCGCCGACAGCAATCAGCTGCTGGCCGAATTGGCAATGCAGAGCAGCTCGTTGGAGCAGATCGCCGGGAACCTGTCGGCGCTGGCCCAGCAGCTACAAGGATTCATCGACGACAACAAGACCGAACTACGCCCGACGCTGACCAAGCTGAACTCCGTCCTGTCGATCGTCGACGCGCGTAAAGCCGGCCTGCAACAGGCGATCAAATACCTCAACCAGTACGCCATGTCGCTCGGGGAAAGCGTTGCCTCCGGCCCCTTCTTCAAGGCCTACATCGCCAACCTGTTGCCGGGGCAGTTCGTCCAGCCGTTCATCGACGCAGCCTTCTCCGACCTGGGTCTGGATCCCAATGTGCTATTGCCGTCCCAGCGCACCGACCCGCAGACCGGGCAGCACGCAACGCCACCGCTGCCGGTGCCCTTCCCGCGCACCGGCCAGGGCGGCGAACCCCACCTCAACCTGCCCGACGCGATCACCGGCGTCCCCGGGGATTCCCGCTATCCCTACCGCGAGCCGCTGCCCGCCCCTCAGCCCGGCGGTCCACCGCCGGGACCGCCCGCGCCCGACGAGCCAACTGCCACATCGGCAGGAGGAGGTCAGTGATGCGGTCACGGCGGATCCGCATCGGGACTGCCATCGCACTGTCGTTGACGCTGCTCGCCGGCGTCGTCATGGCGATCCGCAACGCCGAAACGACCGCCAGATTCCACGTCATCGCCTACTTCGACAACAGCAACGGTCTGTTCACCGGCGACGAGGTCCGCATTCTCGGCGTGCCCGTCGGCCGCATAGACCGGATCGAACCGCAAGCCGAAGACGTCAAGATCACGTTCTGGATCGACGACAAATACCAGGTTCCCGCGCAGGCGACCGCGGCGATCATCTCACCGCAGTTGGTCACCTCCCGCGCGATTCAGCTGACACCCGCCTACACCGGTGGGCCGACCATGGCCGACGGAGCCGTTATTCCCCAGTCCCGCACCGCCGTACCGCTGGAATGGGACGATCTGCGCCAGCAACTGGTGAAGCTCACCGACGCGCTGCAACCCAGCACACCCGGCGGCGTCAGCACTCTGGGTGCCTTCATCGACACCGCGGCGGACAATCTGCGCGGGCAGGGCCCCGATATTCGCCAGACCGTCGTCAAGATGGCACAGGCGTTCTCGATTCTCGGTGACCACAGCGACGACATCTTCGCCACCATCAAGAATCTGTCGGTCGTCGTGGCCGCGCTGCAAGACAGCGCCTCCCTGCTGGAGCAGTTCAACCGGAATCTGGCGTCGGTATCCGGTGCACTGTCGCAGTCACCCGGATCGGTGAGCAAGGCCGTATCGGATCTCAACGATGTCGTCTCCGAGACAACACGATTCATCGCCGAAAACCGCGACCAGATCGGCGCCACCACCGACAAACTCGCGTCTATCAGCAGCGCGGTGCACGACAGCATCGGCGACGTCGAACAGTCGTTGCACCTGTTCCCGAACACCCTGCAGAACTTCGTCAACATCTATCAGCCGACCCAGCAGGGCATCACGGGTGTGCTGACGATGCAGAACTTCGCGAACCCGATCTCATTCCTGTGCGGTGGAATCCAGGCGGCCTCACGCCTCAACAACGAACAGTCGGCCAAGCTGTGCGTGCAATACCTGGCGCCGATCATCAAGAACCGCCAGTACAACTTCTTCCCGCTGGGCGAGAACTACGTCGTCGGGCAGAGCGCACGCCCCAACGAGCTCACCTATTCCGAAGACTGGCTTCGGCCCGACCACGTGCCGGCCGGCACGGCACCGTCACCGCTGCCTGCCGAAGCCGCCCAGGCGCCGGCGCCGACCGACCCGGCGGCCGGGCTGCCAGGGCTCATGGTTCCCGCGCAGGGCCCGTCATGATCCCGGTAACCCGACCGCGGCGCACTGCCGTCGTGCTGGCGGCGGTAATGCTGGCGATCGCCGTCAGTTCCACCGCATGCGAGTGGCACGGTCTGAACTCGCTGTCGCTGCCAGGAACTCAAGGGCAAGGCCCCGGTTCGTTCGTCGTGCAGGCGCAGCTCCCTGACGTCGGCTACATCCAGCAGAACTCGCGAGTGCGGGTCGGCGACGTCAACGTGGGAACCATCACGAGGATCGAGCGTCAAGGGTGGCATGCGTTGGTCACCATGACTCTCAACGGCGACGTCGACCTGCCCGCCAACGCCACCGTCAAGGTTGGCCAGACGAGCCTGCTGGGTTCCCTGCATCTGGAACTGGCGCCGCCGACCGATGCGGCGCCCGAAGGCAAGCTCCACAACGGGTCGCTCATCCCGTTGCAGGCAGCCGCGGCCTACCCCGGCACCGACGAGACGCTGGCGGCACTGTCGATGCTGCTCAACGGCGGCGGAATCGGACAGATTCAGGACATCACCGCCGCGTTCGCCACCGCCTTCGCGCACCGAGAAGCCGACTTGCGCAGTCTCATCGACCAATTGGACCAATTCACCGGCCGAGTCAATGCCCAAACCGGCGATATCATCGCCGCGACTGACAGCTTCAACGGGCTTGTCGCGCAGTTCGCCGCCCAGAAGCCCGTACTGGACAAGGCGGTTCGCTCCATTCCCGACGCACTGGCGGTACTGGCGCAGCAACGCGAGCGTCTCACCGAGGCGCTTGCAGCATTCGGCAGATTCAGCGCCTTGGCCACCGACACCGTCAACCAGACGAAGGAGAATCTGGTCAAGGAACTCAAAGAGGTCGCACCTGTGTTGCGGTCCCTGGCCGACGCGGGTCCCGATCTGACCCGGTCGCTGGATTTCCTGGGAACGTTCCCCTGGCCGAAAGGACCGCTGGACAAGTGGATTCGCGGTGACTACGCCAACATCACCGCCATCGTCGACCTGACGTTGAGCCGCATCGACAACACCCTGTTCTCCGGCACCCGATGGGAAGGCAATCTGACCGAGCTGGAGATGCAGTGGGGACGGACCATCGGACAGCTCCCCAGTCCCTACACGGCGGGCAATCCGCTGGTTGCCCCCTACCACCTCGATCAAGGGCCGTGACATGCGTCTGAACAGGTGGATCAAGATTCAGCTGGCGATCTTCGGGGTCGTCACGGTGACTGCCGGAGCGGTGATGATCTTCGGATACATCGACGTACCGGCGATGCTGGGCGTAGGCCGCTACACCGTCACGATGCAGCTGCCCTCGGCCGGCGGACTGTACGAAGGCGCGAATGTCACCTACCGCGGTACCGAGGTCGGGCGAGTCCGCGCTGTGCGCCTCACCGATGACGGTGTGCAAGCCGAACTGTCGCTGAGATCTGATGTCCAGATTCCCGTCGACCTTGACGCTCAGGTGCACAGCACCTCAGCCATCGGCGAGCAGTACGTCGCCCTACTTCCCCGCAGCGCACATGCGCCGGCGCTGAAGGCCGGCGACGTGATCCGCGCGGACCGCACCTCAGTGCCGCCCGATATCGGGACCTTGCTCGACGCCGCGAACCGCGGACTGCAGGCAATCCCGCGCGACAACCTCAAGACCGTCGTCGACGAGAGCGACCTGGCCATCGGCGGCCTGGGCCCCGAGATCTCCAGGATCGTGCAGGGGTCCACCCGGCTGGCCGGCGACGCGCGCGCCAACCTGGACCCGCTGACCACGCTGATCGATCACTCTGCGCCACTGCTGGATTCGCAGGTCAACACCGCCGAGTCCGTTCACGCCTGGGCGGCACACCTCGCCGATCTGACCGGACAGCTGAAGGATTCCGCCGCCGCCGTCGCCGGGCTGATCCGGCAAGGAGGGGACGCCGCAAGCCAGGCCCGCCAGCTGATGGAACGCCTCAATCCCAGCCTGCCGGTCCTGATGTCGAATCTGCTCGGCATCGGCCAACTCGCCGTCACCTACCAACCGGCGATCGAGCAGTTGCTGGTGCTGCTGCCCATGGGCGTACAAGTCATGCAGGGCGGAACTGTGGCCAACCGGGACAGCAAGCATCCCGGCCTGGTGCTGTCGTTCAACCTCAATCTCAACCTGCCACCGCCGTGTACGACGGGTTACCTTCCCGCCCAACAACAGCGGATTCCCACCGAGGTCGACACCCCGGACCGCACCTCCGACGATCTGTACTGCCGGATACCGCAGGACTCGTGGATGGCGGTACGCGGAGCCCGTAACCTGCCGTGCCTGACCAAGCCGGGCAAGCGGGCACCGACGGCGAAGATGTGCAAGAGCGACGACGTCTACGTACCCCTCAACGACGGTTTCAACTGGAAAGGAGATCCCAACGGGACGTTATCAGGACAGGACATCCCGCAACCGCCGCCCGACTCGGCGCCCCCGCCCGCGTCGCCCGGCCCGCTACCGCCGATCGCCGCCGCCTACTACGACCCGGCCAACGGCACCTATGTCGGGCCCGACGGGCGCACCTACACGCAATCCGACCTTGCGCCACGAAACGCGCCCAGGACGTGGCAGAACATGCTCACACCGGATCCGGGCAATTAAGCTGCCGCACAGCGGTATTCACCACCTCAGCAATCCCGACGCCATAAGGACGACATGACGATCGCCGAACCGCTGATCTACGTCGGCGGAAACTTTCGCCCACCCGGCCAGCTCACCACCATCATCGAGCCCGCCACGGGCGCCCCGCTCGGACAGGGCCCATGCGGTACCGAGGCGGACATCGACGACGCGGTGTCGGCCGCGCAGTCGGCATCGGCGCAGCAGTGGCGAGCCAGTTCACCCGCCGAGCGTGCTGCGGTGCTCAAGCGGTTCAGCGCCCCGCTGCGTGAGAGGTCACCGCAGACAGCGGTTCTGGTCACCCGCGAGAACGGTATGCCGATCACCCTGTCGCGCGTGGTCAATGGCGTGTTCCCGCCGGCTCTGATCCGCTACTACGCCGGGATTGTCGGGGATTCTTCACCGGAAGAGGTCCGGCCGGCGATGGCGGGCGACACCCTGGTGTGCACCGAACCGGTCGGCGTCGTGGCCGCCATCACCCCGTGGAACTATCCGCAAGCCATCGCGGTGATGAAGATCGCCCCGGCCCTGGCTGCCGGCTGCAGCGTCGTCCTCAAAGCCGCACCCGAAACCAGTCTCGATGCGCTGGCGTTCGCGCATGCGGCTGCCGACGCGGGGCTGCCGGACGGCGTACTCAACGTCGTTCCCGGGGGCGCGGCCGCCGGTGCCCACCTGGTCGGTCATCCCGGTGTCGACAAGGTGGCGTTCACCGGCTCGACCGGGGCGGGCCGGGCGATCGGCGAGACGTGTGGCCGGCTGATCCGGCCGGTGACACTCGAGCTGGGCGGCAAGTCGGCAGCGATCATCCTCGACGACGCCGACCTGACCGCCACGCTGAACGGTTTGCGCTCGGCGTCGTTCGTCAACAACGGTCAGACATGTCACCTGAGCTCGCGGATCCTGGCTCCGCGGTCCCGCTACGCCGAGTTCGTCGACGCCATCGCGGATCTGGCCGACAGCCTGACCGTCGGTGATCCGCTCGACGAGTCCACCGACATCGGTCCAATGGTCAGCGCGCGCCAGCGTGAGCGGGTGCTGGACTACATCGGCATCGGCCGCGATTCCGGAGCCAGACTCGTAGCCGGCGGGGGCATTCCGAGCGATCAACCGGTGGGCTGGTTCGTCGAACCCACCGTGTTCGCCGATGTGGACAACTCCGACAGGATCGCCCAGGAGGAGATCTTCGGGCCCGTCGTCACGATCACGCCGTACGACGACGACGAGGACGCGGTCCGGCTCGCCAACGACAGCGCCTTCGGGCTCGCCGGAACCGTGTGGTCACCCGACGCCGAACGCGCCACCGCCGTCGCACGGAAGATCCGCACCGGATCGATCGGCATCAACGGCTACGAACTGGACATGCGCTCGCCGTTCGGCGGGGTGAAGGACAGCGGAATCGGTCGCGAACTCGGTCCGGAAGGCCTGTCGGCCTACCAGGTGTCGAAGTCGATCTACCGGTTCTGACTACCGGACCTTGTCGAAGCGATCCGGGATGTCGCGGTACTCGGCGCGGATCGCATTCTTGTCCAACTTGCCATTGGGCAGCCTCGGTAGCGGTGTGGAGCGCAGCACCACGTAACGCGGAACCTTGTAGTCGGACAGGACGGCTCCGCAGTGCGCCACCACCGCGTTCTGATCGAGATCGGAACCCGCAGCGACGGTGATGATCGCGGCAGGGGTCTCGCCGAATCTGGTGTCGGCCGCCGCGATCACCGCTACCTCGGCGACACCGTCGAGCGTGCCGATGGTCGACTCGAGCTCGACGGGGGAGATGTTGATTCCGCCGGAGATGATGAGTTCCTTCATCCGGTCCAGAAACCGGATTCGGCCCTGTTCGTCACCGACGCCCAGATCACCGCTGTGCAGCCAGCCGTCCCGGATCGCTGCTGCCGTCGTCGCCGGATCGTTCCAATAACCCGGTGTGACGCCCGGACCGCGGACCACCAGTTCTCCGGACTGCCCCGGCGGGACCAGCGACCCGTCGTCGGCCATCACCCGCACCTCGGTGAAGATCGAACCCGCACCGCAGCAATCGGGGTGCTCGAGAGCCTCAGCTTTGATCGTCGCGGTCGCGACGCCACCGGCTTCGGTCATGCCGTAGATCTGGCGCAGCAGAACGCCTTTGGCGGCCCAGCGGTCCAACAGATCCAGTGGCACCGCCGCCCCGCCGACGATGGCCGTTTGTAGCGAGCTCAGGTCGGCGTCGGCGAACTCGTCAGCGCGCGACAGCGCCTCGAACACCAGCGGAACTCCGAACAGTGCGCGCACAGAATGCTGTTCGATGAGCCTCACCGCCCGCGAGGGGTTGAGCTCCGGCTCGACGACCAGGGTGCCCCCGAGCACCGAGGTGATCAGCAGGCCGTAGACCAGTCCCGGTGTGAACGCCAAGGGCAGCACCAGCAGGGTCACCGTGCCTGGTCGGAAGCCCTCCTCGGTCAACGTGTTCTCCAGGACCATGCCCATCAGTGTCTGGCTGGTCAGGATCACTCCCTTGGACAACCCGGTCGAGCCGCTGGTGAAGATCACCGCGATCGGTTCCTGCAGGTCCGGTTCGACCGCGAAGTCGTCGGCGTCGCCGGACCGCAGTGCGTCGACGGCGCCGAAGTCCCAGACCGCGAACTCACGTCCGGCGGCACTGGCCTGTTCGGCGTCGGTGACGTGACCGGGCGCGGCGATGATCGCGCTGATCTCGGCGTCATCAGCGATCTTGCGGATCTCGGCCGGCTTCAGCCGGGCATTGAGTGGAACCAGAACGGCGCCGCTCTTCATGATCGCCAGAGCTGCCACCGGCCACTGCAGCGTATTGGAACCCAGAAGCCCGATCCGTTCGCCGGGTTTGACCCCGTCGTCGGCCAGCCTGCGGGCCAGGCGCGAGGTCCAGTGCTGAAGTTCGCGGTAGCTGACCTGGTCGGAACCGATGACGACAGCGTCGCGGTCCCCATGCGTGCGTGCCCACCACCGCAGTGCCGAGGCCACCGTGGTCGCCATCGTCCTCCTCGATACGTGTTTGTCGCGGTCAGATCGTGGCCGCGGAGCCGAAGACCGTCGAACTGACCAATGGTGCCATGGGACCGCCGATGAGCAGGGAGATCTCAGCGTCCCGGACCGGATTCGGTGAGTCCCCGCGGATCTGGCGCACCGCCTCGGCGACAAGCCCGATTCCGTGGACGAAGCCCTCGGCGATGTTCCCGCCCGCGGTGTTGATCGGGAGGCGTCCCGTCTCGACGGTCAGGTTCGCCACGGTCAGGAAATCTCCGGCATCGGCGCCGGGCGGGCAGAGCTCGTGATCGATCATCGCCGCCACCGCCGGTCCGGTGAAGTTCTCGTACACCTGGGCCACGTCGACGTCATCGGGTGTGATCCCGGCACCGGTCCACAGCCGCCGCACCAGGGCGGGGTGAAAGCCCGCGCTGGTGTAGTGCTCCTCGTTCTCGACCGACTCGGTCCAGCCCGCCGCAGCCCCCTGCACCCCGGACAGGATATAAGCGGGTCGGCCACGGTAGTCGCCGGCCCGGTCGGCTGGGACGACGAGAATTGCTGTGGCACCGTCGTTTTCCCGTGAGCAGTCGAACAGCCGCAATGGCTCGGAGATCGGGCGTGATCCCTGATAGCGGGCGTGGTCCACGGGGTGACCGTAGGCGACGGCACGCGGGTTGCTCTGGGCGTGGTGGTAACCGGCCAGGGATACCGCCTCGAGCGCGGAGGCCGGGACACCGTCGACCTCCAGCAGCCGCTGCGTGCGCAGTGCGCACACCTGTGCAGGCGCGAGCATGCCGTGTGCGGTGTACAGATGCCCCATGTGACCCTTGTTGAAGGCGCCGCGTCCGTCGGTACCTTCGCTGAGCCCGCGATACACGACCACGCATTCCGCTTGCCCGCTGTGCACGGCGGCGGCGGCGCAGTTGACGGCCGCGGCCACCGCTCCGCCACCGCCACCCCATACCTGGGTGGACCACCGCACCTCGTGCACCCCCAGGGCGGCACCGATGGCGAGTCCCTCACTGGAATCGCTTGCGTAGGAGACGAAGCCGTCGATTGCGCGTGGGTCGACGCCGGCGTCTTCGCAGGCCCGTAGGATCGCTTGCAGGACCAATTGCGCCGAGGAGAAGGGACTGGTGCCCCGCTTGTAGTAGTCGGTGGCGCCGACGCCGACCACGGCCGTCGAGCCGCGGAAGCCGCTCATCGGTCTCCCTCCTCGAGGTGCCAGCGGATCAACGGCCAGTGCCGATCGTCGGGTGGTTGTTCGATGTGGCCGCGCACCGGGGCCCCGATGGTGGGTGTGACACCGTCAGCGTCCGCCAGTACACCGACGATGCGGCGCCCCCCGGCCGCGGGAAGCTCGACCAGCACCACCACGTAGGGCAGATGGCCGGTGCTCTCCCGGGTGAACGGCTGCCAGGTCCGGGTCCAGGAGAAGATCGTTCCGATGGGATCGACGTCACGCCAACTCAACTGGAACGAATGGCAGTGCGGACACATCGGCCGGGGTGACCAGATCCACGTCGAGCACTCGCTGCACTGCTGCAGCGTGAGCCGGCCCGACCGCAGTCCGTCCCAGTGCGGGCCATCGAGCCCGTCCGGGGAGGGCCCGGTGATGTCGATCCACGGCGGGGTGTCGGGGATGTTACGGACGCTGAGAACGCGCCAGCTGCCGTCTGCCTCGAAATGCACCCAGCGGCTGCGCAGTTCGAACCAGGTGTCATCTGGTCTCGTGTAGCGAATGATCGCGTCGTAGCGGCCCTCACCGGCGTCGGTGATGCTGCGCACCTGTGAACACTTGAGCTGTCGCGGTACGTCTGCCGACGCGATGAGCTGACCGATCCGGTCCGGCAGGAAGTCGGCGAGCACGGTGTTGTTGTCGGCGGCGGCGACAGCTTTGCCGTGGGCTTCCACTGTAGCGGCGAGGTCATCCGGTGCACCGGGCGCCGTGGTCAAGCGTTACCTCCGAGTTGATAGCGCACGTCGGTGCGGTCGTGTTGGAACCCGGCGAGCCGGGCCGCATTGACGAGATTGAGATCGTCGGAATCGACGTTGACCATGACTCCGGTCATGCCCACTTCGTGGGCGACGACAGCGATACCGTGCAGCAGCCGCCGAAGCGAACCCGCCGGTGCCGACGCAGGCGACTCGAGGTCACCGACGACGCCGCACACGCCGAACTCTTCGGAGTCGACGGTTATGCGGTTCAGTGCGACTCTTCCGACGACCCGACCGGCCTCCCGCAGTGCGTAGCGGACACTCGTGGCGGTGGATCCGGCCGGCTCGAGAACGGGAGCGCCGGCCAGTTCCGGGTCCGGTTGCGTCCCGCGGACGAGCTGCCAGACCCGTCGTGTACGCGGGATCAGGAAGCGATTGCTGATCCGTCCGGTGGCGGGGTGATTGCCCCTGGCCCAGCAGGTCACGGTGGTGGCGCCGGTCCCCAGCCAGCCGTCGGGGCCCGTGGCGTCAACACCCACCTGTTCCAGCAGCAGAGTCATGATGCCGATCGAACGCAGCCGCGGATCGATCACCGCGGTGCCTTCGGCCCGACCCGGTTCCGCACTGCTGACCCGTAACAGCCCGGCGATGGCCTCGGGTGTGTCGGGCTCGGCCAGCGCCGTGGCATGGGGCAACATCCAGATCAGCAGGTGCTTGTCGGAGGCGTCGGCGGCGTCCATCGACCTCATGACGGATTCGAATTCGATTGTGCTGTAGCCAGGCTCGGCGTCATAGGCCGCCGCCCGGCGCAGAACGTCCTGGAGTTCCGCTGCCTCGGCGGCATCCAGACTGGTTCGCCACTCGTACTTGATCATCGGGCCGTCACGTCGCGGCGCGGCCCTTAGTGAGCAGCTTACCGATCTCCCTGTGGAAGACTTGGTTGGCAACCTCATTGCGGCCCAATAACATTCCACCGGCATCGGCGCTCGCCATGCCCTGCTGCGAGTTGCGGAGCAGCGGGAAGTCCTCCTCATGCAGGACCGTCAGCAGAATCTGCCAGTTTTTGTCCCACCGATGCTGCCAGTGCTCTTCTTCGAGCCCGGAGGCCGCCACGGAGGGCACCATCAACCGCTGCTCCATCCGCGACTGGGTGGGGTCGGTCGGGTGCGGCCGGAAAGTGAGCAACTGGAAGTGGTCCGGTTGGCGCAGCAGGGTGCTGTTCGGCAGAAGGAAGTGTGTTTCGGTGACGTACGGGTCAAGTGGCCGCTCGCCCGGATCTTCTTCCAGCCACCGGTCGATCGACTTGCGGGGAGCGATGAACCGGCAGTGCCTGCCGAAGTCCTCGAACGCCATGACATTGGTGTGAATGATCTTGCCCGCGGAATTGGGATGCGCGTACTGGATGTGATAGCCGTCCAGGAACGCGTCCTGCATGATCTTCCAGTTCGTCGGCTCGTCGAATCCAGCGGCGCGGAAGCACACCAGGTCCTCGAGGCGGTACCCGGCCAGGATGGAGTCCATCTCGGGTCCGAGCCATCCGGCGACGTCGATCGAAACCTCGGCGTTGTCGATGATCCAGATGAAGCCGTGGCGCTCTTCGCACGGAAGCTCGATGAGCCCGTGGCTGCTGCGGTCGATATCACCGAAGGTGTTGTCCCGGGTGATCATTCGCAGCGAGCCGTCGGGGTCGTAGGACCAACGGTGGTAGGCGCAGGAGAAGAATCGGCACCGGCCCTTCTCGTTGTCCTCGAGCAGCGCGCCGCGATGCCGGCACAGATTCACGAACGCCTTCACGGTGCCGTCCTTCTGGCGGACGACGAGCACGTTGTTTCGGGGCATCGTGACGGTGAGGAAGTCGTACGGCTTGGCGATCTCCGAGCCGTGGGCAACGATCGAGGGCACCTGGCCGAAGACGTAGTCGCGTTCCTCCTGAGCCAGCACCGGGTCGATGAACTCCTGCGCGGTGAACGGCACGACCTCGTCGAACTTGTCGGTGGTGTCGTTGCGTAACAGTTCGATTGCCCGCCGGATGCGGTCCTGGCGGGGAAGTGATGTGGTCACGTCGGCCTCATCTCTCGGCGGTGAAGGTGATCGGCATCCGGTGGCAACCGCGCACCTGGGTGGAGTGGAATACGGGTGGGTCGGATTCGACCAATTGATAATCGGGGATGCGCCGGTGCAGTTCTTCCAGGGCGATCGTCAGTTCGATACGTCCGAGGTGGGAGCCCAGGCACCGGTGGGGACCCGATCCGAACGACAGATGCCGGTTGGGGTTGCGGGAGATGTCGAACGTGGTGGGGGAGTCGAAGTAGTCGGGGTCCCGGTTTGCCGTACACAGCAGCACGATCAACTGGTCGTCTTCGGCCAGGTGGACCCCGCCCAGTTCGGTGTCACGGGTGACCCGGCGCCCGGCGGACACGGCGGCCTCGATCCGCAGGACTTCTTCGACGGCTTTCGGGATCAGCGTGGGGTCGTCGATAATCGCCTGTCGTTGACCGGGGTTGTTGACGAAATGCACGATCGACCAGGCCAGCGACCCCTGGACCGTGTGCAGTCCACCCATCAGCAGAAGGAAGAACATCCGGAACAGTTCTTCATCGGTGAGCAGACGCCTCCCGTCCGGCAGGTCGACCTCGGTGTGGATGAGTTTGGAAGTGGCATCCTCGCCCGGATTGGCGCGACGTTCGGCGATCACTGTGTTGAAGTAGCCTGCGATCGTCAGCGCGGCCATCATCATCACCTGATCGGATTCCTCTTTGGTGCCGCCAGGCTTGCCGAACAGGACGGCGTCGGTGGCCTCGGTGAACATCGCGGCATCCGACAGCGGCCAATCCATCAGCGCCAGAAACACTCTGGCGGGCAGTTCGTGGGCGAACTCGGAGACGAACTCGGCCTGGCCCTTGGTGGCGAAGCCGTCGATCAGTTCATTGACGACGCCCCGGATCTCGTCGGCCAGCCGTTTCATGCGCTGCGGGCTGAACAACGGTTGCAGCGCGTGGCGGTAGGCGGTGTGCTCGGGCGGATCAAGCTCCAGTGGGATGAAGCGGCCGAAGTCGGCGGGGGTGACGAGGTTGTTCGGGTAGCTCGAGAAGCTGTCGGTATCGGTCAGTACGTCGTGAATTTCCTTGTAGCGGGTCACGATCCAGTGCCCACCGTGGGCTGTCGAGTACACCACCGGCCCGATGGCGGCGAGTTCGGCCATCTTGTCCTGCATGACATCCACCGGTGCGGCCAGTGCGGGGTCATACACGTCGAAGTCGGTGACGAGGTGAGCGGGGACCTTCTCGATTGTCGTCATCTCGGGTCTCCTCAGGCGATCGGTTCGGGGTTGAGGTCCTGGGGGAACCACATTCCGACGCGGGCCAGCGTGCCACCGTCGGTGGAGCCAAGGGTGGCCCCGGAGATGTAGGCCGAGTCGTCGGAGACCAGGAACAGGGCGACTTTGGCGTTGTCGGACAACGACGGCGGACGCTTCAGCTTGAGCGGGATCGGGGACACGGTCGGGTTCCACTCGCCGGCAGATTCTTCATAGGACATCCCCACCACCGGAGAGCCCGGCGGCATGAGGAAGTTGGGTGACATGCCGTGCGTCGGTGCTATGGCGTTGACCCGGATTCCGTACCGGCCCAGATCCAGGCTCAGTGCGCGCACCAGTCCATTGACCCCGGCCTTCGTGGCGCAGTACATCGGGATGTTGGGGTAGGCGGCCAGCGAGGCCGCCGACGAGGTGGCCAGGATCGTGCCACCCCCGTTGGCCTTGAGATGAGGGACCGCGGCCTGCGCGGTGTAGATGACGCCGGTGAGATTGACACCCAGGACCGCGTTCCAATCGTCCTCGGTCATGTCCTCGAACAGGACTTCGTCTTCGAGTCCGAGGGCGGCCGCTCCGCCGCGGGAGACGATGCCCGCATTGGCCCAGGCGATGTCGAGCTTGCCGTAGTGGTCGACAGCCTGGTTGATTGCCGAGGTGATCTGGGCTTTGTCGGACACGTCGGCGGTGAGTGCGATGGCGTCACCGCCGTCCTCGGCGACCAGCTTCAGGGTCTGCTCGGCGCGGTCGGAGTCGATGTCGACGATCGCCACCTTGGCGCCTTCGGCGGTGAACAACTGTGCGCACTGGCGGCCCAGTCCCGAACCGGCGCCTGTGATGACGGCGACTTTGCCCTCGAGTCTCATGCCTAGGTCTGCTCCTGTTCGAGAGTGCAACCGCGGTCTTTGCCAGGCCGGCGGTTATGGAGATGCGGATGTGAACCGGGAGTGTGTGACCCGCGCCACCCGGTCGTCAAAACCTTACGCCTATAGGTTTATCGAGTCAATCGTTCTCGGCCTCGTCGATCACCAGCGCGCCTTCGGGGCAGGCGGCGACGCCCGCCCTGGCGAGTGCCCCTTCCGCCGGATTGATGGTGCGGTCCTCGGCGATGCAGTAGCCCTCGTCATCGATGGGAAACAGATCTGGCGCCACTGCGTAGCACTGGGCGTGGCCCACGCATTTCGGACGTTCCAGGCGAAGCCTCATCGACGATTCCTCCTCGGTGGCGGTGCAGCCCCATTAATCTAATGACGTTAGATTAAGGCACGGGCCGAGCCGGTCGTCAATCGGGCGTAGGCCATTGCGGCCGCCGGTGCAAAAAACTTACTGTGTTAGGTAACGGCGGGCCCGAGCGAGGAGTTGTTGCAAATGACGACGGATCAGACCTGGGTCGAGCCACGGGTGCTCGATGTTCGGTGCCCGGCCGACGGGCGCCCAGTCGGCACAGTGGCCGATCTCGATGGTGCCCAAATCGGCGTCGTGTGTGCGGAATTGAGGGCAGCGCAACCGGCGTGGGAGGAGCTTGGCCCGGCCGGTCGCCGGGTTTGGCTGTTGCGTTGGCTGGACTGGCTGCTCGACAACGAACAGCGACTGCTCGAGATGGTGCAAGCCGAGACCGGCAAATCCTGGGCTGATGCAGCACTGGAGATGGCGGTCGCCATCGACGTCATCAACTACTTCACCAAGAACGCCGAGACATTCCTCGCCGATCGCTCGGTCAAGCCGAGTGGGGTGGCCAATGCAGTGCGGCGACTGCGCGTGCGGGCCCGTCCGTATCCGCTGGTCGGGCTGATCACGCCATGGAACGGACCGCTCGGCGGCCCCATGATGGACGTGGTCGGGGCACTCGTGGCGGGTGCCGCTGTGGTCTCCAAGCCCTCGGAGGTCACGCCGCTGACATGGGGCGAAGTGGTGCGTGGCTGGCGCGAGGGGATCGGGGCCCCGCCGGTCCTGGCGTGCGTCACCGGCGGCGGCGCGGCGGGCGCGGCCGTCGTCGACAACGTCGACATGGTCATGTTCACCGGTTCGGTGCGCACCGGGCGTGCCATCGCGGTGCGGTGCGCCGAACGCCTCATTCCGTGCAGCCTCGAACTCGGGGGAAAGGACCCGATGATCGTGCTGGCCGACGCGGACCTCGAACGTGCGTCGAGCGCCGCGGTCTGGGGGGCGATGACGAATGCCGGCCAGGCCTGTATCAGCGTCGAACGCATCTATGTCGAGGACGGCGCGTACGACGAGTTCGTCTCGCTGGTCGTCACCAAAGCCAAGGCGCTGCGGCAGGGCATGGATGAACCTGGCGCCTTCGCCTGCGACATCGGCGCCATGGTCACGGCGGCTCAGATGGCCGTCGTGCAGGACCATGTCGATGACGCACTGGCCAGGGGGGCGCGGGTTCTGATCGGCGGCTCCAGCACCCCCGACGGCAGGTTCTTCGAGCCCACCGTCCTGGTCGATGTCGACCATTCGATGAAGTGCATGCGCGATGAGACCTTCGGGCCGACCGTGGCGATCATGCGGGTCCGCGACGACGAGGAGGCGATCGCGCTAGCCAATGACAGCGAGTACGGCCTGAGTTCGAGCATCTGGACGCGTGACCGGCAGCGCGCCGACCGTCTGTCACGCCGTATCGAGGCGGGATCGGTGTCCATCAACAACGCGCTGGTGGCCACGTTCCAGCTGCCGATCCCGATGGGCGGCTGGAAGAATTCCGGACTGGGCACGCGTTTCGGCGGCGCACAGGGTGTGCTGAAGTACTGCCGCCAGCAGTCAGTCGTCGAAGAGCGCATTGCGCTCAAGTCCGAACCCCTCTGGTACCCGGTGATTCCGGCCAAGTCCCGGCTGATTGCGAAGATGACCCGCATGCTCGGCGCCCACGACTGGCGACGGCGGCTCGGGCGGCATGGATGATGACTGAGATACCGCTGCCGGCTTTCTATACTGACCCGATGACAGGCGCGGTGAGCTGACCATGGCCCGACCATCGAAGCCGTTGATCAGCAGAGCCGCCGCGGTGCAGGCGTCCATCGAGATCATCGACAACGAGGGCCTGGATGCCTTTAGCCTGCCGCGGCTCGCCAAACATATGGGCGTCCAGGCGCCGTCGCTGTACCACCACTTTGCCGACAAGACCGAGATCCTCAACGCCATCGCCCGCTACATCGCCGGTAAGTCGGTCACCAAGCCGCGGCGCGCACCGGGACCCGATTGGCCGGAGTACTTCGTGACACTGGGGCTGAACTTTCGGCAGGCGGTGCTCAAGCACCGCAACGCCGCCCCAATCCTGGTCGAGTATCTGCCCCGGGAGACCCTCACCGGCAGCTTTGAGGACGCGGCGCGATTCCTCAGCGACTCCGGTGTCCCGGTGGAGTTGCACGTCGAGATTCTCGACGGTATGGAGACGTTGTGCATCGGTGCGGTACTCGTCGAGGCGGTGCGCGGGCCACGGGGCAGGCAGGCGGCATTCTCGGCGGCCGACCCTGTCGAACATCCCCACCTGACCAAGGCGCTGGCGGCCAACCAGCTCGTGGCCAAGGAGCTCTTCGCCGAGCGGATTCGTAGCTTCCTCTATGGGGTCGTGCACGACTGAGACGCCGTGATCTCTCCTTCGGCCGCTCTTGACTTCGCTACTTAATCTAGTGCAGATTAAAATTTTACGAAGGGATCCTTCATGACCCGTGGGATTGAACGCGCCATGGCGGTGTCCGGGGCGGCATTCGTCCTGCTGCTGTTCCCGGCGATCATCATCAGTGGGCTGTTGCCGCCGATGTCACCCATGCGGACCGCCGAGCAGGTGGCGCAATTCTGGTCGACTGATACCGGACTCAAGCGGCTGGGGTTGGTGGTCATGTTGGCCGCAGCAGGTTTGCAAGCGCCATTCGGCGCACTGATCGCGATACGTATCCGTCAGATGGAGGACGGTCGTCACTCGGCGCTGCCCTACACCCAGGTGGTCGCGTCCGGGTTGGCAGTCGTTGCGATCCTGCTGCCGACGTTCGCCTTCGCGGCCGCGTCCTATCGCCCCGAACGTGATCCGCAGATCACCCAAGCGCTCAACGATCTCGGCTGGTTGCCGTTCGTCATGAACTGGCCGGCGGCCACAATCCAATGTCTGGTGATCGGGTTCGCGATCTTCGGCGCCACCAAGAATGTCTGGCCGCGGTGGCTGGGCTACTTCAACGTCTGGTGCGCATTCATCTTCGCGGCAGGCGGATTGGTTGTGCTGTTCAAAGACGGCGTGTTCGCGTGGAACGGACTGCTGGCCTTCTGGCTAGTGGCGGTGTTCTTCGGGGTGTGGTTCCTGGTGATGTCGTGGCAGCTGTGGTCGAGTATCCCGAATGTCGAAGCTGACAGTCCGAGGCGATCCCCGCGGGCCGTGGCGCCGTCATGACCCTGCTCGACGATGCCGGCCCGGACCGTACGAGCCGGCGCAGGGTTCCCGGCGAAGAGGGGATCTGGGTATTCGTTCTCGGCGACATGACGGTGTTCGCACTGTTCTTCGGAACGTTCATGTACTCGCGGGGCAAGAACCAGAAGGCGTTTGCCCAAGCGCACGCCGAGCTGCATCTCGCTCTCGGTACTGTGAACACCGTCTTGCTGCTGACCAGCTCGCTGTTGGTCGCGCTCGCTGTCCACAACGTACTCGCTGGTCGAAATGCCCAGGCGCCAAGGCTTTTTACCGGGGCGCTGTGCTGTGGGCTCGGCTTCGTCATAGTGAAGGCGATTGAGTGGACCGAACTCTTCCGGGCAGGCAAGGGTATCGGTAGCGGGGAGTTCTTCTCCTATTACTTCGTGTTCACCGGGATCCACCTGATGCACGTCCTCATCGGCCTGGCGATTGTGGCCCGGCTGATCGCACTGACACGCAGACCCGTGCTCGAGGCAAAGCAGCGACAGCTCTGTGAAACGGGCGGAATCTTCTGGCACATGGTCGATCTGCTGTGGATCGTGCTGTTCGCGCTCTTCTACCTTGTGAGGTGACGATGTCTACCGGCCACCGCATGACCCTGGTATGGATTCTGTTGCTGGTGTTGACTTTTGGATCTTTTGTGGTCGGTCTCGAGCAGAGTGCGGGCGCTGCCGACATCGCCGCGATCGTGATCATCGCGATCGCGATGTTCAAGGTTCGACTGGTCGGCGTGCACTTCATGGATGTCCGGGTCGCCCCGGTGGCCCTGCGGGCCTTGTTCGAGGGCTACGTGCTGGTCGTGTTCGTGGTCTTGGCCGTCCTGGACCTGGCGGTCAGGGGATAGTCGTCCGGGGCAAGAATGAACACCAATTCATTCTTGAAATAGCGTTCATCGAAGGCTACAGTGCTGGAACAGCTGACCGCACTACGTGCCGTGGAAGGAACGCAACACCGTGCTTGACCACTTGATCGCTGCTCCACCGATTCCTGCACACCCGACGACTCCCATGCCGTTCATGCCCGAGGTGCTCTTTACAATTTTTCTCGGCATTCCGGTGCTTTTCGGTGTCTTCTTCGCTATCAAGCACCTGGTTACCGGCCGCGGCCCGTTGCTCGCCTTCTGCCTGATCGGCGGTGGCATCGCCTGTCTATTCGAGCCGATCGTCGACACCCTCGGACTGTGCTACATCCGGCAGGGCGCGGTGACGACGACGTTCTCGTCGATGGGACGGGACTTTCCGCTCTTCATCAACTTCGTCTACATCTGGTACGTCGGCGGCCTTGCGTATCTCGCCTACCGGATCTACCGGACTGGTGTGACTCGGAAAGCGGTCTTCCAGCTCTACCTGATCGACGTCTTCATCAACATCTGGCTCGAGAGCCCGGGCGTCCTGATGGGAGCCTATGAGTACTACGGGCCCCAGCCGCTCAACTTCTGGGGACTTCCCCTGTGGTGGGTGTGCGTCAACCCGCTGATGCCGATGACGGCCGGCGCGCTGATCTACCGGATGAGTCCGCACTTGCCGGGCTGGCGGCTGGCACTCGTCATCGCCTTCATTCCGATGTCGGACGGGATTGCCAACGGGGCCGCGGCCTGGCCGGTCTGGACTGCGCTGAATCTCAACGCGTCGCTGTGGGTGACACACCTCGCCTGGCTGGTCACGCTGGGTCTGGCGCTGACCGCGGTATGGATCCTGTCGTTCGTCGTCGCCAAGCCTGACGATCAGGTCTTCATCACATCGAAGGTCGGGATTCTCAAAGCCGCCATATTCGGCGGTGATGCGAGCAAGTCTCACGCACCTGTGGCGGTTTAGTTGTGTTCGGCCTCAGCGGCTTTGGTGACCACAGCTTCGGCATCGGCAGGGGGGAGCCCAAGGGCGGTGAGGGCAAACTGCGCGAAGGCGCGTTCGGCGTCCGGGCCATGCCGGCCGTCGAGGATCTCCCGGATGAGGGCCAGCGCTCCACCGAAGATTGCCGTGAGCAGCACCTCGATGTCGGGCACGGCGAATCGGCCGGTAGCGATGCCATTCTCGACGGCGGTGCGGGCATGGGGGTGCAGTGCGTCGCCGAACACGGTGTCGGAATGGCTGATGTTGACGATCAACCGCGCGAAATCTGGCTCGCTGCGGGCCAATCGAATGACTCGCAGGCAGGCCACCGCGACGACCTCGGCGGGGTCGGCGGCCTCATCTGCATTGCTGATGATCGCCGAGGCCAGATCCGACAGGCTTTCGGTGATGACCGCTTCAAGGAACTCCTCTTTGGACGAGAAGTAGTTGTAGAACGACCCGAGGGCGATGTCGGCGTGCTCGGTGATCTCCTGAATGCGCAGTCCTGGAACGCCTTTCGCGGCGATAAGAACACGCCCGGCGTCGAGGAGTTGCCGGCGGGTTCGCTGCCGAAGGCGTTCGGTGCGCGTCGGTTTGGCGGAAGTCGTCACAGGCACATTCTCCAATATGAATCACTTTTCATACTTGATCATACATTCACATGTCGCTACGCTGGCGACGGCAATTCGAGACCTGGATCTCGACGGAGAGGAATCCATCGTGGGGTCTAGCCCGGCATCCGCCCACATCGCTGTTCATCCCGATGAGACGGATCTCCTGATGCCGCTGCCCGAACCGGGGGAGCAGTGGGATCCGCACACCATCCATACCCACTACTTCGGGTTCTCCGTGCCGGAGGCCGCAATTGGTGCATTCATCTACATCCGCTACCAGCCCGCGTTTCCCCTCTCCCAGGGCGGCGTCTGCGTCTTTCAGGGGCATGACAATGTCGAACTGACCGACATGGCGTTCCTGGATTACGAGATCACCATGCCCTGGCCTCGGGTCGACGGGAACACCATCACGACGGACAACGGACTGTCGATCGAGTTCATCGAGCCGGGGCGAACCGCTCGCCTGCGATACCGCGCGTCCGACGACTCGATGTCCTTCGACGTGATCGCCGAGGCGGTGACTCCGCTGCTCGCGCGCGGTCATGTCATGCCGGGCGAGGACGCCCACCACGACCGCCTGCGTGAACCCGGGGGCAGCGAGCAGTTCATGCGGGTCGCCGGTCAACTCCAATTGAATGGTGTCGATTTCGCCGTCGACTGCTTTGCCCCGCGGGACCGCTCGTGGCGACAGGTCAGGGTAGAGAAGCGTGGCGCGGTGCCGAGCCCCCCGGTCGGCTGGTCCCCGATGTATTTCGGCCCCGACCTGATCTTCAATCAGATCAGCTTCGAGCCGCTCGACACCGAGCCGCGCTGGAAGGGCCTCTACGACATCGGCAATCGGTCTTCACACCACTTCGCCTGGGTGATCAAGGATGGCGAAACCCGCGCTATCACGGCAGTGCGACGCGATGTCGCCGAATACCACCCGCGGATCCACATGGCCGTCCGCCAAGAGGTCACCGCCCAAGACGATCGCGGCCAGCGATACCGCTTCCGTGGTGAGGCCATTGCCAGCGCCTCCCTTCCCGCGTGGCCCAACGTGTCGTTCCGTGACAGCGTCTACCGCTGGGAGGACGACGAGGGCCGCATCGCATATTGCACGTATCAGGAGATCTGGTTCGACACCTACCAGAAGGCGATGGTCAAACGCCTGTCGTCAATCGGGAATGGATAGAGGAGACACCCGTGGCGCTCAAGAATGCTATCGACACCGAGGTTGCGGCACAGCGGCTCGCCGACTGGCTGCAGACGAAAATCCCAGGGGCACAGGATGTTCAGGTCACCGACGTGTTCGTCCCGCCATCTGCAGGGCTCTCGAACGAGACAGTGCTGTTCAACGCCTCCTGGCAGCAGGGCGGCGAGCGCGTAGTACGTGAACTGGTGGCTCGGGTCCAGCCCGGTGGCCCCGGTGTGTTTCCGGCATACGACCTCGCCAAAGAGGCCGCGGTGATCGGCGCGCTCGGTGCGGGCACCCCGGTCGCCGTACCGGAGGTGCTGTTCTTCGAAGAGGATCCTGATGTCTTCGGCAGTCCGTTCCTGGTGATGCAACGGGTGGCGGGAAGGGTGCCATCGGATGATCCGCCGTTCACCGCAGGCGGCTGGGTTCTCGATCTCACACCCGAGCAGCGGACGCGTATGTGGCACAACAGCCTTGGCACGCTGATAGGCATCCACGCCGCGAACTGGCGTGAACTGGGACTGGACTTCCTCGACACCGACGCCAACGGTAGCGGACTCGATGCCCACCTTGCCTACTGGCGGGAGACCTTCGCGTGGGCGGCCGAGGGCGAGCCCAACCCGACGATCGAGCACGCCCTGGACTGGTTGGTGTCGAACCGGCCGGATATCGACGACACCAAGGTGCTCAATTGGGGCGACGCCCGAGTCGGCAATCTCATCTTCAACGACGTCCTCGACGTCGCCGCAGTCCTGGACTGGGAGATGGTGGGCCTGGGTGCGCGTGAGGTCGACCTGGGCTGGTGGCTGTTCCTTATGCGCCATCACACCGAGGGGATCGGCCTCCCGCTGCCCGACGGCGTTCCCGACCGGCAGCAGACAATCGACGACTACCGGACGCATTCCGGGTACGCGCCGCGCAACGTCGAGTACTTCGAGGTGCTGGCCGGCGCGAAGCTTTCCATCATCATGGTGCGAGCCGCTCACATGATGATCGCGCTCGGCCTGCTTCCCGCCGACAATCCCATGGCGCTGAATAACCCGGCGAGTCAGCTGCTGGCCACGTTGCTCGACCTACCCGCACCGACCGGGGCTACCACTTCGTTCATCGGCAACAGGTAGGGGCACCAAACATGTTGCAGCAGAGGTCAGAATCGGTGCAGGCCGAACGCCGCGGGGAACCGACGGCCTCGGCCGAACGTGGCGGCACGGTGTCGATATGGGCGATCGCCGGTGTCGCGTGGATCCTGTTCGTCGGCCAGGCATGGACACGGTGGGTCGCCTCCGACACTCAGTTCGGCCCCGCCCCGATCTTCGGCCCCGACCGCTTCGACGGGGCTGCGCTGATCACCCTGCGCGTGATCGAGGCTGCCAGTCTGGTGATCGCTGCCGCGACCATCTGGGTGTTCCTCGTCAAGCCCTTGGTCAGGGACCGTCGGTTGGCGCTGGACGGGATGATCGTCATCGGGTCGCTGCTCGCCTCCGGCATCGACCCACTCATCAACTACTTTCACTACACGTTCGCCTGGAACGCCCATGCCGTCAATCTTGGCTCCTGGCTGGCCTTCTTCCCGCTGCACCAGGGTCCCACGCGCTACGGGGAGGGCATTGTCTGGTTCGTTCCGCAATACCTGTACCTGGGAATCGGGCTGGCGGCCATCGAATGTCGCATCATTCTCGCGTTGCGACGACGGTACCCCGCGATGCCCAACGTCCGGTCGTTCGCGATCGCCTTCGCGGCCATCCTGTGTCTGGACATCATTCTCGAGCAGGTCTTCATCCGGACCAAGGTCTACGCGTTCCCGCGCACCTGGGAGGCATTGACCCTGTTCGCCGGAACGCCCTACCAGTTCCCGGTGTACGAGAGCATCTTCGTTGCCGTCTACGCGGCCGGATTCACCGTCCTGCGAATGTCGGCGCACGACAGTGCCGACGGAGTGCCGTTCCTGCACCGCGGAATTGAGCGCTGGACGCCGCGCCTGCAGACTCCCGTCAAGCTGCTGGCGACCATCGGATTCTGTGCAGCGTGGGCCGCACTTGCCTACTTCATTCCGTGGAGCTGGATGTCGGTCAATCCCGACTCGATCGTCACGCCACCGTCCTACATGTTGCCGGGACCCGTGTAAGCATCCGCCGCCCGGCCTTCGACCATCAGACTTACCGAGAGGACCACAACGTCATGTTCGGCGACGGAATGCCAGGAACCCCAAACCCTCCCAGCCAGACCGATTTCCTGATCGTGGGCGCTGGTCACAATGGACTGACCGCCGGCTGCTACCTGTCGAAGGCGGGCCACCAGGTGACGATCGTGGATGCATCGTCGTTGGTGGGTGGGATGACAGCGACCAACGCCACCCTGCCGTCGGCGCCGAATCATCGGTTCAACGAGGGCGCTATCCAGCTGACCGGGATCTTCCGGCTCTCCGGGGTGGCCGAGGATCTGGAACTGCACAAGTACGGTCTTCGGCAGATCGACGTGGATCCGGCTCACGTTCAGCTCGCACCGGACGGCAGTTCGCTGGCCATCTGGAAGGACGCCAGCCGCACCGCCGACGAACTGCGCAAGTTCTCGCCGAAGGACGCGCGCGCCTGGCTCGATATGGCCAACGCACTGGATCCGGCGATGGATCTTGTTGTGGCGTATATGAAGTCCCATCCGCTGCGTCCGTGGAACGCCGAGATGGGCAGGGCGGTGGCGCGCGCGGTCCGGCACCCCAAGAAGCTGTGGTCGCTGCGGCACATGGCCACTGCATCACACACCGAGTTTCTCGAGGAGACCTTCGAGACCGAGCTGCCGAAGGGGGCACTGGCCGCGATGGCGGCGTTCTCGCAGATGCGCCTCGACATGACCGCCTGGGCGATGATCTACCTGGGTGTGGTGCAGAAGGTTTCGAACGCGATGCCGGTGGGCGGCACCGGCGCGCTCCCTGCGGCTCTGCACCGCTGTCTGCTGGCGCACGGCGGCACTGTGCACACTGACTGCCGGGTGGCTGAGCTCATCATGTCAGGCGATCGGGTCTCGGGGGCACGACTTGAGGATGGCCGCACCATCACCGCACGCAAGGCCGTTCTGACGACGTGCAATCCGGTGATCACTCTCAACGAGCTGCTCCCAGATGGCGTGCTCGATACCAAGCTGGCCGCCCGCTCCCGGGACATCCCGATCCGCAAAACCCATGCCACCTCGCTCAAGATCAACGTCGCCATCGACGGCGAAGTCTCGATGCGGCGCCACGAGAAGTGGCGCAACGACGGGCTCGACCTTCGGAAATACCTCGTTGCATGGCACACGCTGGCAGAACAGGACGCCGGGTGGAACGCGCTGGTCCGGGGTGAATGGCCTGATCCGGTTCCGGTCAGCTGCTCGATTATCCCGTCCGCCGTCGACCCCACCCAGGCTCCTCCCGGCTCGAGCACCTTCTGGCTGTGGTCAGGTGTGATACCGGTGACGCCGAAAGAGCCGTGGGAGGACGTCCGCGACAAGATCGGGGATTCGGTCCTGCGCGATGCGGCCCAGTACTACGAAGGTTTGAACAGCCTCGAGATCGACCGAACGGTGTTGGGCGGCCCCGACATCGAGCAGCGGTTCAACGCGCCGGCGGGCAACGTGTACCACGTCGATCCCCTCATCACGCGCTTCGGCCCGCTCAAGCCCGCCCCGGGACTCGGCGCATACCGGACACCGGTCAAGGGGCTGTATCTCAGTGGGGCTGGGACCCACCCTGTCGGCGGGGTGTGCGCGCTGCCGGGCAAGCTGGCAGCGCAGACGGTATTGCGGGACCTGACCGCGAAAGGTTAGCGGCGCGGTGCGCCACTACGAGCAGGCCGGGAAGGGATCGTTGGGTCCGCTCGTGTAGGGATCCCCGACAAGCGAGGCGCGCCGGCGTTCCCGCCGCAACCGGTCCTTGAGAGCTCCCAACCGGCCGCCCTTGTCCTCGAGGCGGAACTGCTTGAGCATCGTGCGAGCCGCATTCTGGCCGGGCATCCCGCTGATACCGGCGACGGGATGGGTGCCGGAGCCGGTGAGAAACAACCCTTCGACCGGGGTCCGATATCCCGCGAATCCGGCGACCGGCTTGTTGGGACCGAACCTGCTGATCGTCGGATCGACGTGGTACACCGAGCCGTCGATGGCCCAGAAGCGTTCCTCGATATCGGGCAGCACCAGCGGCCGCACGGCGACCTGCAGGTCCTCGACACCCTTGTAGAACTCGTCGGCGTCTTTGATGATGCTGTCGGTGATCTTCTTGCGCGCGACGTCCCAGCCCTCTTCGGGGAAGGACGGGGTCAGCCCGGTCCAGAACCACCACAGGTCCTTGCCGGGCGGCGACATCGACGGATCGAACGCGTTGGTGACCTGCGCCAGACCGGGTATCGCGTCGGGAACCTGGCCACGCACGCACGCCTTCGCGGCCGCCTTGGCCTGTTCGTAGGTGTGATAGCAGTTGCAGGCCACGCGCAGGTCGATGCCGTCGCCGCGCCACTTCTCGTGTTTGGACATGTCTACCCGGCCCGACAGTGCGACATTGACTTTCGCGTCGGCGATACCGCGTTTGCGGGTCGGAATGTGATCGGCTGCCACCTGCTTCTTGTGCTCCAGGACGCCCCGGGGGAGCAGCCGCGTCAAGGTCGTCTTCGGGCTGCAGGCGGTCAGCACACCACGGCGGGCGCGGATTTCGGCTCCGCCGCGGACCCTGACGCCGACGCAGCGGTTGTTCTCGATGATGAGTTGCTCGACGGGTGAGCTGGTGATGATGTCGCCACCGTGGTCCTTGATCACCCCGATCAGCGCCTTGGGCAACGCACCGGTCCCGCCGTGGAACATCGCGACACCGTACTTCGACAGCACGCCGAGGTAGATCAGTGACCAGCCGGACAGGTCAGCGTCGAATGGCATGAACGGTAGCGAGGTGAGCAGGGGAGCCCGGATCATGTCGTGCTCGAAGCTCTCCTCGACCGCTTCGGTCTGTGAGCTTGCCATCCACCGTCCGATGGCGCTGAGCTGGCGTCGGTTCTTGGCAACACCCTTGGCGGCCTTGAGGATTGCGGAAATGTCGGGTGTGACGACATTGGTCTGCATCATCGGAAGACCGATCTCGACGGCCGCGTCGATGACCTCGTACAGCTCGATGAGGGCGCGGGCATCCTTGCGGGAGAAGTACTCCAGTTCGGCTGCGGTCTTGCGCGGATCCCGCCACAGGCCCAGTGAGCTGCCGTCGGCGGCCAGTTGGAAGTGCGCCGGGTCGATGACGGTTTGACGCAGCCCGTAGCGCGTCGACAGCTCCAGGTCGTCGTTGATCGTGGTGGTGCGGAATAAGGAGGCCTGGATGGAGGCTTCGTTGATGGTGTACTCCGGGGCCTCCGGCGCGAACGAGTTCGTCGAGGTCATGCCGCCGGCGGTGGCGGCCGCTTCCACAACCAGGACCTTCAGCCCGGCCTTGGCCAGATATGCCGCCGCGACAAGTCCGTTGTGGCCGGAGCCGACCACGACGACATCGGCTTCACGAGGGGTCTGGGCAACTTGGGACATCACAAACCTCATCTGATGTAGGAGATTAACGGACGGAACACGTTGGGCCGAGACCGGATTGTGGAACCGGCCCAACGTGCCGTGAGTTAGACCGAGGCCGCCGGCTGACGGTTCTGCTGGGTGCCGTTGGCGATGATCGTCGGGCCGACGATGAGCGCCTGCGTCGGATCCTCGGGGTTGACCGCGATCCCGTCGCCGGGCTTGACGCCGCCCTCGTCGCACATCTTGAGCCACAGGGCCTGCCGGCCCTTGCGGGTCGGGATGAACTTGCCGTAGGCGAACACCCGCCAGAACGTCCACTTGGGTGCCGGTAGCGAATTGGGCCGGCCGACAAGGCGATGCAGGACGAACATCCAGCCCACCATCATCGCCATCATGACGGCCGCGCCCAGCCAGCGCACCGGCGTGGGCAGGGTGGAGTTGTGGATCAGGATGTGCGGGAAGCCCACTCCGAAGTAGGCGACCATCATGCCGAACGGAGCCACCAGGAGGAGCAGAAGCTGCTGCGCGCCTTTGAGTCTCGGAACGGCGTAGGCGAGGATGGCACCGATCGTGACGAACGAACCACCGTTGATGAAGCCCCACCAGTACGGGAAGTTCAGGAAGCTGAACGGTTGCACGCCGTAGTAGAGGTAGGTGCCGAGGTTGATGCCGGCGGTTTCCATGACGGCGTCGGTGACGATGCCCATCCCCAGCAGCATCACGAAATGGCTCGCATGAGCGCCATTGCGGATCACGAAGTAGCAGAAGTAGGCCTCCAGTCCCAGGAACGCCACGTAGCACGGCGGGATGAGGAGGGGAACGGTGATGCCGAAGTTGGTGAAGGCCGGCATGAGGTTGTTGGCCCAGTGCAGATGGCCGAGCAGGTCGAGCATCGGCTCGAGCAGGCTGCAGATCAGGCCACTGGCCATGACGATCAACGGGATGAAGTTGCGGCTGCGCACCGCGGCCCTGATCGCCCACGGCAGAGCCAGGACCATAACCAGTGCTCCGGCGATGAGGAAGAAGGCGATCTCCGCGCCCAGGCTGACACTGAAGTCACCGGGGGCCGGTTGGATGTTGGGCGGCCAGCCCTGGCCCTGGACCAGTGGCGGCCAACTCAGGCTCAATGTGGGACTCATCGATTCGGCCTCTCCTTGCGATCTGGTCTCCGCATAGCCGCTGAAGTGCGGTTTTCCCTGCGGCAAACGGTGCGCGCCGCGCTCTGGCGGCTGTGGACCAGCTCACACTAACACCGTGTCTAGACATTGTGTATGCCTCATTTGAAATTAGATTAGATTTGATGCGGGCCCGCGCCGGGGGCGGCCCGGGGCGACGGTAAGGTGACGCAAATGACGGAGGCCACGCGCCGACCGCGCTCGGTCGACCCCAATGGGGTGCCTGCGGTCGACGCCCTGTATGCGGCGACGACCCGGCTGATGGAGCGCGAAGCGTTCGCTGATATCAGCGTGGCGCAGATCCTCACCGAGGCGAACGTCTCGCGGGCGACCTTCTACTTCTACTTCTCGTCGAAATTCTCGGTCCTGTCCGGTCTGCTCGAGGTGGCGATGGAGGACATCTTCGGAACGGTGCAGCCGTTTCTGGAGCGTTCGCCCGACGATCCGCCGTCGATCGCGCTGGAGCGCAGTATCCGAGCGGTGACCCATGCCTGGCATCGGCACCGAGTCGTGCTGCAGGCGGCGAATCAACACTGGCACAGCGAGCCTGCGCTGCGCAGCCTGTGGCTGGCCATCGTCGAGCGCTTCGTCGCCGCCGGTGCGGCCGAGATCGACCGGGAGCGGGAGGCGGGGCTGATCACCTCGGACCTGCCGAGCCGGACTCTGGCCGCCACACTGTTCTGGAGCACCGAGCGCGTGCTGCACATCGCCGGTATGGGGGTGGATCCCGAGCTCACCGACGAGGAAGCCACAATCGGTCCGCTCGTGGCGATGTGGAGCGGCACCCTCTACGGCTAGTGACCAGGTCGAACTTCACGTTTCGCAGGGAAAGATCGAGTGCGGCGCTGCAAAACGTGAAATTCGATGTCAGCGGGGCACGACGCTGGCCATGGCCAGCGATGTCATCACGAAACGTTCGATCATCGCGCGTTCGTCCTCTTGGGGGATGTTGCGCCGCAGGATGATCGACGCGTAGACGGTGTGCAGCCAGTCGGCGAGATCCCGATTCGACAAGTCGTCTCGAAGCAGGTGCCGCGTACGGCCGAAATCCAGCCAGGGCTGCCAGAACCGCACGGCGCGCTCGACCAGTTCAGGCTCCCACAACGCCTCGTGGGGGGTGACCGGACTGCCGTCACCGAGCAACGCCGACAACTCGGGATCGTTGCGCAGCGTCTCGATGATCTGGACCGATAGTTCGACGAACGACTCGGTGAAGCCCGCGTCCGGAACCTGGGCACCCGGTGTGGCGGCATCGGCGATCTCGACGATCCGCTCGATTGTCGCGGCCAGCACCAACTCGCGACGGTCGAAGAAGACCTTGTACACCATCTGTCGGCTGTAGCCGGCTTCGCGGGCGACGTCGGCCATCGTCACGGCACGTACGCCGTTGGTGCGGAACAACTCCCGTGCTGCCCCGACAATGCGTCGCCGGGCGGCGGCACGGGGTGTCGGCGTCATGCCGGCCCGCCGTTCGGGGGTGACGCCGTGGTTGACAGGTTGACATACATGGCGTCATTATCACCCAACTGGTTACAAATCGTCTATTTTGTCCACTGGAGGTGCAGGAGATGTCGTTGACCGCTGGCCACGCCGGGTCGGTCGCCGAGAAACGGGCCGCGCCGGATCCACCCCCGCTCGGGCGGCAGGGTCCGGCAACGTTCCTGGCTCTCATCGGCGCCGTGTGGTTTGTGATCTGCATCGAAGTCGTTGTGCGATGGGTGACTTCGGGTGAGGAGTTCACGCCGGCACCCCGGATCGGACCTGACGTCATGGCGGACTGGCGACTGGTCGCACTGCGGATCTTCGAGGCGATCAGCCTCGTAGTGATGACGGCGTTCGTCTGGTACTGCGTGGTCAAACCCCTGCGCCAGACCGGCTCACTGAGCCTCGACGGCAAGTTCGTCATCGGCGGCATCATCTGCTTCGTCGCGGATGCCTTCCTGAATGTGCAGCAGTACTTGTTCGCCTGGAACAGCGCGAACGTCAATCGTGGGGTCTGGGTTCGGTTCCTGCCGTTCCACAATCCGGAGGCGCCGAGTCGATATGCGGAGTCGTTGATCTGGGGACCGCCGATGTACATCTACTTCTGCGCCGGGGTGGCCATTGTGGCGTGCCACGAGGCGAAGCGCCTGCGACGCCGGTGGCCGGCCATGTCGAAGTTCCGCCTGTTTGTCTTTATCTTCATTTTCGAATTCATCTTCGATTTCGTGGTGGAGAATGTGGTGATCCGGACCACCCATGCCTACGCCTTCGCGAAAACGTATGAACCGCTGACGTTGTGGCCCGGCGAAGTGCATCAGTTCCCGATCTATGAGTCCATCCTGGTGGCATTCGTCGGGTGTGTCTTCACGTGGGCGCGGATGGAAGCGGAGGAGCGGCCTGTGGGAGAGTCGCCGATCGAACTCGGCGC
Organism: Mycobacterium sp. DL592; assembly: GCF_011694515.1. Classification (NCBI taxonomy): domain Bacteria; kingdom Bacillati; phylum Actinomycetota; class Actinomycetes; order Mycobacteriales; family Mycobacteriaceae; genus Mycobacterium; species Mycobacterium sp. DL592. The sequence continues at coordinate 3,478,640 of NZ_CP050192.1, read as the reverse complement.
GCAGCGCTGGCGTCCGTCGTTGCGGCCCCACGTGCGGAACTTCGCCGTCCTCGGATTCTGCATGGTGACCCTGGTGTTCGTGTACCACCTGCCCTTCAACTGGCTGGGCCTGATCGGGACGTCGCATGCACACCTGCCCAGCTATCTGCTGCCCGGCTGAGCGGAGGACGTGATGGTACCCGTGACGACAACCGGAATCGATACCCCGGTCTGGCCGATCGGCCAATGGATCGCCACCATGCTGACCTTTGGTCTGGCGATCATGGTGCTCATCTGGGTTGCGCGCCTATGCCGACGGGAAGCGATCGTCTGGCCGGCGTTCGTCCTCATCAGCGGAACGCTCACCTGCCTGATGGAGCCACTCTTCGACCACCTGTACGGGTTGTGGTTCCGCGAGGAGGGGCAGTGGCACCTCTACACGACATTCGGCAGTCACCAGCCGATCTGGGTGCCTGCGGCCTACCTGACCTTCTACGGCGGCGCCACCGTGTTCATCGCCCGAACCCTCGAGCGCCGCCCGGCGATGCGCACCGTGTGGACGATGTACGCGTTCATCGTGGTGATGGCGGTCGCGGCCGAGATGACCTACATCAGCGTGCTGAAAGTCTATGAGTACCAGGACAGTCAGCCGTTCGTCGTCCTCGGTTACCCGATCTTTCTTGGTTTCACCAATGCGATGTCGGCGCTGGTGAGCGGCATCGTGATCTATCGGCTCGCACCGCAGCTCAGTGGCCGTGGCTCTCTCTACCTGATCCCGGTGGTGCCGATGGCGTTCGCGGCGGGGCTGTTCGGCTCCGGGATTCTGTACCTGTCGGTTCGGCATTCGGTCGACAACCCGCCGATGGCCATCGTCCATCTCGCCGCGTTGACGGTGGTCGGGGGGATCGCCAGCACTGTCGGGCTGCTCGGCAGGCTGCTGGTCGTACCGAGATCGGTCGATCAGGGCATCGTGTAGCCGCCGCTGACCGAGATCAGCTGTCCGGTCACCTGCCTCGCGGCAACCGGAGAGGCGAAGAACAACACCGCGTTGCCGACATCGTGGGCAGTCGTCAGCTCGCGCGTAGGGGTGTCCTTGAGCATGAACTCGATCTGCTTGGGGTTGAACACCTCATCCTGGCCGACTGACCACAGGCTGGCCGCCCCGACCGCATCGGCACTCTCCGGGATGACCAGGCCAGGGCAGACGATATTGGATCGGATGCCGTGCCGGCCGTGCTCGCGGGCGGTGGTGCGGGCCAACGCCACCATCGCCGCCTTCGATGCACCGTAGACCCCTTGGCGGATCTGCCCGAAGGCCGCGTCGCTGGCGATGAACACGATCGAGCCACCGCCACCCTCCTTCATCGGTCCGATCGCAGCCTGCGTCGCGGCGATCGCCGAGAAGAAGTTGATCTCGATGGTGCGCTGCCACTTGTCGCGGTCGGTATCGGTCGCGATGAAACCCGGCACACTCCACCCGGCGTTGTTGACCAGCACATCGACACCGCCCCAGCGGTCGACCGCGGTGCCGACGGCGATCTCGCCGCCATCAGGCGTCGTCAGATCGGCGATCGCGAGTTCGACCGCCGCAGCGCCGGCCACCAGCGCCTCGGCTTTCACCTTCTCGGCCTGCGGCTCGTCGATGTCGTTCAACACGATTCGTGCGCCCTCGGCGGCGAATTGGTGCACGATGCCCCGCCCGATGTTCGACGCGCCGCCGGTGATCACCACACGGGCGTTGGCCAGTCCCAGATCCACGATGACCCTTCCCGGTAGGGGCGCACTTGAGGACACCCCCGAAGTTGGTTTAACCTAGATTAGAAATTCTGATTAGATTTGTCCATATCCGGCTGTTGAGGAGACCCAGATGAGCGTCACGACGTCGCTCGATGGTCACGTCGGGTCGATCACCCTGAACCGACCGGATCGGATGAACGCCATCACCGTCGATCTGGCACGCGCACTGCGGGACGCCATCGAGTCCCTCGGCTCGGATCCAGAGGTGAACGTGATCGTGATTCGGGGCAGCGGCGGAAACTTCTGCGCCGGCGGCGACTTCGAAGAGGTGCAACGACTTCGCGCCGAGGGTCCCGCAGCGCTGACCGAGCTGTTCGTGTCCTTCCGCGAGGGCTGTGACGCCATCGCGGGCGTCGAGGTCCCGGTGATCGCCGCCGTAGAGGGGGTGGCCGCCGCGGGCGGATTCGAGCTCATGCAGGCCGCCGACATCGTGGTGGTCAGCGACGACGCCCGCATCGCCGACAATCACATCAACTTCGGGATGATCCCTGGTGGCGGGAGCACGGCACGGTTGCCCCGCCTGGTCGGACGCCAGCAGGCGCTGGGTTTGTTGTTGTCCGGTGATCGGATCTCCGGTCTCGACGCGGTGCGACTGGGCTTGGCCTATCGCGCCTTTGCGCCCACGGAATTCGACGACGGCGTCCTGACATTCGTCGAGCGTCTCGCCGCGCGCAGCCGCGAGGCCGTCACCACGATCACACGACTCGTGCGTTGCGGACTCGACGGGCCGCTGTCGGCGGCCCTGGATGCCGAGCTGGCGGCCGTGGTCGATCACATCGCAGGGCAAGCCGGAACCAGTGGTGTCGCCGCGTTCCAGAACAGAGAGGTACGTACGTGAAGACTTCTGTCGAGGCCCCGGTGACCTTGGACATCGACGACGGCATCGCCCGACTCCGGTTGAACCGACCGGAGGCGTCAAACGGCCTCAACGTGGAACTTCTCAAGGCGCTACACGAAGCAATCCTGTCCTGTCACGCTGATCCTTCGGTGCGCGTCGTCGTGCTGACGGGGGAGGGGCGCAACTTCTGCGCCGGCGGCGACGTCAAGACCTTCGAATCCAAAGGCGCTGATCTGCCGGACTATCTGCGCGAGGCCACGGCCTGGTTGCAACTGGCGACGGCTGCGCTCATCCAACTGCGCGCTCCGGTGATCACAGCCGTACAAGGTTTCGCTGCAGGCGGGGGCGGACTTGGCCTGGTCTGCAGTTCCGACATCGTGGTCGCTGCGCGGTCGGCGAAGTTCTTCTCCGGTGCCGTGCGCGTCGGTATGGCACCTGACGGTGGCTCGTCAGTGACGTTGACACAGCTTGTCGGATTGCGGCAGGCGCTGCGGATCCTGCTGACCAATCCGACCTTGAGTGCCGATGAAGCCGAGGCGATCGGGCTGGTGACCGAGGTCGTCGACGATGACAGTCTTTCTGCACGAACAGAACACATTGCCGGCGAACTCGCGAGCCTTCCCGCGCAGGCGCTTTCGGCTACCAAACGACTGGTCTGGAGCGGGGTGGGCCAATCGGTGGAACAGCGGCTGGCTGAGGAGGCGCGTACAGTCTCCGAGCTGTCCGGGACCGCTGATGCCATCGAGGGTCTGCGTGCGGTCATCGAGCGCCGCCCGCCGAGGTTCGGAAGCCGATGACGATTCTGGTCGACGATCTCGGCGCGGTGCGTGCCATCACGCTCAACCGTCCCGAGGTCCGCAATGCCATCGACCTGCCGCTACGCGTGGAGTTGGCCGAAGCCCTCGAGGCCGCCGACGCGGATCCGACGGTGCGCGCGATCGTCATCACCGGCGCCGGCGGGGCGTTCTGCTCCGGGGGCGACATCGCCACCATGGCACGCATGCCGGCACCGCAGGCGCTGGACCGAATCAACATGGCGCAGCGGGTGATCCGGGCGATCTGGACTACCCCGAAGCCTGTTGTCGCCGCGGTCGAGGGACCTGCCTTCGGTGCAGGACTGGCATTGGCCGCCGCGTGTGACCGGGTCGTCGCGGCCCGCGACGCTCGGCTGTCTCCCACCTTCACCAACGTCGGCTTGGCCGGAGACATGGGTACCTATGTCTCGCTGCCGGCACGTATCGGAGTGGCGCGAACTCGGCGGCTGCTCATGATGCCGACGCCGGTCAGCACCGACCAGGCGCTGGAGTGGGGACTGGTCGACGTCGTCTGCGAGCCGGGCTGCGCCATGGCGGTCGCGCTTGCCGACGCGGCCACCCTGGCTCGACGACCGGCCCGAGCACTCGGCGTGATCAAGTCCATGCTCGCTGTCGCACCCACCCTGCACCCGCTGGACCTGCTCGACCGAGAGGCCCACGAGCAGGCGAATCTCTTCGACAGCGAGGACTTCGCCGAAGCTGTCGCCGCGTTCGCCGCCAAGCGAACCCCGGTGTTCGGAACCCGAGAAGGAGAGCAACGATGACTTCTGTGGTCGATCCGGTAACCGATGCCGGCAGCCGCTACGACGCGCTGATCCAGAGAGACAGGGTGCACGGGTCGCTGTATACCGAGCCGACCGTGTTCGCTGAGGAGCTGCGCAAGATCTGGTACCGCAGCTGGGTGTTCGTCGGCCACGAGAGCGAGGTTGCCAGGCCCAACGACTACGTGCGCAAGAAGCTCGGGCTGCAGGACGTCGTGATGACACGTGATCGGGACGGGCAGATCCACCTACTGCTGAATCGCTGCAGTCACCGGGGCAATCAAGTCTGCGATGCGGCCAAAGGGAACTCGAGCACGTTCCGCTGCCCGTTCCACGGCTGGACGTTCCGCAACACCGGTGACCTGATCGGGTTCCCGTTCTTCAAGGGCTACGGGCAACGGCAGATGGACATGCCGATGGCTCGAGTTCCCCGCGTGGACTCCTACGGAGGGTTCGTCTTCGGCAGCTTCGCCCACGACGGTCCCACCTTGCGCGAGCACCTCGGAGCGGCAGCAGGGGAGATCGACCGACTCTGCCGGCTATCGCCCGAAGGTGAGGTTCGCCTCGATGCCGGCTGGCTCCAGCATCAGACCGAAGCGAACTGGAAACTCGTGGTGGAGAACGAAACCGACGGCTACCACCCGCAGTTCGTCCACGGTGCGATCCTCGGTGTCACGAACTCACCGATCGGGCCGCTCTACAGCGACGCCTCCAGCGCGGTCACCCGCGATTTGGGGAACGGCCACAGCGAGAATGATCTGCGGCCGGAGTTCCGCAAGTTCGCCACGCCGATGCGCTGGTTCGGTACCACCGAATCGCGCGTACCCGATTACGTTGCGGCGATGCGGAGCCGGTACGGAGAACGTGCCGAGCAGATCCTCATCGAGGGAGCTCCGCACGTGATGATCTTCCCGAATCTGTTCATTGCCGAGATCCAGGTTTTCAACCTGCAACCCGTCTCGGTACAGCAGTGCGTCCAGTACTCGACTGCCGTGCAGTTCGGCGGGGCGCCGGACCTCAACAAGCGAATGGTGTCGCAGTGCCTGGCATCGGTCGGACCAGCAGGCATGCTGCTGGCCGACGACACCGAGATGTACGAGCGCAATCAGCAAGGTCTGCAGGCGTTGGACCCGGAGTGGCTCGACGTCCGGCGGGGGCTCAACCGTGAGCAGGTGGACCAGGACGGTTTCACCGTCGGAACCAACACCGACGAGACGGGTATGCGGGCCTTCTGGTCGCACTACAAGAGCTTGATGGAACAGGACTGACCATGAGCACCGCCGTGTATGACGCCCTGCCGTTGCCAGACGCACTGGACAAGGATCGCGTCGAGCAGTTCCTGTACCGGGAAGCCCGGCACGCCGACGAGAACGACTACGACGCCTGGGAGGCGTTGTGGACCGACGACGCTCTGTACTGGGTTCCGGCCAACGGATCCGAGACGGATCCGGCCAGGGAGATGTCGATCATCTATGACAACCGCAGCCGCATCGGCACCCGGCTGAGTCAGATTCGAACCGGCAGGCGGTATGCCCAGGCGCCCCCCTCGAACATGCGAAGGCTGTTGTCCAACATCGAGTTCCTCTGCGGCCGGCCAAATCCCCTCGGGGGAGTGGACATCGAAGTGGGCGCCAACTTCCTGATGGTCGAGTCGCGCGCGCGGGGCACACACCTGTGGGGCGGGCGCATCATCTACCGGGTCCGGGACACCGCAGCCGGTCTACGCCTGTCCTACAAGAAGGTGATCCTGGTCGACAATGACAAGCCCCTGCCCACCATCGGTTTCCTGATGTGAGCGGGGCAATGGAGTTGCCGAGCACTTCGCACGTCGTCTTCAGCGAGTTCGCCAAGGTCTCGATACGGGTGGACCTCGACGCGAACGGACCTCGCCTGCGGCTGGAGGATCTCCACACAGGACGGATCCGCTTTCTGGATGCGCTGGAACTGGAGACCCTCATCTGGCTGCCCGAGGAACGTTTGACGGCGCTGCTCGACCCGTCTGCCAGTCGGTGGAGGGGTGAGGCGTGAGACGTGCCGCAATTGTCGCCCCGCTGCGCACGGCAGTCGGCACCTTCGGCGGATCGCTGCGGCCGAGCAGAGCCGAGGATCTCGCTGCCGCGGTGACGCGGGCTGTCGTGGCGGCCAGCGGTGTTGATCCCTCGCTCATCGAGGACGTCGTATTCGCACAGTCCTACGCCAACTCCGAGGCGCCCTGCATCGGCCGGTGGGTGGCACTGCACGCAGGCCTGCCGATCACCGTGCCGGGGCTGCAGATCGACCGGCGCTGCGGTGGAGGACTGCAAGCGGTGATCACCGCCGCGATGACGGTGCAGACCGGTGCCGCCGATGTAGTGATCGCGGGCGGAGCCGAATCGATGAGCAACATCGAGCACTACAGCACAACGGCACGATGGGGTTCGAGGTCGGGCAATCAGGTCCTCTACGACCGGCTGGACCGGGGCCGCGAAATGTCACAGCCGAGTTGGCGATTCGGGCCGATCAGCGGAATGATCGAGACCGCCGAGAATCTGGCGCGCGACTACGGCATCAGACGCCAATCCGCCGACGAGTTCGCTGTCCGCAGCCACCGACGCGCCGCCGCGGCGCAGCGTGCCGGCGCGTTCGACAACGAGATCGTGCCCGTCGAGGTACCCCAACGACGTGGCGACCCGCTCACCTTCGACAGTGACGAGGGTGTGCGCCCGGACACCACCATCGAGACGCTGGCCCGGTTGCGCGCCGTAGTGCCCGACGGCACGGTGACGGCGGGGAACTCCAGCCAGCAGAACGATGCGGCGGCGGCGTGCCTGGTTGTCGCCGAGGACCGCCTCGATGATCTCGGGCTGGAGCCCATCGGATTTCTCGAAGGATGGGCTGCGGTGGGCTGTGAACCGTCGCGGATGGGTATCGGGCCGGTGGGTGCGGTCGAGAAGCTCTTCTCGAAAACCCGATTCCTCATCGATGACATGGACCTGATCGAGATCAACGAAGCGTTCGCCGTCCAGGTGCTGGCGGTTCTGAGCGGGTTGGACGTCAAGCTGGACGACGTCGAAGACCGGCTCAACGTCAACGGATCGGGAATATCGTTGGGTCATCCCATCGCCGCAACCGGCGTACGGATCATGACCACCATGCTGCACGAATTACGGCGCCGCGGTGGTGGATTCGGGCTGGAGACGATGTGTATCGGTGGCGGACAGGGCCTGGCCGCCGTCTTCGAGGGAGTGTCGTGATGGCGGGATTGCTGGCGTATGCGAGCTATCTGCCGCGGTTCCGGCTCGCCGGGGCCGACATCGGCCTGGCCAAGACGGACCGCGTCGTGGCGGGCTACGACGAGGACTCCACCACCATGGCGGTGGCCGCAGCGGTCGACGCGCTTCGTGGTCAGGTGGCCCCGTCGGCGATCTACTTCGCCACATCCAGCCCCGCGTACGCCGACAAGACCAACGCCGCGGCCGTGCACGCTGCGCTGGATCTCTCGCCCGAGGTTTTCGCGGCGGACCTGTGCGGTTCCGGCCGTAGTGGATTCGCTGCGATCCGGGCGGCGGCCGCCGGCGGCGGACTCGCGGTATGCGCCGACGTCCGCGTCGGCCGCCCCGGCTCGGCGGACGAGAAACTCGGCGGTGACGGGGCCGCGGCACTTCTGTTCGGGGACGGTCCGCCGATCGCCGAGATTCTCGCGACGACCGCACTGACCGACGAGTTCCTCGACCGCTGGCGAATCCCCACCGAGGTCACCGGTCGGCAGTGGGAGGAACGGTTCGGCTACCAGCGTTACTCGGCGCTCGTGCGCGCCGCCACCGAGCAGGTATTGGATGCCGCCGGGGTGATCGAGGCAGACCACGTCGTTCTCGCCTGCCCCAATTCCGGCATCGTCAAGAATGCGGGGGCCTTACTGAAGGGCCGTAAGTCGATGCGATCCTCGCCGATCGGCCACAGCGGCGCCGCTGACGCCGCCATCGCGCTGTGCGATGCGCTCGACGTCGCCGATCCCGGCGACACCATCCTGGTCGTGTCGGCGACCGACGGGTGTGACGCAATGGTGTTGCGCGCCGAATCGGCGATCCACCGAGGCCGCCAGCAGCGCTCCGTTGCAGTCCAGCGGGCCGATGGCATCCCCGCCGACTACATGAAGTATCTGTCGTGGCGGGGACTTGTGGACTACGAGCCGCCCCGGCGCCCAGAACCTGACAAGCCAGCGGGGCCACCGTCCGCCCGGACCCAGGAGTGGAAGTTCGGTCTTATCGGAACTCGTTGTGAAAGCTGCGGTTTCGTCCATCTCCCGCCACTGAGGGTCTGCCGGGCGTGTGGGTCGTCAGAACCGATGAGCATGGTTCGCGTCGCTGAACTCGGTGCGACTGTGGTGACCAGTACCGTCGATCGCCTTGCCTACTCGCCGTCGCCGCCGATGGTGCAGGCCGTTGTCGACGTCGATGGTGGCGGACGTTTCACCGTCGAGATGGCCGATGTGGGCTCGAGCCCGCTCCAGGTCGGTGATCGGGTCGGCTTCTCGTTCCGGAAATTGTTCACCACGGACGGTGTGCACAACTACTTCTGGAAGGCGGTGCGCCACGATGTCCAGTAACGGAATCGCCGGGCGGGTTGCCGTTGTCGCTATGGGCTGCAGCCACTTCGGCGAGCGGTTCGACACATCCACCGAGGATCTCATCCTCGAGGCCCATCGTGAGTGCATGGCGTCGGCCGGCGGGCTCACCGGCGCCGACATCGATGCGTACTGGCTGGGCACACTGAGTTCCGGAATGTCGGGGCTGACGTTGAGCCGGGCACTGGGTAGCGACGACAAGCCGGTGACTCGCGTGGAGAACATGTGTGCCTCCGGCTCGGAGGCGTTCCGCAACGCGTGCTACGCCGTGGCGTCGGGTGCCTACGACATCGTCATGGCGGTCGGTGTCGAAAAGCTCAAAGACTCCGGCTTTTCCGGTCTGCTGCGTCAGGACCCGCCGGCAGACGGGACGGCGGCCGAGCTGTCGATGACGGCGCCGGCGGCCTTCTCGCTCCTGGATCCCGCCTACTGTGCGCGGTTCGGTGTGCACCCCGACGAGATGCGTGCCGCAATGACACACGTGGCCTGGAAGAACCATGACAACGGGTCTCGTAACCCCAAGGCGCAGTTCCGTAAGGCGGTCGCCAAGGAGGCCATCGATCGGGCACCAAAGGTCGCCGGCCGCCTCGGTGTCTATGACTGCTCGGGTGTTGCCGACGGTGCCGCCTGCGCGATCATCGTCCCCGCCGAGCGGGCCCACGAATTCACCGACACCCCAATGTATGTCAGTGCGCTGTCCCTGATCGCCGGATCGGCCCGCGGCGCCACCGACCCCGGCTACGACTTCACCACCTTCCCGGAAGTCGTGCGCTCGGCCAAGGATGCCTATTCCCAGGCCGGTATCGACAACCCCCCGGCTCAACTGTCGCTGGCCGAGGTCCACGACTGCTTCACACCGACCGAGATCGTCCTGATGGAGGATCTGGGATTCTCGGACGAAGGGCGGGCGTGGAAGGACGTACTCGGGGGTGACTTCGACGCGGGCGGACGGTTGCCGGTGAACCCCGACGGTGGGCTGAAGAGCTTCGGGCACCCGGTCGGCGCCAGTGGGCTGCGGATGCTCTACGAAGCATGGCTGCAGTTCCGCGGGGAAGCCGGGGACCGCCAACTGCCCGACCCGCACACGGCGCTGACCCACAATCTCGGCGGTCGGCCAGGTGGTTGCGTGTCATTCGTGTCGATCGTGTCGAGCGAACGCCGTTGCGGCGCTTGAAAACCGAGAAGCTGGAGAGGGTTGGGAGAGGGTAATGGCTGGAGTACAGGACAAGGTCGTCATCGTCACCGGTGCCGGAGGAGGGCTCGGACGAGAGTACGCGCGCTTCCTCGCCGCCAATGGTGCGCTCGTCGTGGTCAACGATCTGGGCGGTTCGCGTGACGGATCGGGATCGGGTACTTCGATGGCCGACGCGGTCGTCGACGAGATCCGTGCGGCCGGCGGCCGGGCCGTCGCCAACTACTCCTCGGTGGCCACCGCCGACGGGGCCGCCGCGATCGTCGAGACCGCGCTTGCCGAGTTCGGCGCCGTTCACGGTGTGGTCAGCAACGCAGGAATCCTGCGCGACGGTGCTTTCCACAAAATGACCCAGGAGAGCTGGGATGCGGTGTTGCAGGTGCACCTCGACGGGGGCTATCACATCACCCGGGCGGCCTGGCCGCATATGCGGGAGCAGAACTTCGGCCGGGTCGTCGTCGCCACGTCCACCAGTGGCCTGTACGGGAATTTCGGACAGGCCAACTACGGCGCGGCCAAGGCGGGGCTTGTCGGGCTGATCAACACCCTTGCGATCGAAGGCGCCAAATACAACATCACGGCCAACGCCGTCGCACCCCTGGCAGCCACCCGGATGACCGCTGACGTCGCGCCGCAGGAGGTTCTCGAAAAGTTGGATCCCGCCCTCGTCGCGCCGGCGGTCGGCTACCTCGTGTCCGAGCACAACCATGACACCGGTTCGGTGTTCGTCGTGGGCGGCGGACTGGTGCAGCGGGTCGCCCAGTTCCAGAACGACGGCGTCACCTTCACCACGGCGCCCACCCTTGAGCAACTCACCGAGCGCTGGTCGCAGATCAGTGACATGAGCCAGGCGAAGCTGGGCACGAACCCGGTATGACCCGGGGCCTTGCGCGCGCGTACTGGGAGGCCGACCGCTCCACCGAGCTGGTCGACCTCACGGTGGGCCAACTGCTGGCCGACCGCGCAGGCGGCCATCCACAGCGCGTCGCCGTCGTCGGAGTCCGCCATGGCACTTCGACATCGGCGAGATTGACCTATCACGAGGTTCTCGACGAGTCATGCCGGGTGGCAACGGCATTGGCACGGCTGGCCGAGCGGGGTAGCCGCATCGCCCTGTGGGCGCCCAATGTGCTCGAGTGGCCGATCATCCAGTACGGCGCGGCATTGGCCGGCATGGTGCTCGTCGCGCTCAACCCGGCCTTGCCTGAGGACGACCTGTTCTACGCGGTGTCGCATTCCGGGTCGACGGTGCTGATCCATGCCGACAGCTATCGCGACTATGCGATGGCCGAGGTGGCCGCTCGGGTTGGTGCCCGGATCGCCGGTCTCCGCTGCATCTCGTTGTCCGAGACGTCGGCGTGGCGCAGCGAGTCGGCAGATTCCGACAGGGTCCTCGGTGATGCACCGACATGCTCTGACACGATCGCCATGCTGCAATACACCTCAGGCACCACGGGACGGCCCAAAGGCGTTGTGCTCAAGCACCACTCACTGGTCAACGTCGCCAAACTGACTCTCGAGGCTGTTGGCGGGCCCGATCGCCCGGTGTGTCTGAATCCGCTGCCCTTGTTTCACACGGCCGGTTGTGTGATCGGCACCCTCGGCCCGTTGTGGGCCGCCGGCACCATCGTGCTGGTCGAGCAGTTCGCACCCGGCCCGGTACTCGACGCATTGCGCGACGAAGCCGTCGACGTCCTGTTCTACGTTCCTGCCGTGTTGTCGGCGTTGGTCGACTATCAGCGAACCAGCGATCGTGAACCCCCGCAGCTTTCGGTGATCATGGGTGGGGCAGCGCCCGTGGATGGCAGCCTCATCGACGCGGCGACCGGCCTGTTCGGCGCCCAGGTATACAACCTCTACGGGCAGACCGAGCTGGCACCGGTACTGACGCTGACTCGGCCCGGCGACAGCCCTGAGGACCGTCACGACACGGTGGGCCGTCCCTTGCCGCAGGTGGATTGCAAGATCACCGACCCCGGCACGGGCCAGGTGGCGCGCGTCGGTGAGGTCGGGGAGATCTGCGCACGCGGCTACCAACAGTTCGTCGGTTACCTGCACGATCCCGAGGCCACCGCGGCGGCGCTGGATCCGGACGGGTTCGTGCGGACCGGCGATCTCGGCACCATGGATGACCGCGGCTACCTGAGGATCACCGGACGCCTCAAGGAGATCATCATCCGCGGCGGCGAGAACATCGCCCCCGCGCGTATCGAGCGCATCCTTGCCGAGCACGATTCGGTGCTCGATGCCGTCGTGGTCGGGTTGCCCGACGATCGTCTCGGGGAGATCGTCGCGGCGGTGGTGACCACCGAGAGCGCCGCGGCGGGGCTCAAGGATGACTTGGTCAGCCACGCGCGCACCAGGCTGGCCCGGCATGAGGTTCCGGCGCACTGGTATGTCGCCACCCACCTCCCCGTCACACCGACCGGCAAGGTCCAGCGATTCGCGGTGCGCGATGCAATTCTGCAGGGCCGGATCGACGAGCTGTGAGCACCGGCATCGGCCCGCGGCGGGAGGCCCTACGGGCGCAGTTCCCGCGGTGGCTGCCCATGACCCTGGCCGACTGGCTTGATGCCTGCGCCCGGCGTTTCGCCGACCGCCCCTTCGTGATCACCGAGGATGTGACGCTGACCTACCGGCAGGTGGCCGATGAATCCGCCCGGCTGGCGTCCGGTCTGGCCGGCCTCGGTGTCGAGCCGGGCGACCGCGTCGGGATGGTGATGGCCAACCGGGCCGAGTTCGTCACGGTGAAGTTCGCCATCGCGCGACTCGGGGCGATCGCGGTTCCGTTCAACTATCTCTACCGCGAAGATGAGTTGCGCCATGTACTGGCCGATTCCGCGTGCCGGATCCTTGTGACGATGAGCCGATTCGGCCACCTCGACTACACGTCGATGCTCGACTCGATCATCGCTGGATGGGACCGGCCGGGGTTCATCGATCGGCCGGTCAGCGCCGACGACCCGCTCCCGTCGCTGCGCTCAGTGATCATGACCGACGGTGTCGATGAGCGCCCCCACGTAACGTGCCTGGACGGCCTCCGCGGTTCGAGGCATGTGTCGCGGCCGATCGCACCCAGTTCCCCGGCCGACATGCTCTATACCTCCGGTAGTACAGGTTTCCCCAAGGGCGTCGTGACTTCCCACGACGCAGTGCTTCGCAACGCCTACGCGTCCGCGCTCACCAGGGCCTACGAGGATGGCCGGCGGATTCTGTTCTCGCTACCCAGCTATCACATGTTCGCCTACATCGAGGGTCTGTTGTCGGCGATGTTCGCCGGAGGTGCGGTGGTCCTGCTGTCGGCGTTCAGCCCGGAAGGCTACTTCTCGGGAATTGCCGAGCACGGCGCGACCGACATCCTGTGTGTTCCGACGATGGCGCTGGCGATGGTGGAGAGTCCGGCGCGCCGGGATTTCGATCTGGGTTCGCTCCGTGCCGCCCTGTGCGGATCCGCGCCGGCGCCGATCCGGCTGTGGCAGCAGATTCGAGATGAACTCGGCGTCAGTGAGATCGTCACGGGATACGGCATGACCGAGTGCGGCGGAGCGATGACGCTGACCTTGCCCGAGGACCCGCTGACCCGCTGCGCGGACACCGTAGGCCGGCCCAAGTTGGCAGGCGCGGCCGGCGTCGGTGAAACCGATTCCCTGGTGCGCTACGAGACCGCAGATCCGCTGACCGGAGCACGGCTACCGCCGGGGGAGCCGGGGGAACTCATCTCGCAGGGCCCCACCACGATGCTGGGGTACTGGAACCGGCCCGCGGACACCGCCGCAGCGCTTCGTGATGGCTGGCTGCACTCCGGTGACATCGGTTGCGTGGGGTCCGATGGGTACCTGCGCATCACGGGGCGTAGCAAGGAGCTCTACAAGAGCGGCGGCGAACTGGTCATGCCCAAGGAGATCGAAGACCTGCTCGGCTCCTTCGAGGACATCAGCCAGGTGTTCGTAATCGGACTCGCCGACGATCATTGGGGGGAAATCGGCTGCGCTGTCGTGGTTCCCGCACCCGGAGCCGTCTTGACCGCCGACGAGGTCATCGCGCGATGCCGCGCGGGACTGGCCCGTTTCAAGGTTCCCAAGAGGGTGGTGTTCTGCGCGGCCGACGAGCTTCCGGCGACCGCGACCGGCAAGGTGCAGAAGTTCCGCCTTGCCGCACACATCGAAGGGCGCTGAAGCCAGTCGCCACCGGCGCATCCGCGGAAAGAATTTAATAGCAGATAGAAAACTGTGTTAATCTGCGGTCTAGAGCGTTGAGTACCTGCCTGTCCTCGAGTTGAATGCAGATTAAATAATGTGCGTCTCGACTCGCCCGAAGAAGGGGCATCCATGTCCGAGGTATCCCGCGACGCCCGCGTCGTGGCGGTCCAGAATCTCTACGACGCACTGGCGACCGGTGACCGCGGGACGATCGATCAGCTGCTGCATCCCGACTTCGTCGGACACGCTGCCGAAGGTCTCCCGCTGGGCATGGGCGGGCGGCATATCGGGCCGGAATCGATGCGTACCAACCTGTGGTGGCGGATCGGTGAGCACTTCATCGCCCGTGCCATCGCCAGTGACTTCCAGATTCTCGGTGACGGCCGCCTCATGGTGATCGGGCGCTACCGCGGAACCGCCCGGCGCAGCGGCCACCAGCTCGATGCCGAGTTCGTCCATCTCTTCGAGTTCTCACCTGACGGACGAATCACGACGCTGCACCAGCTCACCGACACCGCGGCCTGGCATGCGGCCCTTGACGATCCGTCGCGCTTGGAGACGATCGACTACGGCGTCGACAGCGGGGTGGCCACGGTATGTCTGCACCGGCCCGCCGAACGCAACGCCATAAATCTGCGGGTTGCCCAAGACACGCTGGCCGTCGCCCGCCGCATCGCCGCGGACGCGACGGTACGGTCCGTGCTGATCTGTGGAGACGGCCCCGCCTTGACGATCGGCGGCGATATCGGCTTCTTCCTCGACGGGGGACGAGAACACTTCGGTGAGCTCTTCGTCGAGATGACCACGCCTTTCCACGAGGCATTCGCCATTCTCAGCAGGCTCGACGTGCCGATCGTCACCGCCGCACACGGGGCGGTGGCCGGCGGCGGACTCGGCTACGTCTACGCCGCCGATCTCGTCGTCGCTGCCGAGGGAACCCGCTTCGTCACCGCCTTCGCGGGTCTCGCGGTGTCGGGCGACGGTGGCGGAACGTGGCACCTGCCCCGGCTCATCGGCGCTCGCCGGGCCGCAGCCGCCTACTTGCGCAACACCCCGATCAGCGCCGAGGAGGCGCTGGACTGGGGCTTGATCAACGAGATCGTCCCCGGCGACGAGCTGCGCCGGCGAGCCACCGACCTGGCCCACGAGCTGGCGCAAGGCCCGACGACGGCATTCGCCACCATGCGCCGGTTGTTGCGCGACTCGTGGCATCGCGACCTGCCCGCACAACTCGTCGCCGAAACCCACGGACTGCGGCTGACCGGCGACAGCCGTGACGCGGCCGCAGCCATCGCCGCGTTCGCCGCCAGGACCACCCCTGGATACACCGGAAGGTAGCCAAATGTCAGGACTGATCCACGATTCCGCCGAACACAGTGCCATTCGGGCGACTGTCGCCGCCATCGCCGATCGTTATGGCCCGCAATATTTCCTCGACCGCGCCCGCAGTGGTGGCGGCATCGAGGAACTCTGGAAAGACCTCGGTGCGGCCGGCCTGCTGGGCGTGCACCTGCCCGAGGAATACGGCGGCGGGGGAGGGGGAATGGCCGAGGCCGTCGTCGTGGTCGAGGAGCTCGCCGCGCACGGCATGCCCCTGTTGATCTGGGTGATCTCGCCCGCCATCTGCGGAAGCATCCTGGCTCACCATGGATCTGAGGAGATGAAGCGTCGCTGGCTGTCGGCGATCGCCGACGGTTCGCAGAAGATGGCCTTCGGGCTCACCGAACCTGATGCCGGCTCCAACAGTCACAACGTCAAAACCACCGCACGGCGCACCAATTCGGGCTGGTCGATCTCCGGTGCGAAGTACTACATCTCGGCGGTCGATCAGGCCGACGCCATCCTGCTGGTCACGCGCGATGCCGACGAGTCGACGCCGGAGAAGCCCCGGCTGTCGCTGTTCGTCGTGCCGACCGACGCGCCAGGGCTCAGTTTCCAGCAGATCGACACATCGATTGTCTCGCCCGACCAGCAGTTCACCCTATTCCTCGATGACGTCGAAGTCGGTGATGACGCCCTGATCGGCAGCGTGGGCAACGGGCTGCGACAGGTGTTCGACGGGCTGAACCCGGAGCGAATTCTGGTGGGCGCCTTGTGCGGTGGCATCGGCCGCTATGCCGTCGACAAGGCCGCGCTGTATGCCAATGAGCGCACCGTGTGGTCGACGCCGATCGGCACGCACCAGGGCGTCGCCCATCCGCTGGCGGAATGCCATATCAACGTCGAAGTCGGCCGGCTGGCCACCATGCGCAGCGCGGAGTTGTTCGACGCCGGTGAGTCGGCCGGCGAGGCTGCCAACATGGCGAAGTTCGCCGCATCGGAAGCCGCGCTGGCAGCCCTTGACCAAGCCATCCAGACACACGGCGGCAACGGGTTGTCCCATGAATACGGACTTTCCGAGCTGTGGTTCGTCACGCGGCTGATGCGGACGGCACCGGTCAGCCGCGAGATGGTGCTCAACTTCGTCGCCCAGACCTCACTGGGTCTACCCCGTTCCTACTGACGCCCCGACAGGAGAGATATCCATGACAACAACCGAGCAGGAATTCGACGTAATCGTGATCGGCGCCGGTGCGGGCGGGCTTTTTGCCGCGGCACGGCTGGCGCACAGTGGCTTTCGCACATTGGTGGTGGAGCGCTTGGACAAGGTCGGCGGACGGGCCTCCACCGACGACATCGACGGCTTCAAGGTCAACAACGGTGCGATCGTGATCGAGGTCGGCGGCATCACCCAGCAGACATGCGAGGAAGTGGACGCGCCGTTCGACATCCGGGAGCCCAAACCGCCGCTGCTGTATCGCATCGGAGGGAAGGACGTCGACGTCACCGGCGGTGGCTGGGGTCTGTTGTTGGGCAAGCTGACCCGGCAGGGCGCCAAACTGGTGAAGGGAATCGGCGCTGCCCGCAGCGACTCGGGCTTGCCCGAAGACGAGATATCCACCGCGCAATGGGTCGCGAAGTACACCAAGAACGAAGGCGTGCACGGCATCTTCCGCAATATGTGTGCGTCGATCTTCGCGGTCGGCTCCGAAGACCTGCCCGCTCGGGTGTTCCTGACGTACTTCACCCGCAAGAGCGCATTCAAACGATTCGGCTTCCATCCTGAGGGAACCATCGGCATATGGAAGGGGCTGGCCGCCGCAGTCGAACGCGACGGCGGACAGGTGTGGTTGTCGACACCGGTGACGGGCATCGTCTCGGCGGACGGGGTCGTGGGCGGCATCGAGGCCGTTCGCGACGGCGTGCCGGTCACCGTGCACGCACCGATCGTGATCAGCGACGTCGGGCCCGCGGCGACCCTGACGCTGCTCGGCGCGGACGCGGTACCCGCCGAGTACCGCGACCTGGTCGAGCGCGGTGACCGGCCGACGGCGATGATCTCGGTAAACTTCGCCAGCACCGAGCCGCTGATCGCCGCCCCCGGCATGCTGAGTTTCGCGAAGTCGCGCCGGTTGGCCTACATCGCGAACTTCACCGACCTCTGTCCCGAGATGGCCCCGCCGGGCTGGCATCTCTACGTGGGGACCTCGGTTCCGCAGCCCTCCATCGGAGACTTCGACGAGGCGGCCGAGACCCAGCTGTTGCTCGACGACCTCCGTGACACCATCGAGGACTTCGACACTCGTGCAAGGATTCTCAACATTGCCGTCACGCGGGACGGCTGGCCGCCGCAGCGCGCGGTCGCCGGGTTCGATCTGCCCCACGAAACCCCGATCGAGGGGCTGTGGAACGTCGGCGACGCGGTCAAGGAGTATGCCAATGGCGGGACGACCGCCTGTGCGGAGACCGCCAAGCTCGTCGCGGACAAGATCGTCGCCAGTTATCGCCCGTCAGTGCGGAATTGACCGTGTCGGCGACGCTGAAGAGGTTATGTGCCTGGTCGGGGCCGGCCACCGTCGTGGTGACCCTGATCGGATGGCTCATCGCCGGCGTTCTGCCCCTGCCGCTGGGATCGTCGAGCACCACACAGGAGGTCGTGGACTTCTACGGCCATGACACCCGGGTGCTGATCGGCCTGGTGATCGCGCAACTCGGCATCTGTCTGGTGTTTCCCCTTATTGCGTTGATAGCACTGGCGATGCTGCGCATCGAGGGTCGCACACCGCTGCTGACGCTGGTCCAGGTCGTCACCGGTGCCGCCACCGGTGTCCTGCTGTTGGTTCCGATGCTGTTGATGGCCGTCATTGCGTTCCGGCCTGATCGCAATCCCGAACTGACGGTCACCCTCAACGACATAGCCTGGTTGCTTTTCCTTACGCCGATCGCGCCGTTCATGATTCAGAATGTCGCGATCGGTACCGCGATTTTGGGAGATAAGCGCTCGGTGCTGCCACGGTGGGTCGGCTACTTCAACTTCTGGGTGGCCGCGGCGTTCGTCCCGGACGTGCTGGCGTTCTTCTTCCACGCCGGACCGTTCTCGTGGCGGGGCGTTTTCGTGTTCTGGCTGGCGCTGTTCGCCTATGCCGCATTCCTCATCGTGATGGGCGTGGTGCTGCGGTCAGCGGATCTGGAGACCACGCCGACTTCCGAAGAGGCGACAAACAGGAGCGTCTCATGACCACAACCGCGCAGCCAGCGCAACAGCAGATGCAGGCGAAAACCGATTTCACGCTGCTGCGGGCCGCGCTGTGGTCGGTGTGCCTGTATGTCGGCTTCGGCCTGGTGGGATTCGCGGGCTTCGCCGGATTCTGGCCACCCCCGGGGGAGGACCTCGACGCTGCGAGTATCACTCAGTACTTCCAAACCCACGGCACCGCAATCCGAATCGGCATGGTCCTCATGGTCGTCGGCGCACCCTGCTACTACACCTGGAGTGTGGCGTTGTCGAAGATCATCAGCCGCATGGAAGGGCCGCTGGGGCCCCTGTCGTTGATCGAACTGGTCGGCGGCTTGATGACGGCCCTGGTGACCGCTGTTCCTGCCGTCGTCTGGCAGACTGCAACGTTCCGGTCGGAGGGCCGTTCACCGGAGACCGTGCAGACGCTGTACGACTTCGGCTGGCTCTTCTTCGATCTGACCTTCATGTTCTCGCTACTTCAGAGCGTGGCTGTGGGCCTCGCGATCCTCGGGGATCGTCGTGCGGAGCCGCTGTTCCCGCGGTGGGTCGGATACGTGTGCTTCCTGACCGCTGCGGTCTACGTTCCCCTGAGCATGGTGCCCTTCCTGCGAACCGGGCCCTTCGCATGGCATGGGCTGCTCAACTTCTGGGCTGTGTTCGTGATGTTCTTCGTGCTCATCGCGGTGCTCACGCCCTACGCATTTCGTGCGCTACGTCGGCTCGAGTGCGAACTGTCGGTGGGTGGCGGCAGCGAGTTACCGGCCTAGGGCGGCTGTTCGGTCCGCTGCCGGCATAACCGTCGTCCTTGATCGGCACTATGCGTGTACCGCGAGCGGCAGAAGAGGTATGCTCGCAATCACAGTTTTGAATCAAGAATAAATTAAGGAGAACGATGGGGTTCACCGACTCTGCCGAGGTCGCCAAATACATCGGCGGCATCTTCGAGACTGCGTTCGTCGACCCTGAGATCGGCCCGAAGCTCGTGGCGACCGGGTTGGTGGTCGCGTTCGACTTCACCGACCCTGCGGCCGTCGTCGTGATCGATATGGCCAACAAGTCGGTCCGCGAGGGGGTGGCAGGGGGACCCGCGCCGACAGCGACGATGTTCATGACCGCCGATACCGGTAACGCCTACTGGCAAGGCAAGGTCAACCTGCCCCTGGCTATGGCCAAGAAGAAGATCACCGTGGAGGGCAACGTCGCAAGTCTGCTCAAGCTCGCGCCCCTGGGTAAGAAGCTCTATCCCTCCTATATCGCCCGGCTCCAGAACGACGGCCGCGCCGACCTGATCGTCTAGCGCGATGTTCCCCGGAGTCCACGCCGCCAGCGCTCCCGACCGGCCGGCAGTGATCATGGCCGGTACCGGCCGGGTGCTGAGCTACCGCGAGCTCGACGAACGCTCGGCACGGCTGGCATCAGCATTGCGGGAGCTGGGCCTGCGGCCCGGCAACGTGATTGCGGCGCTCAGTGACAACACTGCCGAGTTCTTCGAGATCTATTGGGCAGCATTGCGTTCGGGTCTCTACTTCACCCCTGTCAATCGTCATCTCGCGTCCTCAGAAGTCGCGCACATCCTGACCGACAGCGGGGCACGGGTCCTGTTCGCCTCGGCCGCGTTGAACGAGCTGGCCGCTGGTGTCGCGGCTGATGTCCCGGATCTCGACCGGCGCTACGCATTCGGCGGGGCGATCGAGGGTTTCGCCGACTACCGGGAGCTGCGTGATTCCCTCGGTGGTGGCGGACTCATCGATCAACCCCGCGGGGCGGAGATGCTCTACTCGTCGGGCACCACCGGCTATCCCAAGGGGATCAAACTGGCCCTGCCCGCCGTTTCCGTCGACGAGCCCGGCGCGGACCTGATCGCCGTGATGCTCCAGCAGGTTTTCGCAGTAACGAACGGCGACGTCTACCTCTCACCGGCGCCGATCTACCATGCGGCGCCACTGAAGTGGTCAGCCGCGATTCATGCCATCGGCGGCACCGTGGTCATGATGGAGAAGTTCGACCCCGCTGCGGCGCTGGCGGCCATCGAGCGCTACCGGGTCACCGTCACCCAGATGGTGCCCACAATGTTCGTTCGCCTCCTTCAGCTGCCGCAAGAGCAGCGGGCACAGTACGACACTTCCTCGCTGCGACTCGCCGTCCACGCCGGCGCGCCCTGCCCGCCGGAGGTCAAGGACGCGATGATCGCTTGGTGGGGGTCGATTTTCACGGAGTACTACGGGGCCACCGAGAGCCACGGAACCACCGTCATGTCGAGCACCGAATGGGCGACGAAGCGGGGGTCGGTGGGCAGGGCGGTGCTCGGAGTGGTGCACATCTGCGATGACGATGGCCACGAACTGCCCGCCGGAGAGGTCGGGCTGGTCTACTTCGAGCGTGATCAGCCCGCGTTCAGCTATCACAACGATGCGCAGAAGACCGCAGCATCGCGGCATCCGGCCCACCAGAACTGGGCCTCGGTGGGAGACATGGGCTATCTCGACGAGGATGGCTATCTCTTCCTGACCGACCGCAAGTCCTTCATGATCATCTCCGGCGGAGTCAACATCTATCCGCAAGAGGTCGAGAACGTTCTGGCATTGCATCCCAAGATATTTGATGCCGCGGTCATCGGTGTTCCTGACGCCGAGATGGGCGAACAGGTCAAAGCCGTCGTACAACTACGGGACGGGATCAGCCCGTCCGACGAGCTCGCCGCCGACATCATCGGCTACGTGCGAGATCGCCTCGCGCACTTCAAGGCACCTCGCTCAGTCGACTTCGTCGATCAATTGCCGCGCTCGGAGACAGGAAAACTCGTGAAACGGATTTTGAAAGCCCGCTACGTGGAGGCATCAGCATGAGCGTCCAGCCCGACACCGCACCGTCGACGCACACCGAACGCCCACCATTCGACCCGGTGAGCATCTCGTCACTGGAATTCTGGGCGCAGAGCTTCGACGAACGGGAGAAAGCGTTCAAGGTGCTGCGCGACGAACGTCCGGTCAGCTGGCACCGCCCGATCGAGGGCTCGATGATGGAGCCGGAGATCGACGGTGTCTGGGTGGTCACCCGGCACGAGGACGTCAGCTACGTCAGCAAGAATCCCGAGATCTTCTGCTCCGGGCAGGGCATCACCTTCGAAGCGGTCCCCGAGGAGATGCTGGACGCCATTCAGTCTTTCCTCGGCATGGACGGAGCGAAGCACTCAAGCCTGCGCAGGCTGGTCAGCTCCGTGTTCACCCCGCGCCAGGTGGCCAAGATCAAAGATCAGATCGACAACCAGGCCCGCTCGATCGTCGACGATCTGCTCGCGACCACAGAGGGTGACTTCGTCGAGCAGGTCTCCAAGCGGCTGCCGATGTGGACCATCTACGACATGCTCGGCCTGCCCGACGAGCAGCGCGACGAAGCGGCGCGGCTGGCCGAGGGCATGGTCGCCTGGGCCGACCCCGAGGTCGCGGCGGGACGCGAACCGGCCGAGGTGCTCACCGATTCGATGGTCGGGCTGCTCGAGATCGGCATGGGCCTGGCCCAGGCGCGCCGGGAAAAGCCCGAGAACGACCTGATGACGTTGCTGGTCCAGGCCGAGGTGGACGGCAGACAGCTCACCGACGACGAGCTCGGCCCGTACTTCGTGCTGCTGTCGGTGGCCGGCAACGACACCACCAAGACCACGACCACATTCACCACGATCGCGTTGGATCGCTTCCCCGAGCAGAAGGCGCTGCTGCAGAAGGACTTCGACGGGCACATCAAGGTTGCGATCGAGGAGTTCGTCCGGTGGACGACGCCGGTCATGACATTTCGGCGCACCGCGACCCAGGACACCGAACTGCACGGACAGCACATCCGCAAAGGCGACTGGGTGACGATGGTCTACTCCTCGGCCAACCGTGACGAGCGGGTGTTCGCCAACCCGCACGAGTTCGACATCACCCGGGCACCCAACCCCCACGTCGGATATGGCGGCGGCGGGCCCCACTACTGCATGGGTGCCTTCATGGCGAAGATGCAACTGGAGTCGATCTTCCGCGAGCTGATCGTGCGTGCACCGAATCTGCGGGTCGGCCAACCGGAATACCTGACCGGAAACTTCATCACCGCAGTGAAATCGCTGCCCTACACCCTCGACTAGGAGAGAACCCACATGGCTGACTTTTCCGGACGACGCTACGTCGTGACCGGGGCCGCCTCCGGGATCGGCCACGCCGTCGCCGAGCAACTGCTGGCGCGCGGCGCCGAGGTGACGAGCTTGGACCGCAACGTCCCGAAGGCGTCCGTACACAACCACATCGAGGTCGATCTGGCGAATCCGGCCAGCATCGACGCCGCGCTCGAACAGCTGACCGGCGAGTACGACGGACTGATGAACGTCGCCGGAATCCCGGGCACCGCTGCAGGTGAGCTCGTCTTCGCCGTCAATGCGCTCGCCGTGCGGCACCTCACCGAAGCGTTCTTCGAGCGGCTGACACCCGGCGGGTCGGTGACTGTGGTGTCCTCGACGGCCGGATTCGGCTGGCCCGAACGCTTGCCGGCGATCCGCGAGTTGCTGGCCACCGACACCTTCGAGGAGGGCGCGGCGTGGTTCAAGGCCAACCCCCAGCAGGGCAATGCCTACAACTTCTCCAAGGAAGTCAGCACGGTGTATGCGTTGTCGATGGGCCTGGCCCTGGCGCAGATGGGATTTCGGATCAACGCCGTGCTCCCGGGTCCGGTCGAGACCCCGATCCTCGTCGATTTCGAGGAGTCGATGGGCAAGGACACCCTTGATGGACTCAAGGAACTGCTGGGGCGGCACGCCGATCCGGACGACATCGCCTCGGTGGTGGTGTTCCTCGCCTCCGATGATGCGCGCTGGATCAACGGCCAAGCGCTGGCCGTGGATGGCGGTATCAGCGGTGCGGTGGCCTCTGGTGTCGTGCCTGCCCCCGAAATCTGATCTGCGCGATGACGATTGACGTTCCCGATTCCCGGCTGGCCGGTACCGACCACGGCTCGGAGCTCGTGGCGCTGCGGGCGGTGTTCGCCGCCGGCCGGACGAAGCCGCTGAGTTGGCGGCTCGACCAGCTCGCCGCGATCGAGCGGATGTGCACCGAGCAGGAGCCGGCCATCGCGGCAGCCCTCGGCGAAGATCTGGGCCGCACGGCGTTCGAGGGCTGGCTCGGCGATATCGCGTCCACCGCCGGGGAGGCGGCATTCGCCCGAAAGCACCTCAAGAAGTGGGTCCGCCGCCGCCGAACCGGCCTGCCGCTGGCACAGCTGCCCGGCAGTGGCTGGGTGCAATACGACCCGCTCGGTGTCGTCTTGATCATCGGCCCGTGGAACTACCCGTTCTACCTCAGTCTGGCTCCACTGGTCGCCGCCGTCGCGGCGGGCAACTGTGCGGTGATCAAGCCCTCCGAGCTGGCCCCGGCCACCTCGGCTCTGCTGGCACGACTCGTTCCGCAATACCTGGACGCCGACGCTATACGGGTCGTTGAGGGCGACGCGGCGACCACTCAGCGTCTTCTGGCCGCTGGGTTCGACCACGCGCTGTTCACCGGCGGAACCGATATCGGGCGCAAGATCATGGCCGCCGCCGCACCAACACTGACACCGGTGACCCTCGAACTCGGCGGCAAGAGTCCCGTGATCGTCGCTGCAGATGCCGATGTGGACGTGGCTGCGCGGCGCATCGCGTGGGTCAAGTTACTGAACTCCGGCCAGACCTGTATCGCGCCGGATTACGTCCTGGCCGATCAGTCGATCAGCGCCGAGCTGACGTCGAAGATCGTGGACGCTGTGCGCACGTTCCGTTCGGCAGAGCAGCACTCCGGTCTGCCGATTGTGAATGCACGCCAATTCGAACGGCTGGTGTCGTTGATCGACTCCACGTCGGGCCAGGTCGTCCTCGGGGGTGGCCATGACGCCGCATCCCGGATGATCGATCCGACGGTCATCGTCAATCCTGCGCCCACCGATGCCGTGATGACCGAGGAGATCTTCGGGCCGATCCTGCCGATCATCACGGTCGAATCACTCAATGCGGCAGTGCAGTTCGTCAACGCCGGGCCCAAGCCGCTGGCGCTCTACGTCTTCAGCCGGTCCCGCAGGACCGGTCGTGACCTCATCGACTCCATTCCCTCGGGTGGAGCCGTGATCAATCACGTGGCCATGCACTGCCTGGTACCGCAGCTTCCGTTCGGTGGGGTGGGCGCCAGCGGGATGGGTGCCTATCACGGGCGGTGGGGGTTCGAGGCGCTCAGCCACCGTCGTGCCGTGCTGGCCAAGACGGCCCGGCCCGACCCGAAGCTCGTGTACCCGCCCTATTCCGAGACGGCGGTCAAGCTCATGAAGAGGTTGTTCTGATGCGTATCGCGATCGACCACGCCAAATGCTCGGGTATCGGACTGTGCGAGCTCACGGTGCCAACGGTCTTCGAGATCGGTGACGACGGCCAGGCGCACGTCACCGATGCCGACCCGCCCCCGGGCGTCCGGCGTGCCATCGAAGAGGCCGTCTTGGCCTGTCCGACAGGTGCTGTGTCCGTCACGGACTGACCCCGGTACGCCGGAGAGTGAACAGGAGTGTGTTGTGGCTTTCGTGATCACCCAGAACTGCTGCGCCGACGCGAGTTGCGTGCCGGTGTGCCCGGTGGACTGCATCCGCAAGGACCCCGATGCCCGAGCAGGCGCTCCCATGCTGTACATCGACCCGGCCGCCTGCGTGGATTGCGGAGCATGCGTGGAGGTATGCCCCGTCGGCGCGATCTACTACGAGGACGATCTGCCCCCAGCCCAGAACCGGTTTCGGGATATCAACGCCGAGTTCTTCGTCCGGCACCCGCTCACGACGCGGCCGGCAGAAGCAGTTGAGGCCACGGGGAGCGTCGAACCGGGCTCGCTGCGGGTGGCGATCGTCGGTGCCGGCCCGGCAGCGTGCTACGCGGCCGTTGAGCTCGCGCAGACCCACGGTGTCGAGGTCGACGTCTTCGACCGGCTTCCTACTCCGTTCGGGCTCATCCGGTCCGGCGTCGCACCCGACCACCAGCGCACCAAGGACGTCATCAGTGTCTTCGAGCCGGTCCTGGGGAGCCCCGACGTCGGCTGCTACTTCAACGTCGAAGTCGGGCGCGACATCACCCACCGGGATCTGCTCGACCAGCACCATGCCGTGATCTATGCCGTCGGTGCCGCACAGAGTCAGAACCTCGGTATTCCGGGCGAACAGCTGGCCGGATATCACGCCGCCGCCGATGTGGTCGCCTGGTACAACGGCCATCCCGACCATAGCGGCGCCCGCATCGACCTGAGTTCGCAGCGTGCGGTGATCATCGGGAACGGCAACGTGGCCCTGGATGTGGCACGGGTGTTGCTCATGAGTCCAGGCGAACTGGTTCGCACCGATATCGCCGAGCACGCACTGCGTCAACTCGCCGACAGCGCGGTGCGAGAGGTGGTGATCATCGCTCGACGCGGAGCCGCCGAGGCGGCGTTCTCGGTCGGCGAGTTCATGGCGCTGGGGGAGCTCGACGATATCGACATCGCTGTCGAGGGCGAGCTCGGTCAGCGCCCGGACGATGACTTCGACGGTGCCCTGAAGTACGACATCGCCACCGAATACCTCGGCAGGCAACCCAGATCCGGAAACAAGCGGCTGGTCTTCCGGTTCTCCACCACCCCCGTCGAGCTTGTCGGAACCCAACGGGTCGAAGGGCTGCGGGTGCGGGCCTCCGGGGCGTCGGCCGATGACAGTGTGCAGACCATCGATACCAGCCTGGTGATGCGCTCGATCGGCTACCGGGGCAGTCCGATTGCGGACCTCCCGTTCGACGAGACCCGTGGGGTGGTGCCCAACGAGGGCGGCCGCGTCGTCTCCGACGGTGAAGTCCTGACCGGGGTATACGCCACCGGCTGGATCAAGCGTGGCCCGCGGGGAGTGATCGGCACCAACCGCGCCTGTGCCCATGAGACCGTCAGCGCGCTGCTGGAGGATTTCGCGGCAGGCAGGCTCAACCGCCACGTCGGCAGCAGGGCTGACCTGGATGCGCTCCTGGCGTCCCGTCGAGTCACCACTGTCGACTGGCAGGGCTGGCGGGCGATCGACACCGCTGAACGTATCCACGGCGCACGCCAGGATCGGCCCCGGGTAAAACTCACCGCGACATCTGAGCTGCTCGCAGCGGCGCGAAGCTAGCGAAATGAACCGCGCCGCCATCCTTCAGAGGCGGCGCGGTTCACGCAATCAGGATGTGGCGATCTCGCGGCCGATGATCTCTTTCATGATCTCGGTCGTGCCGCCGTAGATCGTCTTGATCCGGGTGTCCAAATAGGCTCGTGCGACCGGGTATTCGGTCATGTACCCGTAGCCGCCGTGTAACTGCAGGCACCGGTCGATGACCCGCTTCTGCAGTTCGCTGACAAACCATTTGCCTTTGGCCGCGTCGACCGGGGACAGCTCGCCGGCGTTGTAGGCGAGCACCGATGCGTCGACGTAGGACTCCACGATGTCGATCTCGGTCGCCATCTCGGCGAGTTCGAAACGGATGTGCTGCTTGTCGGTGAGGGGACCGCCGAACGCGTGGCGCGATTGGCAGTACTCGACGGTGAGGTCGAAGATCGCCCGAGTCGTGGCGATCGCCTCCGCAGTCACACCCAGGCGCTCTCGCGGCAGGTGGCTCATGAGGTATTGCAACCCTCGCCCGGTCTCACCGAGCAGGTTGGCTGCCGGGACGCGTGCGTCGTGGAAGAACAGCTCGGCGGTGTCCTGGCCGGGAAGTCCGATCTTGTCGAGCTTTCGTCCCCGTTCGAACCCGGGGGTGTCGCGCTCCACGACGAACAAGCTCAAGTCTTTCGAACCGCCGGTGTCACCGGTGCGGGCGGCCACCACGACGAGATCGGCCATGATGCCACTGGAGATGAAGGTCTTCTGGCCGTTGAGGATCCAGTCCTCACCGTCGCGACGGGCCGTCGTCCGGATTCCACGAAGGTCACTGCCGGCGCCGGGTTCGGTCATGGCCAATGCGCCGATGATCTCTCCCGCGGCGAAGCCCGGGAGCCAGCGCAGCCGTTGCTCCTCATTGGTGAGGTCGAGCAGGTAGTGCAGCACGAGATCGTCCTGCAGGCTGATCGTCACACCGAACGACAACGCATTGACCCTGGCGACCTCCTCGCATACCACCATGCGGTACCGATAGTCGGTTTCGCCCGCACCGCCGTACTTTTCGCCGACCTGCAGGGCGTAGATGCCGGCCTTGGCCGCGCGAGCGAAGACCGAGGGATCGATCCATCGGTCACGGTCCCAGTCATGCTGGTGGGGAACGACTTCCCGGGTCAGGAACTCCCGCACGGTCTCCCGGTACGCTTCGTGGTCGCGGTCATACAGACTCCGCCGCATCGTCAGAGCCTCTCGATGATCGTCACGTTGGCCTGCCCACCGCCCTCGCACATCGTCTGCAGTCCGTAGCGACCGCCGGTTCGCTCCAGCTCGTGCAACAACGAGGTCATCAATCGCGCACCGGTGCAGCCGATCGGATGACCCAGTGCGATCGCGCCGCCGTTGGGATTGACCGTCTCGGGGTCGGCGCCAATCTCGGCCAGCCAGGCCAGCACCACCGGTGCGAACGCCTCGTTGATCTCGACGGCGTCGATGTCGGCGATCGACATTCCGGTGCGTTTGAGGGCGTGCTGGGTTGCCGGAATGGGCGCGGTCAACATCATCACCGGATCAGCGCCGCGCACCGACATGTGGTGTATCCGAGCGCGGGGAGTGAGGTTGAAGCGGTCGACGGCCTCCTTGGAAGCGATCAACAGTGCCGCTGCGCCGTCTGAGATCTGGCTCGCCACTGCGGCAGTGAGAACACCACCGTCCACCAGAGTCGGCAATGTGGCCATCTTCTCCAAAGACGTGTCGGCGCGCGGTCCCTGGTCGACACTGACGCCGACGAACGGGATGATCTCGCGCTCGAATCGGCCCTCGGCAATGGCGGCCAGAGCCCGCTGATGGCTTGCGTAAGCGAATCTCTCATTGTCCTCACGGGAGAGCTGCCAGTGCTCGGCGATCAACTCGGCCCCGCGGAACTGGGAGATCTCCTGATCGCCGTAACGGGCCTTCCATCCTTGGCAGCCGGTCCACGGATCGACCGAGCCGAACGGCTCACCGGCGCCGAACGCGCTCAGGATCGGATACTGGCTCATCTTCTGCACACCACCGGCGACGATGAGGTCGGCCGTGCCGCTCATGACGCCCTGTGCGGCGAAATGCACTGCCTGTTGGGCAGATCCGCATTGACGATCGATCGTCACGCCGGGCACGGACTCGGGTAGTCCAGCGGCGAGTGCCGCGGTGCGCGCGATGTCCCCGGCCTGTGAGCCGATGTTGTCCAAACAGCCCAGAATCACATCGTCGATCGCGGCCGGGTCGATGTCATGGCGGCCGACGAGGGTGCTGATGACATGGGCGGCCATGTCCGCGGGGTGGGCAGCCGCGAACCCGCCGTTGCGCTTGCCGACTGGGGTGCGGACAGCGTCGATGATGAATGCTTCGGTCATGGGATTAATTTAACATAGAATCAAAAAACTCTATGGGGAGGTATCGCAGATCACCGGGGAGCGGATCAGCGCGTTGTGCGCGGGCTTCGCTTGCGTGGCGCGGGGGTGCTGGCGACCGGGGCGATGCCGCTTCGCACCAGAGCCTGGGCGTGGGTGACGATGGTGTCCAGAGACCCGCGCCGCGAATCCCACCATTCCGCAGCCCAGTTCAAGGCACCCAGTACCAGGCCCTGAACGACGCGGGGATCAAGGTCGTCGCGCATCTCGCCCTCGGCCGCGGCATCGTCGAAAAGGCGCTGCCAAATGCGTCCGTATGCAGCGCTCTCCTTGCGCTCGCGGCCGCGAAGATGCTCGGGGATCTGGCCGGCATTGCGGATCGAGGCGGTTGCGTAGTCGGACAGTTCAAGTTCGTGCCGCAGGTGAGCCTCGACTGCAACGAGGATGCGATCGAGCGGGGCGGTGCCGTCTGGCAACGCGTCCAAGGTCTCCTGC
Organism: Mycobacterium sp. DL592; assembly: GCF_011694515.1. Taxonomy (NCBI): domain Bacteria; kingdom Bacillati; phylum Actinomycetota; class Actinomycetes; order Mycobacteriales; family Mycobacteriaceae; genus Mycobacterium; species Mycobacterium sp. DL592. The sequence goes on along the minus strand of NZ_CP050192.1, from coordinate 3,448,892 downwards.
AGATAGCGCCGCATGTCGCTGATCCCGCAGAACATCACTTCTTCGATGAGGTCTTCCCGGGAGGGGAAGTAGTAGTAGATCGCCGGTGCCTGTAGTTCGGCGTACTCGGCGACGTCGGTCAGCCGCGTCCCGGCAAACCCCTTCACGCTGAGGACGTGGGCTGCCGCGTCCAGAATCCGCTGGCGAGTGCGTTGCGACTTGGATTCGACTTCGACGTCGGACCGGTCGGCGCCCGGCGGTTTTCTAGCCATCGTTTGATTGTATGGCTAGTGCGCGCGGTGACCGCGGAGGCCGTCGCGGATGAGGCACTGGGCATTGGCAACGACGGCGTCGATCGACCCGCGCCGCGGATCCCACCACTCGACTGCCCAGTTCAGTGCACCAAGGACCAGCATCTGCAGGATGTGGGGATCAGCGTCTTGTCGCAGCACTCCTTCGCGGGCCAGATCGTTGAACAACCCCCGCCACACGTCGCCGTAGCGCTCCTCCTCGCGGATCTGGCGTTGTCTGATGGCCCGCGGCACCTGCCCCGCGTTGCGGATCGCTGCGGTGGTGTAGTCGGAGATCTCCAATTCGTGCCGCAGATGGGCTTCCGCCGCTGCCAGGAGCCGATCCAGGGGTGATGTTGTGCCCGGCAATGCGGCCAGGGCGTCGACGACGTGCTCGCGCATGTCGGCAATCCCAGCCCACATCACCTCTTCGATCAGCTCGTCGCGCGATGAGTAGTAGTAATAGATCGCAGGCGCTTGCACATCGGCGCGGGTGGCCACCTCGGTGAGCCGGAGACCGGCATATCCCTTGGTGGACAGCACGTGTGCTGCAGCGGCCAGGATACGAGCCTTGGTCTGGGCAGATTTGGATTCGCCGGCCGCGTCATCGGTTGCGGAATCCGCGGTCCGCGATGAGGGGGTGCGCCTGGCCATCGCCACATGATAGGCCGCTCGGGGGAAAGGAACGGTGGTCAGTCACGTTGTGCCTCGCCCCGAGGGCGAGCCCCTGCCGCCGGAGGTCCCAAAATTTCTATTCCTTGTTTCTAATCTGGATTAGAAGTAATAATGCTGATGGTCGCGTGTGTGCCAACGAACGCTTCGGCGAACAGAAACGCCGGAACTCACCGTGCCAGACGAGGCGCTTCGGATTGGGAGTTGAGTTCTTGACGAGAGGGTTCGAGGAGCAGGGCGGTGAGGCGATCGACGGACGGCAACGTTGGGTGGACTCCGCCTCTGCGGCAGCCGGGGGCACACCGGCAGTGACAGTCCTGAACCGCCCGCAGCCAGCGGCGGATACAGCCGCCGTACGGCAGGCAGACCATCGCCGGCCGGGCGCCGGCCTGACGGCGGCAGCAGGGCAGGGCAGTCGGCGGGCGTTATCGAAGATCGCGGCACTACCCGTGCGCAGTGCCGCCACGATGGGGCGCAGCGTCATTCTGGCGGCCACGATCATCCGCTATGCAGTGACCGACACGCTCACGCTGCGCTTGTCGTACGGCGAACTCATCATCCAGGCCTGGACGTTGCTCAAGGTGACAGCGTTGCCCGCAGTCCTGATGGCAATACCCTTCGGCGCGATGGTAGCCGTGCAGCTATCGGGACTGGTGAACGAAGTGGGGGCCAACTCGCTTGTCGGGTCGGCCACCGGGGTTGCCGTCCTCCGTCAGGGCGCACCGGTCACGGCCGGCTTGTTGATGGGTGGTGCCGCAGCCTCAGCGATCGCCTCCGACTTCGGTGCCAGAGCCATCCGCGAGGAACTCGATGCGTTGCGAACCCTCGGAATCGACCCGGTTCGGCGGTTGGTGGTTCCGCGCTTCCTGGCACTGCTACTCATCACGCCGATCCTCGTTGTCATTGTCATCGCGATGGGTGTCGGAGCCGCGTTTCTCATCGCGACGGTCGTCAACGACGTCACGCCGGGGAGCTTCTGGCTGTCATTCGGTTCCTTCGCGAAGATGGCCGATGTCTGGTTCACCCTCGGCAAGGGTTTCGCCTTCGCGACGATCGTCGCCGTCATCTCGTCTCAGCGAGGTATGGAAGCCAGGGGCGGACCGCGTGGGGTGGCTGATGCGGTCAACGCCTCGGTTGTACTCAATGTGCTGGTGATCGTGATCGTCAACCTGGCGATCACGCAGATCCAGACGATGTTCTTCCCGATGGCGGTCGCATAATGGCGTCCGCAACGGTTTCTTCGGCACCCGCGCGGTTTGCGCAGATCCTGCAGGTGCCGGCTGCCGGTGTCAGCGAGGGATTCCGGACGATAGGGCAGTGGGCGGCGTTCATCTCCCAGACGATCTGGCTGCTCCCCATCACCGTCCGCCGCTACCGGCGCGAGACGCTTCAAGTGGTGAACAACCTGGCCTGGGGCCGGGGTTCGCTCGTGGTCGACGGCGGTGTGATCAGCGTGCTGGCCATTCTCGGTGTGACCGTCGGGGCCATCGTCGCCATCGAAGCCTTTGCGACACTGAACCTCATCGGGTTGGGTCCACTTGCCGGCGTCATCGGCGGCTGGGGCAATGTGCGCGAAATGGCTCCGCTTGTTGCCGGCGTCGCCTTCGCCGCCCAAGCGGGTTGTCGTATGACCGCCGAGATCGGCTCGATGCGGATTGCTGATGAGATCGACGCGGTCGAGGCGATGGGGTTGAGGTCGATCCCATTCGTCGTCGGAACCCGCGTGATCGGCGGTCTGGTCTGTGTCGTTCCCGGATTCCTGCTGACGCTGGTCGTCAGCTTCATCACCGCGGACACCGTGATCCGGGTGTTCTATGACCAGCCAGGAGGAACCTACTACCACTACTTCGTGCAGTTTCTGACCCCATCCGACATCGCCTACTCACTTCTCAAGGCGGTCGTCTACTGCACCGCGGTAACCCTGATTCATTGCTATTACGGGTATTTCGCGTCAGGGGGTCCCGTGGGGGTCGGTGAGGCCTCTGGACGTGCTATCCGCGCGAGCCTCGTCATCATCATGGTGCTGGACCTCGCGACCACAGTTCTGCTGTGGGGGTTGCGACCACAGTTCGTCTTCAAGGGATAGGTGAGCAGCCGTGCTTTTCCGCATGACAGCCGAGGCCGAGAGACGCAGGCTGATTCTGATCGGTGTTGCCCTCACAGTGGCCGTCACCTCGGTAGGCGCGGTATTGGCGATCGGTCCGTTCGGCGGCGGAGACGCGACCGACGACCTTGCCGTCAAGTTGGACCTACCCTATGTGGGGCAGGGTGTTTCGACAGGAACGCCGGTGATGATGCACGGCGTCAAGGTGGGCAGTGTCACCACCGTCTCGAGCCTGCCCAATGGCAATGTCCGGCTGTCTGCCGACCTTCAGTCCGGGCCGGCCACGGGCCTGACCGATGCCTTGGGGGTGGACTTTCGTCCGGCCAACTACTTCGGCGTCACCAGTATCAACCTCATCGCCGGCGACGGTGGTCAGCCGCTGCGAAATGGCGCGCAGATCGACACGGTGCCGAAAGGAAACTTCACCCTCCAGGCCTTGTTGTCACGCCTCGGCGAGATCACCGGTGGAGTGGTCACACCCCAACTGATCAGTGTCATCGACAGGGCAACGCGATACACCGACGGCCTCAATCCGCTCATCGAGGCGCTGGTGACAACCGCCAACGCCGTCACCGTCGTCCAGACCGTCAGCACTGAGCAGCTGCTGCGGAACACCACCGGTGTGAGCGTTGCGCTGCCGTCCTTCCTCGACAATGCGACCGCGGCCGGATACGACATCAACCAGGGGTCGGGCTTCGTGACCTTCAATGTGTCCAACGAACATGCACTTCCCGGATCAGACATTGCTGTGCGGCCCGGTCAGCCGCAAACCGAGGAGTACTGGCGGACAAGGTCGGTGGCAACGCTTGACGTGGTCGCGAACTCGTTCTTCGGCGCGATCGGAAAGGTGCTGTCGTCGCATCCTAGCGACCTGCTTCCCGCGGTGGGACTGATCAAGACCGTCGCCGACCCGGTTCCCGCTCTTGTTGCCCCCGTTGGCATCGCCGATACCCTGGTCGAACTTCGAACCCGATTTGAAAAGCTCTACGGCGGCACCCCCGAACAACGGGCCCTTCAGGTTCATCTCGTGCTCGACAACCTTCCCGGCGTACAGGCTCCGATCGACGCGATCGGAGGCCCCTGATGACGCCGCTCGGCGCGCTGTGGAGGTTCTTGCTCAGCGCCGCTGTCGCCGGGGTTGTGTTCGTTCTGATCGTCAACGTGCTGCGCCAGCCGGTGGCAGCTGAAACACGCTCATACACAGCTCAATTCACTGATGTGTCCGGCCTCCATGTTGACTCCGACGTGCGGGTTCGCGGGGTACGAGTCGGCAAAGTCGGTGCGATCGCGCTGAAACGGGTGGCCGGTCAGAGCATTGCCGTGGTGGACCTGAGCCTCGACCGACGCTATTCGGTCGTCGCCGACACGCGCCTGGCGGTCAAGTATCAGGCGCTGACGGGATTGCGCTACATCGACGTCGTCAATCCTTCCGGTAATGCGCCTGCCGGCGACCTGGTCACCCACATCCCTCTGGCAATGACCCAGCCATCTTTCGACATCACCACGCTCTTCAACGGACTCCAGCCCGCACTTGCCACGCTGAGCCCCGACGACATCGATCGATTCACCTCGAATGTGGCATCGTTTCTCTCCGGTGACGGGAGCGGGCTCGCGCCGATGCTCGAGAGCATCCGGACGCTGACCGAGTTCGTCTCCAACCGTCAGCAGGTGGTCGCGACGTTGATGCACAACCTCGCCTCCCTCGCCGATGTGTTCGGCGGGCATTCACAGGATTTCGTCCAAGTTCTCGAGTGGCTCAACAGACCCTTGGATGCGGCGATCTCCGTCCTCGACGAGTTCCGCAAGTCGGAGCTGTATGGTCCCGGGTTCACCGCAGCGGCCGTGCGGCTTCTCCAGAATGTCGGATTCAGACCTGGTCAAGCCGACATCGATGACGGATTCGATCGCGCCATCACGGTTTTCGATGACTACAGCGAGGCGTTCAAACGCATTCCCGTTCTGTGGGACAACGTTGAACCGCCGCCTCCGCCGGGGACGCCGCTGCCATGCTCGAGGGGGCCTGCGCAGCTGCCGCAATCCTTGGATGTGCTGCTCAACGGTCAGCGGGTGATCCTGTGCAACCGATGAGACTTCTGCGAAGCTCGGTGTTCTGGGGTGTCGTGGCACTGGTCGTCCTGCTGGCCCTGGCACTGACCGCGGCCCTGATCTACATCAGTCCACCTGGCGGGAAGACTGTCGTCTTCTACACCGACGACGCCGCCTCCGTCCGGCCCGGTGACTCGTTGCGCATCGCCGGCATACCCGTCGGCAAGGTCAAGGAACTCTCGCTCGAGGCCACCCAGGTCAAGGTGCGGGCAACAGTCGACGATGACGTCTTCGTCGGGGACCGGTCGCAGATCCAGGTCCGCATGCTCACGATCGTCGGCGGATACTACGTCGACCTCATCTCCCTCGGCGATAAACCGTTAGGAGACAGGGCAATACCGATCGAGCGCGTGACGATGCCGTACAACCTCATGCGCGCCTTGACCGACGCGACGAAGGTCACCGACAACGTCGACCCACAACCCATCCACGATTCGCTTGACCAGATCCAGCACGGACTCACCGGGACGAACACCGAAACGCTCTCGGCAGTGATCGACGCCGGAAATGCGCTCACAAGCACGATGCAGCGCCAGCGAGGTCAGATCTCCGCGATTCTGAACCTCTCCGACGAGTACATCCAGACACTGAGCAACTATCGAGGGAAGTTGCAAGAGCTGGTGTCGAAGATCGCGATCCTCGAGCAGACACTCGTGCTGTACGGCAAGGGGTTCGGGGCCGCCTTGAGTGGCATGGGCGACATCTCGGACGCCGTACTGGTCCCGTTCGGGCGTTTCTGGGTCAACCATCGAGAAGAGTTCATCGAGAAGGTGCGCCAGTGGCAGGACAGTTTCCGCCGATGGGCCGACAACAACAGCAGGATCATTCCCAGACTGCGCCGAGTGCGGGAGAAGATCGAGCGCGTCCTGGACGCGCAGAATGCGCGACCGGAGCTGCTCGCCACCGACTTGTGCATCCCCATGCCGGGAAGTCTCTGCTGATGTGGACGACGTTGGGCCGCAGGGCTATCCGAACCGCGCGGATGGCGATTGTGGCTGCCGTCGTGATCGCAGTCGGCTCGTCCTGTTCGCCGTCAGCGCGTGAGGCAACCGCGCCGTACTGCGCACTCATGCCCGACACCGTCGGACTCTACGTCGGCAACCCGGTCACCCAGATGGGCTATCCCATCGGTACGGTCACCTCGATCGCGGCGGGCAACAGCCAGGTCCGCGTCGAGTTCTCGGTGACCGAACGGCGCCAACTGCCCGCGGATGTCAAAGCCGTCATCCGATCACCGTCGATCCTGGCTGATCGTTCGCTGGAGTTGGTCGGCAATTACTCGGGCGGTCCCCGGCTGGTTCCCGGCGGCTGCGTTCCCCTCGAGCGCTCGGTGTCGCCGAAGACCGTATCCGAGGTGATCGGATCGGCGGACACCTTCCTCGCCGCCATCAACCCCGACGGATCAACCAACATCGCGGGCACCGTCCAGGGACTGGATCAACTGGCGCACAACAACGGCGCGGCCGCCGGGCGACTCCTGACAACGACGTCCGCGTTGCTGGACAGTCCCGACCAGGCCATCGCCGACATCGGCTCGATCGTGGAGAACCTCGGCGACCTGACGACGGCAGTCAAGGAGATGTCCGGGCCGTTGAAACAAGCCGTGCTCGATGCGCAGGCGACGACACCCGACCTGGCGAAAGCGGTGGACGGCGCGTCCCGGCTGGCAGGCGGACCCTACGAACTGGGGACGCTCAATCCGTTGATCGAGGCGGTTGCCGTGGTGGAGACGAGACTGGGCGACACCACGCAACTGACCCTCGACACGGCAGGGGCCACTCTGCGAAAGCTCAGTCCCCACGCGAATGCCCTCGCGGGCCTCTTCGACCCGGTCCCGTGGTGGATCAATAACCTTGCCAATCACTACAACTCACATCAGTTCAGCTTCTTCAACATCGCCTACCGCCCGCCGATGTTTCGCGTCCAGACCCACGACGGCCTGGCACTGTGCGGTGCGATGAACGCGGCGATGCCCGGCAGCTGCGCCGATGTCAACGGCGTCCCATACGCCGTCGACGTGGCATTGCTTCAATACGTACTGATGCAGGCGAGTCACCCATGAGGCGTTCGGTTCTCGCGACGACGGTGAGCGTGATCGGCGCGGTGCTGCTCACGTCGTGCGCGTCGATCACTGTGAATTCGCTTCCCCAGGTCGGTGGTGGCGACGACGGCTATCCGGTGACGATCGAGTTCACCAATGTCCTCAACCTGCCCGACCAGGCAAAGGTCGTGCAGGATGGCAAGACGGTCGGTGTCGTCACCCGGATCGACCTCAAGTCCGACCACGTGGACGTCGTGGCCCGCATCGACAGCGACACCGTCATACCGGGGGCCAGCCGTGCGACGTTGCAGCAGTCCACCGTTCTCGGCGATACCTATGTCGCACTCCAGGACCCGTCCGACGATGGCGGCGCGGCCACACCACGGTCAGCCGCGGTAGCGCCCGGCGGCCGCATTCCGGTCGTCAACACGACATCGCCACCGCAGCTCGAGGACACGATCGCCAACCTCGCCAATTTCGTTGGTAGCGGCTCGATCCAGCGAATTCAGAACTCCATCATCGGTGTCAACAAGGTCACACCGGCCCGACAAGACGAGTTACGCAGGATGGTCAGTCGAGTCACCGTCGACCTCGCGGATCTGTCCAACAACATCGATACCGTGGACCAACTACTCAGTGGTGCTTCCGGCACCGCTGCGGTGTTGAATCGCAATCTGCCGACTTATGCCTACTGGTTCTCGCCCGCCGGCATGACGGGATTCGACCGCGCCACCCAGGCCGCCGGTTACATCGGCACCGTTCTTCCGTCGATCGGCAGCATCTACAGCGGCGGCTACTGGTTGGTGCCGATGCTCAATTCACTCGCCGACGCGATGGGTGCTGTGCAGCAGACAAAGTGGGATGTCGAGGGCGAGGCGCCGCACTGGCGCGATCTGTTCCTCAACGACTTCCTGCCGGCCGACAAGAACCCCGCGATCAACATCACCTCCATCACCGGGCCCGACGGTCGAGAACTGGTCGGCAACGTCGAAGATGTATTGCGAATTCTCGGAGCGACACCATGAGAGCCTTCCGAAACCTGCTGTCGTTCGGCGCGTTAGCGGCGATCATTGCCTTCGCGGCCGCCTACATCGGCTCATTCGACCTGCATATCGGACCACCCGACAAGCGCACCAACCTCTCGATGTCCGTGCCGGACGTGAAAGGCCTTGTGGTCGGGTCGAACGTGCTGCTGCGCGGCGTACCCGTCGGCAAGGTCACCAAGGTGGTGTCCTCGATCCGTGACGCAACCATCGACTTCTATGTCGACGCCGACCACCGGATCCCAGTCGACACGAACGTGCGGCTGGACAACCTCTCAGCGCTCGGCGAGGCCTACATCGGCCTGATACCACAGATAGACCGCGGCCCGATGCTCCAGGACGGTCAACACATCGCTACGGAGGCAGTCACGGTCCCGCCGTCGATCGCCCAGTTGGCGACCAGCGTTGTACGGGTGCTCAACCAGCTTGATCCGGATCAACTTAAACGCACCCTCGGCGAGGCGGACGCAGCCCTTCCCGATCCGGAACGGGTGCTGCCGAACCTGGCGCGGGCCAGTGTGTTGCTTCGCAACATGGCTGACGGTATGAATGGTCGCGGCCAACAGGTCCTCGACAATTCCCAGACGCTCCTGCGAAACGCGGATTGGGTCGGCCCCACGCTGGCTGAACTGGGTCCATCGGTGCGGGCGACCGGAAAGGGCGTCTCCGGAACATTCGTGGGGATGATGCGCACCGTCGTCGCCAACAACCCCGCGAACGTCCTGCTGTTCCAGCAGTTCCTTGCCCGTATCCAGAACTTCCTCGACACCCGGGGACCCGACGTCAAGGTGCTGGCGCAGGCACTCACTCCGCAGTTCACCGGCATCGGCGGTGCCCTGATGAACTTCGATACCGGACAGATTCTCTCGAATGCGCTGTCAGGGATACCTGAGGAGGGAGCGATCACGCTGCATCTCACCATTCCCGATCGGTAGATCGGTCCCGTCCCAAACATTTTCGCATAAGGAGATCAACCCATGATGGACACAGAGATCCGTAGTGAGAGCGCACCACCTGACCTCGACGATGCCGGCGATTCGGAAACCCCGAGCGCACCTGCGCAGACGGCATCCGCAGACACGATGGAGCAGCGGGATCCGAAGGCAGGTAGGCGCTTCTCAGTATCCCTGCGCGCCTTGCTCATTGCGCTGTTGGTGAGTCTCTTGGTGGTCGCGGTAGCAGTCCTCGCCTGGCTCTACATCGGTGCCCGCACAACGCTGGCCGCACAAGAGCGCGCGGCAGCCGCGCAAAGTCATGCCGAGGAGATCGCCACCGACTATGCGGTCAGTGCCGCCGAGATGGACTACCAAGACTTCAACGCCTGGAAAGTGAAGTTGGTCAACGGTACATCGCCGGAGCTCAAGGACAAGCTCACCAAAGCCGCTGATTCGATGCAGCAGATCCTGGGGCCACTGCAATGGAAGTCGTCCGCGCGCCCGCTGGCCGCAAAGGTACGGTCAGAGGCCGGCGGCGTCTACACCGTCGACGCTTTTGTGAGCGTGCTGACGAAGACAATCCAAGCGCCGGCCGGCCTGCAGTCCACCGCGACATACAGCATCACGTTGGACAGCAAGAACAACTGGCAGATCACTGACGTCGGCGGCATCGACGCCGCGGTCGGCAAGTAACCCGGTTCGCGCTGGCTGGAGTCGCATTGGCAGGGAGATATGTGGCCGCCCGGTGGCGGTTTGCGTCCGCCGTGGTGGTGGGCCTATGGTGCACGACCGCATCTCTGGCTGGATCCGCGCGGGCTGATCCGGGCGAGAACTACGAGGCGCCAACACCGTTGCCGATGGTGGTCGCAACGCCCAGCGACTGGCAGCCGCAGTTCCCCTTCCCCTTCGACCAACTGCGTAGGTATGTGACCGACGCGGATATCAACGCCGAACGCGATATGTGCCAGTGGTTCAACGCTCAGTACTACGACCTGAAGGGCCAGATCGAGCGGCTCAACAACACCATCGTGCGAAACAACGGAGACTTCAATGGCGATGGGGTTGCGCAGCAGGTCGACATCGTCACGGCCAACATCGACCAGGCATTGGACTTCCTGGCGCCACGCGCCCAATCCCTGACTCAGAGTTATGACCATGCCGGTGACATGTATTTCCCTATTTACCAAGGAGATAGCTTCTATGGACTGTGGCAGCAGATCTCCAACGTCGGTAATGGACTGAGAGCGCGGCAGCCGACATGGTTCACCGGTCCTTCGTTCGCCCGGGCACAGCACTGGGGCAGCAAGATCAATCGATCGCACGTCTGCCGATAGGAGTGAATGTGATGGGGGTAGGCCGAGCCAGTGCAGGTGTGGCGGTGCTGCTGGTGATGGGTAGCTGTGGCCTTTCGGCAGCGGCGGCAGGCGCCGAGCCGCTCTCCAGTCTCGAGCAGGCGGTGGTGGCGGCCCGCGGAACCTCATCGTGTGGCCCCCTGCGCTCCGACCCGCGTCTTGCGCGGGCCGCTGACATTGTGAATCGGTCCACGATGAGCTACGTCAACCACACTGCGGAGAATGTGCCTGCCGATCAGCTCCACCCGACGGCGGTCGTCAAAGACGTTGGAGTCAGCGGCAGCAAAGTGATCTCGCTTGCGGGGGCGAGCCACGAGTACGGGGATTCTGTGCGCGGCGTTCTGGTGGAGGGACGCGACGTCATTCCGGACTGTTCGTACACCGACTTCGGGTCCAGCGTGATCGACGACGGACAGTCCGGCTACGTCTTCACCGTTGTCATTCTGGTCGGGCCATGAACGCCCGCACCGCCGTTGTCGCCACTGCTCTAGTGGCGTTGGTGACCCCGCAATGGTTCAGCCCCGCAACAGCGTGGGCCGACGGTCTGGTCACCTACGAAGTGGTCTCCGACGACGTAGATGTGGCGAATATCGAGTTTCAGAACGCAGGAGGTCGGGTTGTCGTCGAAGGCGCCGTTCTTCCGTGGCGGACCGTCGCACTCGTGCGTGTCGTGCGGGGCGCACCACCTGAGGGCAGTCAGGTGCGGGCGGACTGGCGCCCTAGTTCTGCGCCTGGCCGATGGGTCAGCGTTCGAATCATCGTCGACGGCAACGTCATCTGTCAGAACACACTCGACGTCGGCAACGCCGCCTGTTACGGCATTACGCCACGGATCACCTGAAGGGAGCGGCCATGTCGGGACATGCCAGTCGTCGCGCAGTGAAAGTCGCGGCAGTGGCCGGTGTTGCGGGCGCGGCGTTGAGCGGTGCCGTGCCGGCGTGGGCCGGCCCGGGGGCCGGGGGCCAAGCTCCTGACCCGTTACCCGATATCCGGTACTACGACAAGCTCGATGCGAGCGGCTTCGCACTTCCGGGCGGGGTCTGGTTCACGGCGCCGACGGGGCAGAACTGCGGCATCTGGGGTCTGGGCAGTTTCGGATGCGAAGGGGACATACCAGGCGCTCCACCTGGAACATCCCATATCGGTTGGATAGACGGCGACCGGGCAGTCCACTACGACTGGTCGATGACCGTCAGGTTCCCGTCATCGCAGGCGGCGCATCCTCTCCCGCCGTATTCTTCCATCACGCACGAGGGCACGACCTGCGCCGCCACTCCCGACGGCAACACCTATTGCGAGCGGGGGCCATTGCGCCTCCTGTTGGAGCCCACCAGGACATGGCTCTCACCGCCGTGGATGGATCTCAGCTGGATCGAGTTGGGCCCCGCTCCGTGCAATCCGCCAGATGGCGGTCCCTGCTATAAGTAGCCGGTCGGCGCTTGCGCCAACGCATTCCCTACTGCGGCGAAGGAACCCAGCTCGCCGCCGACTTGCGCAGCTGCCAGATCTGAGCCGGGCACAGTTCCTGGGACGCCTGGCTCAGCAGATACGTCGCCTGGAAGTCGTCACCGGTGTTGAAGTCTGATTTCACCTTGTTGACCAGCTGGCTGAAGCCGGCGCCGGAGGCGATCTGGTCGCACAGGCCGTACCCGTACGACAGTGCCGCGTCGGCGTTGGGGAAGTTGTAGCCGGGCCGCACCGTCACGTTCACCAGATACGCGACGCTGTCGGCCTGGGCGGGTGCCGCCGTGGACAGGCCGATGGCTGCGGCACACGCCGCCGCGACAGCGAGAGTCCGTGCGGTAATTGCAGCATCGATTGCCATATCGCGTCCTGGGTTGGCGGGCCGGGGTCAGCTGAGTCTAAAGCCATCCTCCGGCCGCTCGCCCTGTTCTACGATTCGGCCATGAAGCGGCCAGTGCTGTTGATGTCGACGGTCTGTATGGCGGCGCTGGGCAGCGCCATCGGAGTGGCGCATGCCGGGCCTGACGCCCCGTGCACCTACACGCTGTCACCACCGGAGGTCACCGGCGGAACCGTCAGCTCCACCGCAGTCATCGCCGGCTGCGGTGCGGCCGCCGGGCCGTACTCGGCCGTTGCCTGCATCCAACCGCTGGACAAGGATTCCGTCATCCAGTGCACCCAGGCCCGCGGCGCCGATCCGGCGACGATCTCCGTGCCGTATCACCCGGGCACCACCTACGTCGCGACCGGACGCGGCTGCGCGGCCTGGGCTCTGCAGCCCGCATCCCCGCCCTGCCAGATCCTCGGCCCGTTCACCGCGACGCTGTAGCCATGGCAGTCGATCGCGCCGCGCTGGTCGCCGGCGGCATCCGGCTCGCCTCGGGTCTGTCGTTCTTGGTCGACCCGCTGCGTGCCAATCGGCTGTGGGGCGAACCCAACGATCCCGGCCCCTCGGCGCGGCTGCTGCTGCGCTCGATGGGCTACCGCGATGCGTTGATCGGCGGACTGCTGCTCTCGGCGGGCCTGCGCGGCAAAGACACCCGCGGCTGGTTCCTGGCCTCCGGCGGTGCCGACGCGGCAGACCTGCTCGGAAGTGCCAGCGTGCACCGCGAGCTCACTCGCGGCCAGCAGATCATCGGGCTCGGCGGTGCGGTGGTGGGCGTTGGCGTCGGCCTGTGGGGCGCCACCCGGCGGCGTCATCCGCTTGAATAGCTGTGGTGCACAGGCACTGAGGTGCTGGTCGGCCCGTTCGAAGTCGAGCCCTACGTCACAGCGTGCGTGGTCTTGCCTCGGGTCCAGAAGGACACCCGCGCGCTGGTCAGGTCGAGACTGTCGCTCATGTGCACGGCTCCACTGGCGACGCTCTTGCGGATCTTGCCCATGATCTCGTCGACGTCGCCCTCCAGCTCGTAGACGCACATGTACCAGTGCTCAGGTGCCACGCCACCTTCGGCCTGGTAGATCGCTGCGTCGTGAAGGGTGTAGCGGGTCGCCGACAACATGCCCGGCACTGTGAGCAGTTCGGGGATGTGGACGTTGTCGTACCAGTCGTTGAACTCGTCCTCCTTGCCCGCAACGGGATTGGCGAAGACGACCTGAACGAATCGGTCAGTCATAGGAACCGTCCTACTTGTCGCGCGGCGTCACCGAGAAGCCGACCCAGCCGGCCCAGATGCGTGACTGATGTGATGCTGACATCCCAGCGGCGGCTTGGGCGCGTAATCGCGGAGCGCGCGTAGGCTCCCGCCATGTCGTTGCGATCGGTTCCTTTCGTGGTCGTCGCGGCACTGCTGCTCGTGTCGTGTGCCCATCAGCCGACCCCACCGCGTGCGACGGGTTCATCGAGCGTCATCTCGGCCCCGGCGCCCGCCCCCACGTCGTCGGGGCCTGTCGTGCAGCGGGTCACCGCGGCCGACCTCGGCGCCACCTGGCACCCCGACTGTCCCGTCACTCCCGAGCAGCTGCGCCGGGTCGAGCTCGACTACGTCGGCTTCGACGGCAAGACCCATCGGGGCGCGCTGGTGGTCAACGAGGCTCTCGTGGCTGACGTGATCGCGATCTTCGCCGACTTGGCGCGCCAGCGCTATCCGATCGCCACGATGCAGACCGTCGAGCACTACCCGAACGCCGACGACGAAGCGTCGATGGAGGACAACAACACCTCGGCCTTCAACTGCCGGCCGCTGCCGTCGGGCAGGGCCTGGTCGCTACATGCCTACGGTAGGGCGGTCGACGTCAACCCGCTGCTCAACCCATACATCACGAAATCCGGTGACCTGCAACCGAAGACCGCCGCACAGTATCTGGACCGCAACCGCACCGACCCCGGCATCCTGCATGCCGCAGACCCCGCGGTCCGCGCCTTCACCGACCGCGGCTGGACGTGGGGCGGCAGCTGGCACAACCCGATCGATTACCAGCACTTCGAACGGCCCTAGGAGCCGGCCAGCGCCTCGCCGAACGCCACCAGCGCCGTGCGGCCGATGGTCAGGATCGTCTCGTCGAAGTCGTTGTTGTCCCGGTAGGACAGTTCGAGCAGACGATCGGCCATCTCGACCGCGACAAGCATGTTCAGCGGGTCGATGTCGACGGGGATCAGCCCCGCGTCGACGAGGATGCCGTGCAGCCGATTGGCCAATGTCTGCATGCGAATCCGCACGTGCTTGGTGACCGCGGGGGAGGTGCGCCCACCCATCCACAGCCGCGCCGAACTGGGGTGCTTGCGGTAGTACTCGACGTGTAGGTCGATCTCTTTGTTGAACAGGTCGGCAAATGAAGTGACGGTCCAGGTCTGCTCGGCTTCGATGCAGCGCGCGTCGATCTCGTTGCAGTGCCGGGTGAGCAGCTCGTCGAAGATGGCGTCGCGATCGGCGAAGAACCGGTACAGCGAGGGATAGGAGACGCCCGCGCGGTCGGCGACGGCGCGGGTGGTCGCGGCCTCCACGCCCTGCTCGTCGGCGATGGCGGCGGCAGCGTCCAGGATCCGGGTCACGGTCCGCCGACTGCGCGCCTGCACGGGTTCACGCCGCGACGCGGTTGCAGTGGCCATTCGGTGCTCTCTCCTGGGAAAAGAAGTTCTTGACAAGGCTCGGCGAAACTATAACACTACTCTTGTTACAGTTTCTACCCTCGATGCGGAGTGTCCCCAATGACCGTCACCTCGTTCAACCAGGCCCGTCCCAAGCAGCCACTGAGCGGCCACGTCAACGTGCTGATCGTCGGCGCGGGCATCTCCGGTATCGGCCTCGGTCACCACCTGGTCACCAAGCAGCCGGGCAAGACCTTCGCGATCGTGGACAGCCGCGAGGCGATCGGCGGCACCTGGGACCTGTTCCGCTACCCGGGCATCCGGTCGGACTCCGATCTGCACACCTTCGGCTACGAGTTCAAGCCGTGGACATCCGACAATGCGATCGCCGACGCCCACGAGATCCTGGACTACCTGCACGAGGTCATCGAAGAGGACGACTTGGCTCGCCGAATCTACTTGCAGCACAAGGTCGTCGGCGCCAACTTCGACTCCGCCACCGCCCGGTGGACGGTCACCCTGGAGCGTGACGGCCAGCAGGCCGACGTCACCTGCGACTGGTTGTTCTCCGCCGCGGGCTACTACGACTATGCCGGCGGGTACCGTCCCGACTTCGAGGGCGAGGACGAGTTCGACGGTGTGATCATCCACCCGCAGCAGTGGCCCGAGGACCTCGACTACCGCGGCAAGAAGGTCGTCGTGATCGGTTCGGGCGCCACCGCGGTCACCCTGATCCCGGCGATGGCCGACGACGCCGCCCACATCACCATGCTGCAGCGCTCGCCGTCGTATGTGATGCCGCTCCCGCGCAAGGACCCGATCGCCAACTCGCTGCGCAAAGCGCTGCCGGAGAAGCTGGCCTACCGCATCACCCGCAAGCTCAACGTCGGCCGCCAACGCCTGATCTACGCCGCCAGCCAGAAGTATCCGAAGCAGGTGCGGCGGGTCATCCGCGCCCTCAACGTCAAGGCGCTGCCGGAAGGCTACGACGTCGACACCCACTTCAACCCGACCTACAACCCGTGGGATCAGCGGATGTGCGCGGTGCCCGACTCCGATCTGTTCCGGGCGATCTCGGCGGGCAAAGCCTCGGTGGTCACCGACCGCATCGCGCGCTTCACCAAGACCGGCATCCTGCTGGAATCCGGCAGGCAGATCGACGCCGACATCATCGTCACCGCAACCGGGCTCAAGCTGCAGGCCTTCGGCGGCATCCAGCTGACCGTCGACGGCCACGCCGTCGACCTGCACGAGAGCCTGGCCTACAAGAGCTTCATGCTCTCGGGCCTGCCCAACTTCGCGTTCGCAATCGGCTACACCAACTCGTCGTGGACGCTGAAGGTGGACCTGGTCTGCGAACACCTGTGCCGGATGCTGGCCTACATGGACCAGCACGGCTACGCCAGCGTCGTTCCGGTGGTCGACGACCCGACCATCGAGCGACGTCCGCTGCTGGACTTCTCCGCCGGCTACATCCTGCGCTCGCTCGAGACGTTCCCGCAGCAGGGCACCTCCGGCCCGTGGAGCGTCGCGATGGACTACAAGTCCGACTACGAGCGGCTGCGCAAGGGACCGGTCGACAACGCCGCCCTGCGGTTCAGCACCCTCACGCCGGCCGCGGCCAAACCGGACTTCGCCTCCGCATGAGCAGGACCACCTTCATCGAGGTGGACGGCCGGCGCACCCGGGTCAGGGTCGACGGCGACCCCGACCGGTCACCGGTCGTGCTTGTCCACGGCATCGGCCGCAGCCTCGAGGACTGGGCACCGCAACACGAGCGGCTGGCCCAGAACCATCGGGTGATCTCCCTGGACGTGCCGGGGTTCGGCTTCTCCGAGCGGCCCCGCCAGGCGATCACGCTGGCGGTCCTGGCCCACGGTGTCGGCCGCACCCTCGACGAGCTCGGCGAGACCCGGCCCGTGCACCTGGTCGGAAACTCACTGGGCGGCGCGATCGCCCAGCAGATACTGGCCGACCAGCCCGACCGGGTGGCCAGCCTGGCCCTGATCAACAGCGCCGGATTCGGCACGGAGGTCACCCCGCTCTTGCGGATGCTGACGGTGCCCGTCGTCGGCGAGCTGAGCGTCCGGCGGCCCTCCCGGCTCAACGCGGTGCTCTTCGAACGGCTGATCCACGCGGACAAGTCAGTGGCCACCAAGGAGCGCATCGATCACGCCTACGCCGTCGCGCAGCAACCCGACGCGGGCACGGTGCTGCGGGAGACCGCCATGGCGCTGGGCACACCGCGCGGTGTCAAGCCGCAGTGGCGCCGTGAGCTGGCCGCCACCGTGGCCCGGACCCCGCGGCCGACCCTGATCATGTGGGGCACCCGCGACCGGGTGCTGCCCGCACACCACATCGCCGAGGCCCAGCGGGTCTACCCGCACGCCGAGGTGCACCTGCTCTCCGGGGTCGGACACATGCCGCAAATCGAGTGCCCGGCCCGATTCGCCGAGCGCGTCCTGCCCTTCCTGGGCCGGGCCGGTGCTTGACGCGCCGTAGCAGCGCACCCATCATGTCCGTTAACTGACACCGCGACGGGGCGGAGCTCGGGCATGAGAACAGCGGACCAGCGGCAGGCGCGCGCCGCGGCCTCCATCGGGCGGGTGGGCGCCCTGGCTGTCGCCCTGGGTATCGGCGCCGCCGTTGCGACCGGGCTGGCCTCCCCTGCCCGTGCCGACACCTCGTCTTCGGACTCCAGTAGCGCACGTACGGCGGGCCCCAGTCACGGCCAGTCGGCGCGCTCAGCCGCCCGCTCGGCGTCAGATCGGGCAAATGCTAAGCGCGCCAACGTTTCTGCACCGGCCGCTGCGACCGTGACGGCCCAGCGCACCGTCACCACCTCGCCGGTGACCACCGGAACGGCGGTGCGCACCGGCGCACCGGTGGCACCCGCGAACAGCACGACCCTGCTCAGCCTGCTCGAGGGTGTCGGCCGCGAACTCGAGCGCACCTTCGCCAACAAGTACCCGACCACCAATCCCACGATCACCACCCAGAGCGCCGACGGCGTGGTGACCGGCAACCTCGGTGCGGCCGACGCCGACGGCGACCGGCTGGTCTACAGCGTGATCAGCGCACCTACCCTCGGCCGGGTCACCGTCGACCAGAACACCGGCGACTTCACCTACACCCCGGTGGTCGACGTCGGCACCTACGGCGGCAACGACGCGTTCACCGTCGCCGTCAGCGACGACACCAGCTTTCACATCCACGGACTGGCCGGGCTGGCACAGGCGCCGGTGGACTTCATCCGCAGCATCCCGCTGCTCGGGTCGCTGCTCTCGGACTACCTGCCCAGGGCGACCACGACCGCCACCGTCAAGTTGACCTTCGACGGGACCGGAGCCACCACCGCGCTGGTCTTCCCCGACGGCTTCCACTGGGGAGTGTCGACGGCAGGCTTCCAGTCGGAGATGGGAGCGGGCACGCCGGTGGACGTCAACTCCGACTGGTGGCAATGGACCCACGACGCGGCCAACAAGTTGCTGCTCGGCTGGAAGGGTGCGGTCCCCGAGAACGGGCCGGGGGAGTGGACCCAATACCCGACCGACATCGACCTCGCCCGTAACGGCGTGGGTGCCGACACCTTCCGGCTGGGCATCGAGTGGAGCCGGATCTTCCCGAATTCGACTGCTTCGGTGGACATCTCGAACGGCTTCACCCCCGAGGTCCTGGCACAGCTCGACGCACTGGCCAACCAGGATGCGGTCAGTCACTACCAGGACGAGCTGCACGCCATGAACGCCGCCGGGCTGGCGCCGATGGTGACGATCAACCACTTCACCCTGCCGCTGTGGATACACAACCCGGCTCAGGCGCGCCTTCAGGAGATCTTCGGTCTCACACCGCAATCCGGCGGCGGCTGGGTGTCATCGTCGACGGTCACCGAGTTCGAGAAGTACTCCGCCTACCTGGCGTACAAATTCGGCTCCGAGGTCAAGACGTGGGTAGTGCTCAACGAGCCGGTCAACTCGATGCTGACGTCGTACTACGCCATTCCGCTGGCCACCAATTTCCCGCCCGCGCTGAGCAGGCCCGACCTGGTGGCAGTCGGGCTGCGTAACGAGGCCGCGGCGTATTCGGCGTCCTATGACCTTATCCACCAACTGGATTCGGACGCTCAGGTCGGGTTCGCGCTCAACATGTACTCCTGGCGTGGTGGCGACCCGGCGAACCCGACCGACCAGCAGGCTGCCGCCGACTTCAGCGACTTCTACAACCGGTGGTTCCCCGACGCGGTGATCCGCGGTGAGGTCGACGCTAATTTCGACGGCGTGATCACCCCGGACGAGGTGCATCCCGAGCTGGCCGGAAAGGCCGACTTCTTCGGGGTGAACTACTACAGCCAGGGTATCGTCGCGGCCTACCGTGGCGCGTTCGCCGACGCGGCGTTGCCCATCATCAAGGGCTACCCGGAGTTCTCCCCGCTGATCAACGTCGTGGCGGGCGGTTGCCCGGCCACCGAATGCAGCGACACCGCCCAGATCATCAACCCGGCCGGACTGCGTGACGTCCTCGACATCGCCAACTCCTACGGAAAACCGTTGTGGATCACCGAGAACGGACTCGCCGACGCCACCGATACCAAGCGTGCGTCCTACGTGGTGCGCCACCTGGCGGTGATCAACAAAGCGATCGCCGACGGCATGAACATCGTCGGCTACACCGCCTGGTCACTGACCGACAACCTGGAGTGGGTGCTGGGCTACGACCCGAAATACGGCCTTTACTCCTATGATCCGGTGACCCTGCAGCGCACGCCGCGCCCGAGTGTGAGCCTGATCCACGACCTGTTCACCGGCAACGCGATCCCCGCCGATATCTTCCGGACCTACGTCAAGGACCCGCGCGTCTAGCGTCCTTACGCCAGCCGCGGGAACAGTGGCAACGCGTTAGTGCGATTGACGGCGGCGTGATCGGCGTCGACGTAGGCATCACCGGTGGCGGTGAAGTACTGGACCACCACCGGGGGTGCGAAGGGGAAGTCGCTGCCGAACAGGACGTGTCCGGGGTCGGCGAACGCGAGCAGGCTCGGTAACGCCGATGGACTGCCGGACAGGGCGATGTCGAAGTAGAAGCCGGAGAAATCGGCGAGGACGTCGTCGAGGCTGCGGCCGGCGACATCACCGGGCATCTGGGTGAGATCCTGGCTCTGCTGCAGGCTCTCGCCGAATATCTGCAGGGCCATTCGGTACGCCGCATAGGGGACGAAGCCGCCGGCGTGGCTGAGGATGAACCTGATATTGGGGTAGCGGTGCCGGATGCCGTTGCGGACCAACAGGAACGCCGCTCTGGTGGTGTCGAGCAGGAAGTCCGCGGCGAACGGCGGGATGCCCTCGACCGTCGGGCCGGGCAGCTCGGCAGGGTGGATGAAGACGACTGCATGTCGGCGGTCGAGTTCGGCGAACAGCTTCTCGTGCTCGGGCTGCCCGAGGTAGGTGCCGTTGGTATTGGCGATCAGCACCACCCCGTCGGCGCCGAGATCGTCGAGAGCCCTGGCTGTTTCGGTCAGCGCCCCGTCGATGTGCGGGAGGGGGACGGTGGCGAAGAAGCCGAACCGCTCGGGGTTGTCCTTGGCCAGTTCCGCGGAGAAGTCATTGACCTCACGGGCCACTCGGACTGCCTCCTGCGCGCTGGCGGCCGGTCCGGTCCCCGGTGTCGAGACCGACAGGATCGCGGTGGCGGTGCCGATCTGGTCCATCAGCTCCAGTGCGGCCCCGGCGCTCCAGTCCGGCAGATCGCGTCCGCCCGCGTCGGCGATGCCGTTCTTCCGCAGCCAGTCGACGTAGGGCGGCGGTAACAGATGCTGGTGGACGTCGATGCGGTTCGGTGCGGTCATGATGGGGACTCCTTTGTCCTTAGGCGTCTTGAATTCCGGCGCCGGCGAGTGCCGGTACCGGGTCTTCGCGATGCAGGACCGATTGTGCTCCGGTCTTGAACCGTTCGAAGAGCTCGACGATCGTCTGCCCCTCGGGTGTGTGGCCCCAGATGCTGATGCCCTGGTGGGTGGTGGGCTCCCACGTTGACTCGTCGACCACGATCGGGTTCCAGCCCAGCTCCCACTCGAAACCCGAGGGTGTCACGGCATAGAACGACAGCTCCTTGTCGTTGGTGTGCTGCCCCACCGACAGAGCCATGTCGAAGCCCAGCTCCTTGACCCGCTGATAGGCCGACGTCATATCGTCGAGTTCGGCGACCTGAACATTGCAGTGCTGGATCTTGGTCCGAATCGGGTTGAGCGGCAACCGGTTCACCGCGGCGATCGCGACGGTGTGGTGACGTTCGTTGACGCGTAGGAAGCGGATCTTGAACTTCAGTCCGCTGATCGTCTCGTCGATGTAGTCCGACAGCCGGGCATCGAACACCGTGCTGTAATACCCGCGCATCTGGTGCGGCTTCTTGGTCGCGATGGCCACATGGCCCATGCCGTCGGTGCCGGTGACGAACCCGCCCGCCGCGGCCAGCCGCAGCGGCTCGAACGCCGTGCGGGGGCTGACGTAGATCTCCTGAGTCAGCCCGTTGGGGCCGGGGAAGCGGGCGAACCGTTCCACACCACGCAACTCGGAGTCTTCGGCCGAGCCCGCGACGACCGGAACACCATGGCTCCGGATGCGCGACTCGATGACGTCGAACGTGGCGTGGTCGTCGAGTTCCCAGCCCAGGGCGGTGGCATCCTCGGCGGGCCCGCGCTGCAACAGGACCCGGCACGGATTGTCGTCGAGGCGGAACCGCACCACATCGGGCAGCGTCTCGTCGAGATGCATGCCGATGCCATCGCGGCCGAACCGGCGCCAGTCGTCGAACTTCTGCGTCTCGATGACCAGATAGCCGAGGTGTACCTTGCCGAAGATGTCGGTCATGAGATCGCCAATCGGGATGTGGAGGAAAGGAATTCGGCGACCACCTCGTTGAAGAACTCGGCGCGCTCCCACTGCATCCAGTGGCCGGTATGAGAGGTCATGACGAGTTCGGCGTTGGGCATGAGGTTCACCAGCATCGGGCCGCCAGAGGGCCGGTTCACCTTGTCGTCGCGTCCCCAGAGAATAAGCGTGGGGTTGGGCAGGTTCCGCAGCCGCTTGTCGCGGGTCAGGTCCATGCGAAACAGGGTGCGCAGTCCCGAAGGGCGTTGCAGCGGCGGGTTGGCCATGACCTCGGGGTCGAGCGAGGCCTGATAGCGCAGGTCGATGAGTTCGTCGGGCACGGCGGCGCCGTCGTAGACCAGGTAGGTGCGGATGAACGCGGCCAACTTCTCCCGGCTCGGTCCCTCGCCGCTATAGTAGGACAGCAGGCTCTTGAGCCCGTCGGTCGGAAGGCCGCGGGTGGTTCCGATTCCGCCCGGCCCCATCAGCACCAGCTTGCCCACCCGGTGCGGGGTGTCCAACGCCAGGCGCAGGGCCGCAGCGCCGCCGTATGAGTTCCCGACCAGATGGGCAGTGTCGATGCCCAATTCGTCGAGCAGGCCACGCATGGAATCGGCCAGGTAGCCGAACGGGTCGCTGTGGTCGACGTGCTTGACCGAGCGGCCGTACCCGGGCATATCGGGGACGATGACGCGGTAGGCCTGGGCCAGCGCGTCGATGTTGCGACCGTAGTTTGACACGCCGGATGCCCCCGGGCCGCCGCCGTGCAACATGACAATCGCTGGGCCGGAGCCTTTTTCAGCGACGAAGATCGGCCTGCCGCCGACGGTGACGACGCGTTCGGTCAGCTCAGTGGTGGTCATGCGTGATCCTTTACTCGGTTGGCCGCCGCGGTGAATCCCGCCGGCGGAGGAGGTAGCGGTTTGTCGGTGGTGCCACCGGCATAGACGAATCCGTCTGGGCGCAAGGCGATGACCGACGACTTCTTGTCCGCCAGCCAGCGGGTCAGCGTGCCGTCGCAGTCGACAATCCGGCCGACGCCGGGAGAGCTGCCTGGCGCAGCGATGGCGATGACCGGCACTCCGGCCGAACGCCACGCCTGCGAAGCCCTGTCGGCACCGGTGTGCAACACCGTCCACGTGCCGCCGACGACATCGTCGAACCGGACACGGTCACCGTTGGCGTCGATGACCCACGGCTGGGGGATCAGCCACCCGGCCGCGGGATTGCCGTTGCGGGCCAGCAGTCCCGACCCGTACCGAGCGGGCGGCAGCCATCGGTTGTTGCGCAGCCAGGTTTCGAAACCCGGAACTTTGGTCGCGGTGCGGAAGAACTGCCGACGCACCTTGGCGCGCAGGGGATTGCGATCGACGATGATCTTGCCGACCTTCACCGCGCGGTTGGTGACCTCCTTGACGTGCGGCAGTCGCTCGGCCTGGTAGGTGTCGAGCACCGATTCGGGCAGCGACCCCGAGATGACGGCTTGCAGTTTCCAGCACAGGTTCGCGACGTCGCGCACTCCGGCGCACATGCCCTGGCCGATCCACGGCGGCATCGCGTGTGCGGCATCGCCGGCCAGGAAGACCCGGCCGACCCGCCACCGGTCGGCGAACCGTACGTGGTGGCTGTAGCAGGCGAACCCGATGATCTCGACGTTCGCCTTGGTGATGCCCTGGTCGGTGAGGACCTTCCAGATGGCCTCGTCGGTGAGCAGATCCTTGTCGTCTTCTTCGTCTCGCATCGGGAACTCCCAGCGATGGTGGCCCAGGGGAGTCGGGCAGTCGACGGTTGGCCGGGCGGGATTGCAGTGGAAGCGCAGCCTGTCGTGTCCGGGCCATTCCTGGAGAACCTTGGTATCGATGACGATCCAGCGTTCCGAGAAGGTGCGGCCGCCGAACCCGATGCCCAGTTGGCCGCGAATCGCGCTGGACCCGCCGTCGGCGGCGATCACGTAGGTGGCGCGAATGCGTTTGAACTCGTCTGTGGTCAGGTCGGCGAGCATGAGTTCGGCGCAGTCGGGGTGCTGGATGACTCGCAGGCACTCGTGCTCGAGCAGGATCGAGACGTTAGGAAAGCGGTCGACGCCCTCGCGCAGCGCCTTGTCCACCGCGGGCTGGTAGATGAACTGCTGCGGCGGGTGGCCGTTGCCGCGGTCGACGGGCTGCAGTTTCACGATGCTCACGCCGTCGGCGTCGACGAAGTTGGCGCCCGCTCCGGGCTGCATATCGGCGTTGAGCCGGTCGGACAGGCCGACCTGCTGCCAGACGCGCATGACCTCTTCGTCCGTGGAGATCGCGCGGGCCCGGAAATAGATATCGGGGTCGCGTTCGATGACGACGACGTTGAGGCCCATCTGGCCGAGCAGGTTGGCGGCGGTGGCACCCACCGGGCCGTAGCCGACGATCGCGACGTCGTAGGCGTCATGCGTTGAGCTCATGGCTGTCTCTCTTCGTCATCCGGTCGTCGTCGACCGGGACTTGTTCTGTAGTGATCGCTACGGTAATGTAGCGATCGCTACAGAGTCAAGGGGTAGGAATCGAATGGCCACACACGAGCAGCCCAAGCGCAGGCAGCGAAGAGCGGACGGCGAACAGTCCCGCACCCGCATCCTCGACGCCGCCACCGAGATCGCCGCCGAGCGCGGCTACGAGGGCACCAGCATCGGCGCGGTCAGCGCCAAATGCGGGCTGCCGGCCAGCTCCATCTACTGGCACTTCAAAGACAAGGACGACCTGATCGCCGCGGTGATCGAGCGCAGCTTCGGCAACTGGTTGAAGGTCTGGCAGCTGCCTGACGACCTGGTGGCCCGCGAACGCCTGATGGAGGTCGCTGCCGGCACGGCCAAGGCGGTGGCGGATTCGCCGGACTTCCTGCGCCTCGGCCTGATGCTGGCGCTGGAGCGCCGCCCCGTCGAGCCGCGTGCCAGGGCGATGTACATCCAGGTCCGGGACCAGGCCTTCGACGCGCTGATTCGCAGCCTGGGTGCCCTGGCCCCGGGCCTCACCGATGCGCAGACCCGTGCGCTGGCGACCTACGCGATCGCCGGGGCTGACGGGCTGTTCATCGCCAAGGAGGTCGGCGGCGACAGCGTGGACCTGGGTGCCCTCTTCGCGATCCACGGCCAGGCGATCTACGACACCGCGTTGCGGATGATCCAGGAGAACGAGAACTGATGGGACTGCGCAGCGCGACCCTCGACGAGGCCGCTGAGCTGTTGTTCGCCGCCGACGTTGACCGCGCGCCGATCGCGCCACTGACCGAGCGGTATCCGGGGATGGACCTCGCCGACGCCTACGCCGTCCAGCAGGTTAACCTGGCCCGCCGGCTGCGCGCCGGCAATACTCTCGTCGGCCACAAGATCGGCCTGACGTCGGAACCGATGCAAACGCTGCTCGGAGTCGATGAACCCGACTTCGGCTACATCCTTGACGACATGGTGGTGGCGCACGGTGCAGCGGTACCCCGCCACCGGTTCTGTGCACCCCGCGTCGAGCCGGAAGTCGCATTCCTGTTGGGCGCACCTCTGCGCGGCCCGGGTGTGACCGCTGCCGACGTCCGCGCCGCGACCGAGGCGGTGGCCGTCGCACTCGAGATCGTCGACAGCCGGATCGCCGACTGGAAGCTGACGCTGCGCGACACCGTCGCCGACAACGCCAGTTCGGGCGCGGTGGTCCTCGGAGAGTGGGTGCCATTCGGCGCCGACGTCGATCTCGTGGGCGCGCGGGCGTCCTTGCAGCTCAATGGAACTGAAATCGATTCCGGGTTGGGCGCAGCTGTGCTGGGCGATCCGGCCGCCGCAGTGGCCTGGCTGGCCAACGCACTGGCACCGTTCGGAACACAGATCGCCGCCGGCCAGTTCGTCATGTCCGGTTCGTTCACCACCGCGGCGTTTGTCGAATCCGGCGACGCCGCGTCGGCCACCATCAGCGGCCTTGGCACCGTGTCGCTGACCTTCACCTGAGGAAAACCGTGACCTCACAACAGAACTGGCCGGTGGCGATCATCGGCTCGGGCAATATCGGCACCGATCTGATGATCAAGATCCTGCGCAGCGACGGGCCGCTGACGATGGGGGCGATGGTCGGTATCGACCCGAACTCCGACGGTGTGGCGCGCGCCCAGCGCATGGGTGTGGCGACCACCGCCGACGGGGTCGACGGACTGCTGGCGATGCCCGGCTTCGCCGATATCAAGCTCGTCTTCGACGCCACCTCGGCAGCGGCACACCGGTCCAACTGGGCCAGGCTCCGCGACACCGGGGTCCGCGTGCTGGACCTCACCCCGGCCGCCGTCGGACCGTACTGCGTTCCGACGGTCAACCTCGAGGACCACCTCGACGCACCCAACCTCAACATGGTCACCTGTGGTGGGCAGGCCACCGTCCCGATCGTCTCGGCGGTCAGCGCGGTCGGCGTCGTCTCCTACGCCGAGATCGTCTCGTCGATCTCGGCGAAGTCGGCCGGCCCCGGGACCCGGGCCAGTATCGACGAATTCACCGAAACCACCTCCGCAGCCTTGTGCACCGTCGGCGGAGCGCAGCGCGGCCGGGCGCTGATGATCCTCAACCCGGCCGATCCGCCGATCATGATGCGCAACACGGTCTACTGCCTGGTCGACGGCGATGTCGACGCTCCTGCGATCGAGCGTTCCGTCGAGGCGATGGTCGAGAAGGTTCAGGCCTACGTGCCCGGGTATCGCCTCAAGGCACGCCCGCAGTTCGAGACGTTCGGCCCCGACGACGCACTGGTCATCCCCGAGACCGGAAAGTTCGTCGGCACCCGGGTCACCGTGCTGCTCGAGGTGGCCGGTGCGGCGCACTACCTGCCGGCCTACGCAGGCAACCTCGACATCATGACCTCGGCGGCCAAGGACACCGCCGAACGCATCGCCAGCCACGCCGCCCGCACCACCGGAGCCACGCTATGACCGGCGATCTCTACATCAGCGACGTCACCCTGCGCGACGGTATGCACGCCGTGCGCCACCAGTACAGCACTGGCCAGGTGGCGACGATCGCCGCTGCGCTCGACGCCGCCGGGGTGGACTCCATCGAGGTGGCCCATGGCGACGGACTGGCCGGATCGACATGCAACTACGGGTTCGCCGCCCACACCGACCTGGAGTGGATCGAGGCCGTGGCATCGGTGGTGCGCCGAGCCAAAGTCGCGACACTGCTGCTGCCGGGAATCGGGACGGTGCGAAACCTCAACGATGCACACCGCGCCGGGGCGGCGGTGGTGCGGGTGGCCACGCACTGCACCGAAGCCGATATCGCGGCCGAACACCTCTCTGCGGCAAGGGAACTCGGCATGGACGCGGTGGGCTTCCTGATGATGAGCCATCTGACCACACCGGTGGCGCTGGCCACCCAGGCCAAGCTGATGGAAAGCTACGGCGCCGGCTGTGTCTACGTCGTCGACTCCGGCGGTGCCATGCTGATGCACGATGTGGCCGAACGGGTCGACGCGCTGCGCCAGACCCTGCATACGACAACCGAAATCGGAATCCACGCCCACCACAACCTCTCACTGGGCGTGGCCAATTCGATGGTCGCCGTCGAACACGGCGCCAACCGGGTCGACGCCTCACTCGCCGGCATGGGCGCCGGTGCGGGCAACGCTCCGCTGGAGGTGTTCATCGCCGCGGCCAGCCGCAGAGGATGGAATCACGGCTGTGACCTGCACGCGCTCGAAGATGCCGCCGACGAACTGGTCCGTCCGCTGCAGGACCGACCGGTCCGGGTGGACCGCGAAACCCTGACACTGGGGTACGCCGGCGTCTACTCCAGCTTCCTGCGGCACGCCGAGGCCGCCGCCGAACGCTACGGGCTCGACACCCGCACTCTGCTCGAAGAAGCCGGCCGGCGCGGGATGATCGGCGGCCAGGAGGACATGCTCGTCGACATCGCCCTCGACATTGTTGGGGCAACGGCGCCACCATGATCGATTGTTGGGGCAACGGCACGACCATGTTCGTCGGCGGCTGCCGAACCGGCACGGTGAGCCCGCCTTTCGGCTTACCGTTTGGTAACCGCAAGGAGAACTCCGATGACCAAATACGTCTACGACTTCACCGAGGGCGACAAAGACCAGAAGGGCCTGCTGGGCGGCAAGGGCGCGAACCTGGCCGAGATGACCAAACTCGGGCTGCCGGTGCCGCCCGGCTTCACCATCACCACCGAGGCGTGCCGGGAGTATCTGGCCCACGGCAGCGCGCCCGGCGAGTTGCGGGTGCAGGTCACGATGGCGCTGCGCCAGCTGGAGGACAACCTGGGCCGCCGCCTCGGCGACCGGCACGACCCACTGCTGGTCAGTGTTCGCTCCGGGGCGGCGTTCTCGATGCCCGGGATGATGGAGACGGTGCTCAACATCGGGCTCAACGACGCCAGCGTGAAGGGACTTGCCGAGGAGTCCGGCGACGAGCGATTCGCCTGGGATTCCTACCGCCGGCTGGTGCAGATGTTCGGCAAGACCGTGCTGGAGATGCCCGGCGAGGTGTTCTCCGATGCGCTCGACAAGGCGAAGTCGACGAAAGGCGTCTCCAGCGATCTCGACCTCGACGTCGACGATCTCAAGGCGCTGGTGACCACCTTCAAGGACGCCGTGCGTGAGCACTCCGGTCAGGAGTTCCCGCAGCATCCGCGCGAACAGCTCGACATGGCGATCAACGCCGTCTTCGACTCGTGGAACACCGACCGGGCCCGGCTCTACCGGCGCAGGGAGCGGATTCCGCAGCACCTGGGCACCGCGGTCAACATCTGCACCATGGTGTTCGGGAATCTGGGGGAGTCCAGCGGCACCGGCGTCGCATTCACCCGGGACCCGGCCACCGGACGCACCGGCGCATACGGGGACTACCTGGCCAACGCCCAGGGTGAGGATGTCGTCGCCGGAATCCGCAACACCCTGTCGCTGGACGATCTCAAGGACTTGGATCCCAAGTCGCACAAGCAGCTGCTGAAGGTGATGCGCCGGCTGGAGACCCACTACCGCGACCTGTGCGACATCGAGTTCACCATCGAGCGCGGCACGCTGTGGATGTTGCAGACCCGGGTCGGAAAGCGCACTGCCGCAGCGGCATTCCGGATCGCCGCGCAGCTGGTCGACGAGAACCTCATCACGCTGGACGAAGCGCTGGCCCGGGTGTCGGGCTCGCAACTCGCGCTGCTGATGTTCCCGCAGTTCGACCGGTCGGTGCCCCGCGATCTGCTGACCAAGGGGATGGCCGCCTCACCCGGTGCCGCTGTGGGCCGCGCGGTGTTCGACTCGCCGACCGCCAAGGCGTGGGCGGGCCGTGGCGAGCAGGTGGTCCTGGTCCGGCGGGAAACCAACCCCGACGACCTCGAAGGCATGATCGCCGCGGACGGGATCCTGACCGCGCGCGGAGGCAAGACCTCGCACGCCGCCGTCGTCGCCCGCGGCATGGGCAAAACGTGCGTGTGCGGCGCCGAAGCACTCGACGTCGACGCGGCCGGGCGCACCGCGCGGATCGGCACGGTCGTGATCAACGAGGGCGACCAGATCAGTATCGACGGCTCGACCGGTGAGATCTTCCTGGGCGCGATGCCCGTTGTGCCCTCACCGGTCGAGACCTATCTCGAGTCCGGTGTCGAGGCGGCGCTCACCGGCGCCGACGACGAGACCGCCGCGCTGGTCAAGGCCGTCGACCGGTTGCTCACCCACGCCGACAGCCGACGGCGCCTGGCGGTGCGGGCCAATGCCGACACCGCCGCCGATGCCGCCCGCGCGAGATCCCTTGGCGCCCAGGGCATCGGCTTGTGCCGCACCGAGCACATGTTCCTCGGCGATCGTCGGGTGCTCATCGAACGGGTCATCCTGGCCGAGGGCACCGACGAACGCGACGATGCGCTGGCCGCCTTGCTGACCCTGCAGCGTGAGGACTTCACCGGACTGCTCGACGCGATGGACGGCCTGCCGGTGACCATCCGCCTGCTCGACCCGCCGTTGCACGAATTCCTACCGGACCGAACCGAATTGGCGGTCAAGGTCGCCGTCGCCGAGGCCAGGGGGGAGACCGGTCCGCAGGTGGAGGCTGACCGCAAGCTGCAGGCGGCGGTGGAAAGGCTGCACGAGTCGAACCCGATGCTGGGGCTGCGGGGAGTGCGACTGGGCCTGCTCACCCCGGGCCTGTTCGCGCTGCAGGTGCGGGCACTGAGCGAGGCGGCATGTCACCAGATCGCCGCGGGCAAGAACCCGAAGATCGAGATCATGGTGCCACTGGTCGGCTCGGTGATGGAGCTGCACCTGGTCCGCGACGAAACCGAACGGATCCTCGCCGATGTGGCCGCCGAGAACGGTGTCAGCCTGACCGTTCCGATCGGCACGATGATCGAATTGCCGCGCGCCGCACTGACCGCCCACCGGATCGCCGATGCCGCGGACTTCTTCTCCTTCGGCACCAACGACCTGACCCAGACGACCTGGGGCTTCTCCCGCGACGACGTCGAGTCCACGGTGTTCGCCGCCTACCTGGAAAAAGGTGTCTTCACCATTTCGCCGTTCGAGACCATCGACGCCGACGGCGTGGGCAGGCTCGTGGAGATCGCCGCCCGGGAGGGCCGAAAGACCAAGCCCCACATCAAGCTTGGCGTCTGTGGCGAGCACGGCGGCGACCCCGAGTCCATCCACTTTTTCCACCGGACGGGCCTGGACTACGTGTCCTGCTCGCCGTTCCGGTTGCCGGTGGCCCGCCTCGAGGCCGGCCGGGCCGCCGTCGGCTGACCACGCCGCGCTCAGTCGACGGGCACGTCCAGGATCGGCCGTTGCACACCGGCGCCGGGACCGTCGAAATGCCACCACTCGCCGGAGTACGGCGCCAGCCCACCGGCTGCCATCGCCGAGCGCAACTGCGCCCGGTTCGCCTGCGCCTGCGCGCTGACCCCGTCGGTGGCATAGGCCATCGCGCGCGGGGAGAAGTCGTCGAATCCGGTGCCCATGTCCACCAGCCGGCCCTGCTGCGCCAGCGTCACGTCCACCGACCGGCCGGCCTCGTGGCTGCGCGCATACGGTCCGGGCCTGGCCACCCATGCCGGGTTGGACACCACGTCGAACATCCGGACCTGGACGTCGTGCGGGCGGTAGCAGTCCCAGAACACCAGAACCTCGCCCTGGGCCCGCAGTGCCTCGGCGGCCGCCGCCAGGCCGGGCGCCATCGACTCGTGCACCAGGCACCGGGCATCTGCGGGGTAGAGCTGCACGCCGGTGAAGTTGTCCGCCCTGGCGTAGCGCATATCGACGATCGCGTCGGGAACCACGGTGCGGACGTCGACGAAACCGGCCGCCGCGGCCTGCGGGCTCACCGGCGGCACCCCGCCGTCGGGGCCGGCCGCCGCCGTCGGCGCCAAGACCAATGCGACGGTCAGGCCGGCGAGCACTCCCTGCAATGCGGGCATGTCTGCATTGTGCCTGTCGGTCAGCGCCCGGCGTCCCCGAGGTCGAGCCGCTCGGCCTCCGCGCGATAACGCGGGTAGCCGAGCCGGCGCCGGGTGACCAGCACCAGCGCCAGCGTTGTCACGACACACAGGATCAGCACCCCGAACTGTCCGCTGAATTGGGCGACATCCGAGGAGATCACCCCCTTGTCTGCCAGCCGCAGCAGATAGGTGGCGGTGCCGTCGACCGAGCCGTGCAGCAGGATCGCCAGCAGCAGACTGGCCTTGGTGTTGTTGAACAGCCAGGTGAAGACGAAGCTGATGCTGGTGGTGAACACCACGAAAATGCCAACGCCCACAACACCATTGACCGCACCACCGGCAAACCACGACGGGGCGTAGAGGAAGAAGTGCCACCCG
Organism: Mycobacterium sp. DL592; assembly: GCF_011694515.1. NCBI lineage: Bacteria > Bacillati > Actinomycetota > Actinomycetes > Mycobacteriales > Mycobacteriaceae > Mycobacterium > Mycobacterium sp. DL592. The sequence goes on along the minus strand of NZ_CP050192.1, from coordinate 3,417,204 downwards.
CTCCACAGCAGCCCGAGCAGCAGCGTCGCCCGCACCGGACCGAACCTGTGCTGCATCCGCGGCAGGGCGAACCCGCGCCAGCCGGATTCCTCGAACAGCGGACCGAAGACGAAGTGCGCCAGATAGGAGCTCGGGTAGAGCGCCAGCGCCGACGGGGTCAGGGCCCGCAGGGCCTCTGGGCTGACCAGGGCCGCGGTGATCAGCAGCTGGCCGACGGGGATGAGCAGCATCGCCACCAGATACCAGGCCGGGCCCACCCGCCAGCACCTCAGTCGCTGGACGAGTCGGTGCACGCCGGCCCGGCCCTGGGTGACCGCGGTCATGAAGAACGCTGTTCCGGTGACACCCACGGCGACGGCGGGCAGCGCATACCAGGACGGTGTGTGGGTGGTCTCGGAGAACGCGGGCACGCCGGTGATCACCAGCGGCGCCCAGAGCAGCCAGGTCACCGCGTAGGACAGGACGAAGAACGACAGCAGCGGTCGGGCACGAAGGATCCGGGCGATGCGCGCGCTCAGCGCGGGGTCGTCGGGCACCACGGGAGCATAAGTGCCCGGCGGCCGCTCAGTACGGTTGCGGCTCGGCTGAGCTTCCGATGCGACGGTCCGCAGTCAGCAGCAGGTTGTCGTAGGCGGATCGGGGTGCGGGCTTTCCGCTCTGGGTGAGGCTGACGAAGTCGGTGACCACCTGCTCGGCAAGCACCCGCAGCTTGATATTGGCTTCCTGGGAGCGCCACCGCAGCAGGTCGAACGCCGCGTCGGCCTCGATGCCGTAGATGATCATCAGCATGCCCTTGGCCTGTTCGATGGCCGCCCGGTTTTCGGCGATCTCGGCGATCGCCTCGGTCAGGCGCCGCTGCTGGTGATGTTCGGCGGGGCTGACGTCGACGTAGAAGCCGTGCGTGCCGACGACCACGCCATCGTCGTCGAGCAGCTTGTCGGCCACCACGATGACGTGGTGAATGCGGCCTTCCGTGTCGAGAATCCGGTGCCGGGTGCTGAACGCCTGATGATGCCTGCGGACCTCGTCGAGGGTGTTCGCGACGGCCTGGTAGTCGTCCGGATGTTTGTGCGACAACACCAGCTCGGTGGTGGGGGAGACAGTGCCCGGCTGGTAGCCGTGCATCAACTGAACCTCAGGGGACCATTCCCAGCGCTCGTCGGCGAAGTAGAACCGAAACCAACCGACCTGCTCAGGCCGGCCGCCGGACTCGTCGCCGGCGAGGGCACCCCCGGTCAATACGTCATCATCCGGAACCTGCATCGATACCCCTGCCCGAATCGCCTTCTGTTCGCTACTAGTCATAACGACCGCATCAGCTGGGAAAGTTTCGAGACTTCAGGCGCGCCAGAACCCCGATATCCCAGGTTCTGCGGGCAACGAATCTTTACACCCGGGTACGCCCCGTTTCAAGCCGATTTGGTGTTCGTGCTGGTCAGGGGGAGTCGAGACGGTGCTGCGGGGCGCCGTCGGCTCCAGGCCGCGGGGCGTTGACACCGAGGCGGGCGGGACTGGTGAAACCGAGGTGACGCAAGTGGCTGATGTAACAAAATGGAGGTGGTATCTGAATCACCGGTATAGGGCGCTCACCGGCCGAGATGACCGGTTTTCGCCGTCCGGAACGACCGCGGAGGAGATGACGGTGGCGATCACCATGAATACGACCGTCCACAGCTGGGCGCCAGTGCGCCGAGCCTGCCTCGGGGTCGCAGCGCTGGGCGCGGGGTTGGCAGTCCTGAGCGCACCTACTGCCCTTGCCGATCCGGCCGAACCGGCGCCCGCCCCGGTCGTTCCCGTCGACGCCACCACGCAGGCCGTGTCGGCCGAGCCGACCCAGCTCGCCGACGGTGTGCCGCACCTGCCCAGCCCGGGCAACCTGCCGCCGGGCACCACCGACACCCCGCCCCAGACCCGCAACATGGGCTACCTGCGCGAGATCTGGCACGCCATCCAGACACAGGACGTGACGATGGGCGACGCGCTTCTCCTGCTCGCTCAGCGCCCGATGACCGCCAGCGCCGGACCCGGCCAGTCGTCGGCGCCGTCCGGGCCGATCGGTTCCTCGGCCGCGGCACCCGTGGACGCCGCACCGGCGGCACCGACACCGTAGGCCGGCCAGTCAGTGCCGCTTGGCGACCTCGAGGGCGAGATCGGGGTCGGGCTGGTAACGCTCGTCGGCGAGCACCTCGTGCCACCACTGGGTGCGCGCGACGGTCTGCAACGCGCGTTCGGGCAGTCCGGTGAACATCAAACGCACACCCGCGCCGGACAATTCGAGGTCGAGGTCCACCAGGATGTGCAGGACCGTCGACTCCAGGACGGTCTGACGCACCAGGTCGAGCACGACCACAGTCGGTGTCGTCTCGGCGTTCAGCGCGGCATTGCGGATGACGGCGATGTTCGGACGCACATTGGCGGCGTAGAGCGGCACCAGGCAGCGCAGCACCAACGGATCTGCGGGCGCCAGCGTCGCGTTCTCCGGCTGCTCCACCCACGCCCCGTTGTCGGCTCGCAACAGCTGGACGACGTGGGGGCTGTTGACGACGTGCAGCACGATCAGCAGGGTCACCGCCACGGCGACGGCAACGGCGACGATGAGCCCGAATGACAGCCCGAGTGCGGCAACAGCGATGGCGCCCAAGCACTCTCGTGGATTAAGCCGGTAGAGCCGGCGCAACGCCGCGATGTCGACCAGCCGCGAGACGGCGACGACCACCACCGCACCGAGCACCGCCTGGGGCAGCCGGTCGAGAATCGGGGCGACCACGAGTGCGACCAGCACGGCCAGCGCCGCCATCACCAGCCCGCTGATCTGGCTGCGCGCGCCGGAGCGCAGGTTCACCGCGGTCTGGGCGAAGCCGCCGGCGGGAGGCAGCGAATGGAAGAACGAACTGGCCACCGATGCCAGCCCCAGCGCCAGCAGTTCGCGGTCGGGCTCGACCGGCGGCTCGCCGGTACGGCGCGAGGTCCGCGCCACCGCGATGGACTCCAGGAACGCCATCACCGCGATCGCCAGCGCCCCGGGCAGCAGCGGGACGATGTGATGGTCGAGGTGCGGCAGCTCCGGAACAGGCAGCCCCGCGGGCACCGGCGGGATCAGCGCCACACCGCGATCGGGCAGGGCGAACACGGCGCTCACCACGATCCCGGCGACGATGACGACCAGCGGCCCGGGCACCCTCGGGGCGAGTTTGGCCAGCGTCAGCAACACCACGATGCACACCACCGAGATGACCACGGTCACCAGGCTGGACTCGCGAATCTGCGACAGCGCCGCCCAGGCGACGCGGAAGAACCCGGTGTTGTTCGGATGCGGCGGAACGCCCAGCAACCGCGGCAACTGCGCGGCCGCGACCGTCAGGCCGACTGCGATCTTGATGCCGATCAGCGTCATGTCGTTGATGTTGTCGACCAGCATGCCAAGCCGAAACAGCCTGGCAATCAACAAGAACCCGCCGACGAGGATGGTCAGCGTCACCAAGTCGCCACGCTGGTCGGTGGAGCCGATCAGGATCCCGCCGGCGAGCATGGTCGAGGCGGTCAGGCTGGACACCGTCGAGGTGGTGCTGATGCTGACGGCGCGGGCGCCACCGATGAACGCGTACACCATCACCGGGAAGATGCAGGTGTACAACCCCATCTGGACCGGCATGTTGGCGACGGTGGCGTAGGCCATCGCCAGCGGAATCACCACCGCGCCGGTACTGAGGCCCGCCATGATGTCGCTGCGCAGCCATGTCGCGTGGTACGGCCGAATCGCCGGGGCCAGCCAGGGTGCGGGTGTGGGCACGCCGGAATTGTGCCACCGTGCCACCGGGACGTCGCGGACTACCGCGGCGTGGTTAATTCACGGTGTCGGCGAGTTTAACGAGAACCTCGTTGCGGCGCAGGAACGGAACCGTCCACGGGGGATCGTAGAACCACGCCTGCGGTTCGCTGATCGCCTCGATCTTGTTGCGGCTCAACGTGTCCAACAATTTCTCGGCATGCGCGGCGACACCCTTGGACCCGTAGGGCCCGTTGTAGCGCAGCACGGCCACCGTCTCGCCGGGCACCTCCACCAGACGAACACGTTCGTCCTTCGGGGTCGGCAGCGTGTCCATCGTGTACTTCGACGGCATGAAGAACTGGATGACCCAGTCGCCGGTCGAGTCGCGCTGGGAGGCGACCGGGGCTGTCATCGCGATCTTCTCGCTCTGCTGCTGGGCGACCGGGGCTGTCATCGCGATCTTGTCCTTGCCTGAGTTGGCGCCGAAGATGTAGCGGGCCAGGCGTCGGAAACCCTCGCTGCGGCTGGCCTCCTCGTTGGCCGACTCGACGGTGGTCTCGGCGGCGATCCGCGGGCCGTACCGGCGGATCTGCACCCCGTCGATCTCTCGCTCCACGGTGTAGTCCGGCTCCTCGGTGCCGCTTCGGATCCCCACTATCGACCCGCCGGCCTCGGCGATCTGTGTGACCGCACCGACAATCTTGTTCAGCATGACCACCCTCCTTCTGTCCACCAGTCAAGCCCTTTGCAGGCGATCTGTCAGGCGCTCGCCAATGACAGTTTCCTAACGCCGGACGACCGCCCCCCAGTTCCGCTGAGCGACCGCTCAGATAACCTCCTGGGCATGAACACGGTCTCGATCATCACTGGGGGCGCGGGTGGCATGGGTCTGGCCACGGCGAAGATCCTCGGTCATGACCACCACGTGGTGCTGTGCGACGTCAGGGGTGAACGCCTTGAGCAGGCGGCGGCCACGCTGAGCGATCTCGGCATCACGGCAACCACGGTCAACGCCGATGTCACCGACCGCCACGCCGTCACGCGCCTCTTCGAGACCGCGACGGCACTCGGGCCGCTCGCCTCGGTCGTCCATACCGCCGGCGTCAGTCCCAGCATGGGCGACGCCGACTACATCGTCAGCACCAACGCGATCGGCACCGTTGAAGTCAACGAGGCCTTCTTCGCCTCGGCTCCGGAAGGCGCCGCCATCGTCAACGTGGCGTCGATGGCCTCGCACATGCTGCCCGACGAGATCGTCCCCACCCAGCACTTCGACCTCGCCCTGACCGACGAGACGCAGTTCCTCGAGGAGATGCTGACGGCCTGCAACCTGGCTGGTGAGCAGATGCGCTCCGGGCTGGCCTACAGCCTCAGCAAGTATTTCGTGCGGTGGTACAGCACCGCGCAGGCCGAGCGGTTCAACGGCCGCGGGCTGCGCATCGTGTCGGTGTCACCGGGGTCGGTCGACACCGAAATGGGCCGGCTGGAAGAGAAGGCCGGCGCTGGGGCAATGGTCGCCGACTTCGCGGTGCCCCGCTGGGGCAAAGCCGAGGAGATGGCCGAGTTGTTCGCCTTCTGCGTCAGCGACCGAGCCGCCTATCTCACCGGGACCGACATCCTCAACGACGGCGGAGTGATCGCCTCCATGCGGGAACGCAACCGCAAGGCAGCCCAAAACGGTTAGGGCCGAGACAGTTTGGCGTAGCGGGTGCGGTGGTGGTCGGTGGATCCGAACTCGTACTGCACCGCGGTCAGCCGTTTGAAGTAGTGGCCGATCGCCAATTCCTCGGTCATGCCCATGCCGCCGTGCAACTGAACGGCGTTCTGGCCGATGAACCGCGCCGCGCGCCCGACGGTCACCTTGGCCGCCGACACGGCCTTGGCCCGCGCGTGCGCTTCGGCACCGAGGTTGAGCACGGCGAGATACACCGCGGACACCGCCTGTTCGAGTTCCATGTACATGTCCACCATGCGGTGCTGCAGCACCTGGAAGCTGCCGATCGGCTGGCCGAATTGCTGACGTTGCTTGCTGTAATCGACGGTGTCGGCGAGCACCTTGCGCATCGCGCCGACCGCCTCCGCGCACACCGCGGCCGCGCCTTCGTCGCGGGCCTGAGCGAGCGACGGCCATACGTCGTCGTCGAGCAACGCATCCACCGGCAGTCGGAGCCCGTCGAAATCGAGGTCGGCGGCCCGCCGGTCGTCGATGGTGTGGTAGCTGTGCAACGTCATCCCGTGCGGCGGTGCGGCGGGGTCGAACTCGATCAGGAACAGTGAAATCCCTTGCGCTTCTCCGGATTGGCCCGAGGTCCGCGCGGTGATCAGCAGATGGGTGGCGATCGGTGCGCCGACGACAACCGCCTTGCCGCCGGTAAGCACCCAGTCGGCGCCGTCGCGGACGGCGGTGGTGGACACACTGGCCCAACGGTCCCCGGAGTCCGGCTCCGCGGCGGCTACGGCGACGATCGCACTACCCTCGGCGATCCGTTCGAGCACCGCGGCGGCGGCCGGTCCGTCGGCGCGCTGCAGCAGGCCGGCCGCCACGACGGCGGTCTCGACGAACGGCTCGATCACCAGTGCTCGGCCCAATTCCTCTGCGATGACCATGATCTCGATAGGTCCACCGCCGATCCCACCTGCCGACTCGGGCAGCGTGGCACCCAGAATGCCGAGTTCCTCGGCGAAGCCGCGCCAGATGTCGGGCTGCCAGCCGAGGCCGACCTTGGCAGCAGTGCGGCTCTTCTCCAGCTCGTAGCGGGTGGCCAGGAACTTGCCGAGGCCGTCGCGCAGCAACTCTTGTTCTTTGCTCAGATTGAAGTCCATCTACAGCCCCAACGTCGCTTTGGCCAGGATGTTGCGTTGAATCTCGTTGGAGCCGGCGTAAATCGAGCCGGCCCGGTCGTTGAAGTAGCGCAGTGCGGCGACGGCTTGCCACGGCTGGCCGCTGATGTAGCCGTCGCGGGGCGGCTCGAAGTCTTCGACCGGCCCGCCGGGACGGGTGGCGTGCGGCTGATACGCCCGCCCGCGCGGCCCGGCCGCCTCGAGCGCCAGTTCGGTGATCGCCTGGGACAGCTCGGTGGACAGGACCTTGAGCATCGAGGACGCCGCGCCGGGGTTCTTGCCCTCGGCAACCGTTGCCAGCACCCGGTATTCGAGGATCTCGAGAACCTCGGTGCGGATGCGGATGTCGGCGAGTTTCGCGGCGAAGGCGGCGTCATCGATCAGCGGACCGCCTGACGGGCCGGTCTGAGTTTCGGCTTCGGCAGCGACCGACTCGGCCATCACCTGCAGGGCCGGCGCGGTGGCGCCACCGCCGCGCTCGAACTCCAGCAGGTACTTGGCAACCGTCCAGCCGTCGTCGATCTGGCCGAGCACATTGGACTTGGGCACCCGGACCCCGTCGAAAAAGATCTGGTTCTGCACCTTCTCACCGGAGGTCATCACCAGCGGCCGGATCTCGATGCCAGGGCTGGTCATGTCGATGAGAACGAACGTGATGCCCTGTTGCTTCTTGGCCGACCGCGACGTGCGCACCAACGCGAAGATCCAATTCGCCTCTCCGGCATGCGTTGTCCAGATCTTGCTGCCGGTGCAGACGAGGTCGTCTCCGTCGTCGACGGCCGCCATCGACAGCGCGGCGAGATCCGAGCCGGCCTCCGGCTCGGAGTAACCCTGGCAGAAGAACACCTCCCCGGTCAGAATGCGCGGCAGGAAGTAGTCCTTCTGCTCGGGGGTGCCGAAGGCGATGATGGCGTGGGCGACCATCCGGATGCCCATGGGCGACAGCGATGGAGCGCCGGCCAGGGTCGATTCGCGGCTGAAGATGTAATGCTGGGTCAGAGACCAGTCGCAGCCGCCGTACGCAGGCGGCCAGGCCGGGGCGGCCCAGCCGCGTTCGTGCAGGATCGCCTGCCAGGCCATGCTGGCGTCGTGGTCGGCGTAGACGCTGGTCATCAGTCGGCCGGCCTGGCGCAGATCGGGTGTGAGTTTCTCGTCGAGGAACGCGCGCACCTCATCGCGGAACCGCAGATCCTCGGCTGACCAGGACAGATCCATCCACGACCCCTTATCTGCACACCACCGTTATCAAACGACGGTAAACCGTGTCCGATTTTTCCGCCCAACCGGGTTTGGTTGGCCGCCGCGGGGGGAACTAGTGAGGTCGGCCCGTGGGGTGCGGACACAACGTGACACTGAGAGGCCCGGTCCCTGAACAAGGGACCGGGCCTTTCGTCATATGCGGGCCGCGCCGAGTGGCCAGATGTGACACGCCAACCGTCGAATCGCGTGCCCTAAGTGGCCACTCGGCGCGACGTCAGGCGGTCGGCGCCACGCCGAGCACCCGCTGGATGTCGGGCTTCATCGCCTGCAACTGCCCACCCCAGTAGCCCCAGCTGTGGGTGCCGTTGGGCGGGAAATTGAAGACGCCGTTGCGCCCACCCGCGGCCTGGTAGCGGTTCTGGAACTCCTGGTTGGTCCGGATGGTCAGACCTTCGAGCAGCTGCGCGGGAATCTGGGCATTACCCAGTCCGGCGTCCAGGTCGGTCGGGTTGCCGTTACCGCTGTACACCCAGATCCGCGTCCCATTGCCGACCAGTTGGCTGATGTGCAGCATCGGGTCGTTGCGCTGCCAGGCCCCGCCGCCGTAAGCCCCCCACATGTCGAGGGCGTTGAACCCGCCCGCATCGGCCATGGCCACCGAGACCAGGATCGGCCACGGGCTGGCCGAAAGGTTCAGGAAGCCGGACAGCGACGATGCGTACACGAACTGGCCCGGGTGGTAGGCCGCCAGGATCAGCGCGGCGCTGCCCGACATCGACAGCCCGACCACGGCGTTGCCGCTGGGGCTGACGTCCTTGTTGGCCGACAGCCAGGCCGGAAGTTCGGAGGTCAGAAACGTCTCCCACTTGTACGTCTGGGTGGTGCCGTTCCCGGTGGCCGGCCGATACCAGTCGGAGTAGAAGCTCGACATCCCGCCCACCGGCATGACCACCGACAGCCCGGAGTCGTTGAACCAGGAGAACGCGCCGGTGTTGATGTCCCAGCCGTTGCGGTCGTCCTGGGCGCGCAGGCCGTCGAGCAGATAGACCGCCTTGGCTCCGCCGCCCTGGAATTGGACGGTGATGTTGCGGCCCATCGATGGGGAGGGGACGCTGAGGAATTCGACCTCGGCAGCCCTGGCCGTCGGTGGCGGGGCGGTGAGGTTGCCCAACATCAGCAATGCGGCCGAGGCGATGATGGCCGCCTGAATGATCCCCCGACTGCGTATGGTCCGAAATGGATTCATGAAGTGTCCTGCTCTGCGGTCGTCATCCCCGACCTACCCGACCTATCGAAAGCGGTTCGCCATCAGTTACGCCGACGACACTTTTCTGGACGATCTGGTCACAGACGTCACAGTGGTGCTCGACGCCGGACCGGGGCGGGTCGTCGTCGGCATCACCGGGCCCCCGGGGGCGGGCAAGTCGACGGCGGCGCAGGCCCTGATGGCCCAGTTCGCCGGGGCGGCCTATCTGCCGATGGACGGGTTCCATCTGTCCAATGCGGTTCTGGACCGGCTGAGCCGCCGCGGGCGCAAAGGTGCACCCGACACTTTCGATGCCGCGGGCTATGTGGCGCTGCTGCGGCGGGTGCGTTCGGAGTACGCGGTGGGCGATGTCTACGTGCCTGCGTTCAGCCGCGAGCTCGACGAGGCGGTGGCGGCCGGGCACGTCGTCGCGCGCGATTCGCGGCTGGTGGTCACCGAAGGCAATTACCTGGGGGTGCCCGACGGGGACTGGGCTGCGGTCCGCGGCCTGCTCGACCGGTTGTACTACCTGGACTGCCCGGCGCCCGTTCGGCGGCGGCGGTTGGTGGCCCGCCACATCGACGGTGGCCGCACACCGCAGGCGGCCGCGGCGTGGGCCGACGACGTCGACGAAGCCAACGCCCGGCTGATCGCGACGACACAGCCGTTGTGCGACATGGTGATTGCCGGCGGAAGCGGGCGCGGTTGAGCCGGATCCGATCGCGACAGTAACGCCACGGCGGAATCCGGGGTCGGTAATTCGCCGTGGCGTTACTGTCGGTGCGCTCAGTTCGCAGGCGAGGCCGATCCGATCAGCCGGGGTGGACGCTGTCGCCGAGGTGATCGCCGATCGAGTTCGAATCCAGCGAGGCGTCCTTGGTTTCACGCATCGCCAGCAGCGCGACGAACGTGAGAGCCGCGGCCACCATCAGGTAGACGCCCACCCAGCCGACGCCGTAGCTGGTGGCCAGCCAGGTCGCGATGAACGGCGCCACCGCGGCACCCAGGATGCTGGCCACGTTGTAGGCGATACCTGAACCGGTGTAGCGCACATTGGTCGGGAACAGCTCCGGCAGTACAGCACTCATCGGTCCGAAGGTCAGGCCCATCAGCGTCATGCCGATCACCAGGAACTGCAGCATCGCCCCGTCTGAGGCCCGCCCGGGCGCCAGTAGGAATCCGAAGAAGGCTCCGTAGACCATGATCGCCGCGGTGATGACCAGCAGGGTGCGGCGCCGTCCGAAGATGTCGGCGAGCCGGCCCGCCACCGGAATCAGCGCGGCGAAGAACAGCACCGAAATCAATTGCAGACGAAGGAATTCGACGTATCCGAAGCCCAGGCCGGTGCCGTCCGGTGGCCGCTTGCCGGTGCCGTAGCTCAGCGCCCAGGTGGTCACGATGTAGAACAGGGTGTAGGTCGCCAGCATCACGAACGTGCCGATGATCAGTTGGCGCCAACTCGTGCGGAACAGTTCGGTCAGCGGCGTCTTGACCCGTTCACCGCGCTCGAGCGCCCGCTGGAACACCGGCGTCTCGGTCAACCGCAGCCGCACGTAGAGCCCGACCGCGACCATCACCGCGCTGAGCAAGAACGGGATGCGCCATCCCCACGTCATGAACGCGCCCTGCGGATCGGGTTTGGCGGTGCCGTTGCCCAGCCAGGTGATCAGCGCCAGGAACAATCCGTTGGCCAACAGGAATCCGAAGGGTGCCCCCAGTTGCGGCCACATCGCCGCCCAGCCCCGCCTGCCCGGTTTGGCGGTCTCGGTGGCGAGCAGGGCGGCGCCGCTCCACTCGCCGCCCAGCGCCAGGCCCTGGCTGAATCGCATCACCGCCAGCAGCGCCGGAGCGACCAGACCCACCTCGGGGTAGGTGGGCAGCAGCCCGATGATGAACGTGGCGATGCCCATGGTCAGCAGGGAGCCGACCAGGGTTGCCTTTCGCCCGACCCGATCGCCGAAGTGGCCGAACAGGATTGAGCCCACCGGCCGGGCCACGAACGCCAAGCCGAAGGTGGCCAGCGAGGCCAGCAGTGCGGTGGTCGGGTTGCCCTTCGGGAAGAACAGCTGGGGGAACACCAGGACCGCCGCGGTGGCATAGGCGTAGAAGTCGTAGAACTCGATGGTGGTGCCCACCATCGACGCGACCACGATTCGGCTGCGCGGGACGCCGTCTACCAAGTCGGCTTCGGTGGTGCTCATCGACTCGCTTTCTGCTCGGGAGGTGCAAATCATCGCATCCACGTCACAACCACACCCGAAAACCACCGATCGGGGGATGCCGCCGCCCGTCGGCCGGTGCACGATTCCCCCGACACCGAAGGAGGTGGACGATGCCGCCGTGGCGTTTGCGCGACTATCACGACGAGGACCTCGATCAAGCCATTCAGGTCTGGGATCAGAGCCGTACCCTCGGTTCGGGTGAGCCGGTGTTCACCGTGGCCGAGGTGATGGCGGCCGCCCGCAGCGGTCAGCCCGCTGTGGTGGCCGAGGTCGGCGACGAGGTCGTCGGCATGGCGGTGGCGCAGACCCAGGGCGAGCGGGCCTGGATCCTGTTGGTCGCGCTCGGTTCCCGCTGGCGGCACCGCGGTATCGGCAGCGCATTGCTCGGTGACCTAGAGCGCCGGCTGCGATCACAAGGCGTTCGCCGGATCTGTGCGGTGATGCCCGATGGGGCGACCGGTGCGGCGGCCTTGGAGAACTCCGGCTATGTGCGACGCGATGGGCTGGTCTACTTCGAGATGGTCGAGCACCTGGGCCTGGATCAGGCCAATCTGCTCGACGAACTCGGCGGCCAGCTGCTGCCGCCCGGCCTGCTCGGGGAGATGGCCGGTATGGAGCAGGAGAAGCAGATCATCGAGCGCCGCATCGTCGACCCGCTCGCCCATCCCGACGTCGCCGAACGCTACGGGGTGCAGCCGCCGAAGGCGGTGATCCTGTTCGGGCCGCCCGGAACCGGCAAGACCAGCTTCGCCAAGGCGATCTCCTCGCGGCTGGGCTGGCCGTTCGTCGAACTGTTCCCGTCGCGGCTGGCCAGCGGACCCGGCGGGCTGGCGGCCTCGCTGCGGGAGGCCTTCGCCGAGCTGGCCGAACTCGACGAGCTCGTGCTGTTCATCGACGAGGTCGAGGAGATCGCGACGGCACGCTCGGGGGCCTCGACGGCCGAACTCGGGGTGACCAACGAGCTGCTGAAACTCATTCCGGCGTTCCGCCAGAAGGACAGCAGGCTGCTGGTGTGCGCCACCAATGCCGTGCACTCGCTGGACTCGGCGTTCCTGCGGCCGGGGCGCTTCGACTACGTCATCCCGGTCGGCCCGCCGGACCAGCCCGCGCGCCGCGCGGTGTGGCAGCGTTATCTGGGCAAGGCCTGCGCCGAAGTCGACGTCGACCGGCTGGTCGCGGCCTCGGAGTTCTTCACCCCGGCCGACATCGAGTTCGCCGCTCGCAAGGGATCGCAGGCCGCGTTCGAACGCGAGATGCGCCATGGCCGTGGCGAGCCCGCGGGCACGCCGGACTACCTCGACGCCATCGGGGAGATCCGGCCGACGCTGACCGCGGAGATGCTGGCCGAATTCGAGCGCGGCAAAGCCGAATTCGCCCGCGTTTAGGCGCCGCGCTCGTAGAAGGCCCGCACGGTGTCGATGGTGTCGGCCTCGGCCGGGCTCTTGTCGTCGCGGTAGCGCAGCACGCGGGCGAAGCGCAGCGCCATCCCGCCGGGGTAGCGGCTGGAGCCCTGCACACCGTCGAATGCGATCTCGACGACCTGCTCGGGGCGGACCTGCACCACGTAGTGGTCCAGCGGGCTGGTGGCCAGCTCGGTGAACCGCGCGGTCTGCCACTCCAGCATCGCGTCGGTCATGCCCTTGAAGGTTTTGCCCAGCATGACGAAGCCGTCATTGACCGGATCGCGCGCGCCGAGGTGGATGTTGGACAGCTTGCCCGTGCGGCGGCCCGAACCCCATTCGACGGCCAGCACCACCAAGTCCAAGGTGTGCACCGGTTTGACCTTCAGCCAGCCGGCGCCCCGCCTGCCTGCCTCGTAGGGCCCGGCCGGCGACTTGGCCATCACGCCCTCGTGCCCGGCTGCCAGGGTGGCGTCCAGAAACTGTTGCGCTGCAACAGGATCGGCGGTGACGAGGCGGTCGACCCGCTGGCGGGCGGGCACGATCTGCTCCAGCGCGGCGATGCGCCGGTGGGTCGGTTGGTCGAGCAGGTCGACGCCGTCGAGGTGCAAGATGTCGAAGAAGAACACCGAAAGTGGTTGAGCCGCTTGGGCGGCTGCGATGTCGACGCTCCTGCCGAACCGGGATGCGGTGACCTGGAAGCGGTGCGGGCGGTTGTCGGGCCGCAGGGCGATGGCCTCCCCGTCTGCGATGAGGTCGCTGACCGGAAGACCGCGGGCGGCCGCGACCACCTCTGGAAGCCGGGCGGTGACATCGTCGAGGCTTCGGGTGTACACCGTGACGTCCTGACCGCTGCGGTGGATCTGCACCCGCGCCCCGTCGAGCTTGGCCTCGAAAACAGCTTCGCCGCCGAGGCGTTCGAGTGCCTCGGCGACTCCTGCCGCGGTCTGGGCCAGCATCGGCCCAACGGGTCTGCCGACGCTCAGGGTGAACTCGTCGAGGGCCTGCACACCGCCGGTGAGTGCCGCAGCCGCGACGGCGGGCAGCTCACCTCCGAGCATGGCCGCGCGGCGCACCGCAGCTGCCGGGAGGCCACCGGCCTTGGCGACGGCGTCGGCCATCACCCCACCGAGGGCGCCCTGGCGCAGTTCACCGGACAGCAGCCGGTGCAGGAACAGCTGCTCGTCGGCGGTCGCAGCGCCGAACAGCTCGCCGAGCAGGCCGGTACGCCGGGTTTGCGAGCCTTTGCCCGCCACCGCGCCGATCTCGCTGAACGTGGCGTCGACCTCGCTAACGGTCAGCGCCGGGACGTCGGCAGGGGAGGGCAGCGAACGCAGGGCGGCCCAGCCGACACCGATCTGGCGCTGCGGCAGTTCGCCGGACAGCCAGGACACCACGATCGCGATCAGGCGGGGGTCCGTCGTCGCGCCGAGCAGGTCGACGATCCGGGCGACCTTCGCCAGCCGCGATGACGTCGCCGTCACATCGGCTGAGGCCGCCGCAACATCGCCGAGCAACATGCCTCCAGAGTGGCATGGCCGACTGACATCACCGAGATTGAACGGACGCAGACACACTGCGAGTGCGCCTCTGCGTCACGTCAATCTCGGCGCAAGGACTAGGTGACGTCGAAGCGCACCGAGTGCCAGCCGGTCGCCCCGTCGGGTGCCGGTAGAGCCTGGTCCTGGGTCTGTACTGCGCCGGTATTGTCGGTGGCACGCACCGTGACGGTGTGCGCACCGGGTTGAGTGGCGGTCCACGGGAAGCTCCACAGTCGCCAGGCGTCGTTGGAGTAGGACGCCCCCAACTGGGCCGGCTGCCACGGTCCGTCGTCGATCTGGACCTCGACGGCTTTCACGCCGCGGTTCTGGGCCCAGGCGACCCCGCCGAAGGTGACCGGTCCCTGGGCGACTTTCTGCCCGTCGCGGGGGACGTCGATGCGTGACTCGGTTTTGATCGGGCCGCGCTCGGACCAGCCCAGCTTGGTCCAGTAGGCCTGCGCCCGGTCGAAGCGGGTCAGCTCCAGGTCCGTGACCCATTTGGTGGCCGAGACGTATCCGTACAACCCGGGAACCACCAGCCGCGCCGGGTAGCCGTGCTCGACGGGCAGCGGTGCGCCGTTCATCCCGATCGCGAGCATCGAATCGCGCCCATCGGTGAGCGCCTCGACCGGGGTGCCCGCGGTGAAGCCGTCGACGGAGGTGGACAGCACCATGTCGGCATCGGAATGAATTCCGGCCGCGCTCAACAGGTCCCGCACGCGGTAGCCGGTCCAGGTGGCATTGGAGATCAGGTCACCGCCGACCGGGTTCGACACGCACGCCAGCGTCACGACCTTCTCGATCGGAGTGAACTTCTGCAGATCCTCGAAGGTGTAGGTGATCTCGCGGTCGACCATGCCGTGGATCCGCAGCCGCCAGTCGGCGCGGGAGAGCTGCGGGACACTCAGCGCGGTGTCGATGCGATAGAAGTCGGCGTTGCTGGTGATGAAGCTCGGCAGCTGCACGCCGGCCGGCTGCACAGTTGCGGGTACCGGCGGGGCCGGTGGCGTCACGGTGGGCAACGCGAAGCTGTCCCGGTCGCCGGACACCGAACGCAGCCCCCGGCTGATCGCCGCGCCGGCCACCCCGCTGAGCAGCCCGAGCCCGGCGAGACCGAACGTCACCAGCGACAGTCGTCGGCCCGGGTCGACGCCGGCGGCCTGCGTCGAGGCGGTTTCGCGGCCATCGGTGATCCGCCCGGAGGTCAACCAGCGCAGCACGGCGATGCCCGCCGCCGCCCCGACGAGGGTCGGGATGATGTCGGTGACGTGGGCACCGGGCCGGGACAGGACTGCGGCACTTCCGGCGACGGCGCCCGCCAGGATCGCCAGCGTGCCCGTCGGCACCCGGGAGCGCTCCCAGATTGCGCTGACGGCGGCCAGTGCCGCGATCACCACGAGCACCATGACTGACAGGAACAACTTGTCGGCGGTGCCGAAGGTCTGGATCGCCCATTCCTTGACCGGACCCGGCGTCAGGTTGATGACGGCCGTCCCGACCGCGGTGCGGGCGTCGGCTGCGGGGGAGAACAGCACCGCCAGCAACTGCGCCACGCCGACGGCCACCGCAGCCGCGGCGATACCGGCGCCCATCCGCAGACCAACGCTGGTTCGGGCCATGTCGCCAACGTACCGCTGACCTACCGCCGAGGGGGTGACCCACGTTCATTACCGATCGGTGACGAGCGGTAACGTCCTTACCGATTTGGAACTGAAAGCTGCACGGTAAGGGCCGAGGCGGCACCGACAACAGGAGGAATCGGATGGAGATCTCGGGCAAGAAGGTGATCGTCGTAGGCGGCGCCTCGGGCTTCGGGCGGGCAAGTGCCGAGCTGCTGGCCTCGCGCGGCGCCAGCGTGGCGATCCTGGACCGCGAGGGCACCGACGGACCCGAGGTCGCGGCTGCCATCGGCGGCCCGTTCTTCGCTGTCGACGTCACCGACTTCGAGGGCACCGAGAAGGTGCTCGCCGACGCCGTCGACGCACTCGGTGGCCTGCACGTCATCCTGACCACGGCCGGCGGCGGCATCGGGGAGAAGACCCTGGGCAAGAACGGCCCGCACGCGCTGGAGACCTTCCGCAGCACGATCGACCTGAACCTGATCGCCAGCTTCAACATCAGCCGGCTGGCCGCTGCCCACATCGCCAAGAACGAGCCCGAGGACGAGGAGACCGGCGAGCGCGGCGTCATCATCAACACTGCGTCCATCGCGGCGTTCGAGGGACAGATCGGCCAGGTGGCCTACACCGCAGCCAAGGCCGGTATCGCCGGGATGTCGCTGACGATGGCCCGCGACCTGGGCAGTGTGGGAATCCGCGCGCTGGCCATCGCGCCCAGCCTGTTCGCCACCGGCCTGACCAAGGGCATCCCCGATGAGTTCGCCAAGGCGCTGACCAAGGACGCGGCTTTCCCCAAGCGGCTGGGCAAGCCCGAGGAGTTCGCCAAGCTGGTCGCGGCGATCGTCGAGAACCCGATGCTCAACGGGCAGTGCATCCGCCTGGACGCCGGGCAGCGTTTCGCCCCCAAGTGAGAGCCGGGTTCCGGAAGCGACTGACGGCGGTTGTGGTAAGGCATTAGGAGAACTGGCGCAGCCTCGAGAGGACACTGATGGGTATCGCACTGACCGACGATCACCGTGAACTCGGGGAGGTGGCGCGCTCCTTTCTGACCGCGCAGAAGGCGCGCTGGGCGGCGCGAGAGCTCCTCGACTCAGATGACGAGGCCCGGCCGGCGTTCTGGGCCGAGCTGGCCGAACTCGGCTGGCTCGGCCTGCACGTCGACGAGCAGTACGGCGGCTCGGGATACGGACTGCCCGAACTCGTCGTCGTCGTTGACGAACTCGGCCGCGCTGTGGCGCCGGGGCCGTTCGTCCCGACCGTCGTCGCCTCGGCCGTCATCTCGGCAGCCGGCACCGACGAACAGAAGGCCCGGCTGCTGCCCGGCCTGATCGACGGAACGGTCACCGCCGCAATCGGTTTGGGTGGTGACGTCGCACTCTCGGGCGAGACGGCAACCGGTGACGCCGGTGTTGTTCTGGGTGCCGGCCTGGCCGATCTGCTGCTTCTGGTGGCCGGTGAGGATGTGGTGCTCGTCGACCGGCACGCGAGCGGGGTGACGGTCGAGGTGCCCGGAAACCTCGACCGCACCCGCCGCTCGGGCCGGGTGTCGCTGACTGAGGTCTCCGTAGGCGACAACATCCTGATCGAAGGGCGCTCGGCCGCGGTCGCCTACGCGCGCACCCTGTTCGCGGCTGAGGCAGCCGGTGGGGCATCGGACTGCGTGGACACCGCGGTCGAATACGCCAAGGTGCGTGAACAGTTCGGCCGCACCATCGCCACCTTTCAGGCGGTCAAGCACCACTGCGCCAACATGGTGGTGGCCGCCGAGTCCACGGTCGCCGTGGTGTGGGATGCCGCCCGCGCGGCGGGAGAGTCCGCCGAGGAAGGGCAGTCCCAGTTCGAGCTGATCGCCGCTGCCGCAGCGACATTGGCCTTCGGCGCCTATGTCCGCAACGCCGAGCTCAACATTCAGGTGCACGGCGGTATCGGCTTCACCTGGGAGCACGACGCGCATCTGCACCTGCGCCGTGCCCTGACCCTGCAGGCGCTGCTGGGTGGAGACGGACCGTCGACCGACGTTTTCAATCTGACTGCGTTGGGGGTGAGCCGGTCCAACAGCCTCGACCTGCCCGCCGACGCCGATGCGCTGCGCGAGCAGATCCGTTCGGATGCTGCCGAACTCGCCAAGCTCGACGACAAGGCTCAGGTCGACGAGCTGATCGCCACGGGCTACATCATGCCGCACTGGCCCAAGCCGTGGGGTCGCGCCGCAGGTGCCATCGAGCAGCTTCTGATCGAGGAGGAGTTCGCCTCAGCGGGTATCACGCGTCCCGACTACGGCATCACCGGCTGGGTCATCCTGACGCTGGTCCAGCACGGAACACCTTCGCAGATCGAACGATTCGTGGAGAAGGCGCTGCGCAAGGACGAGATCTGGTGCCAGTTATTCTCCGAACCGTCGGCCGGCTCGGATGCGGCGGCGGTCAAGACCCGCGCCACCCGGGTCGACGGCGGTTGGAAGATCACCGGCCAGAAGGTGTGGACCAGCGGCGCGCACTATTGCAAGCGCGGACTGGCCACGGTGCGCACCGACTTCGATGCCCCCAAGCACCAGGGCATCACGATGGTGATCCTGGACATGGAGGCACCGGGTGTCGAGGTTCGGCCACTGCGGCAGATCACCGGCGGCTCGGAGTTCAACGAGGTGTTCTTCACCGACGTGTTCGTCCCGGACGATGACGTGGTCGGTGAACCCAACGCCGGGTGGACCGTCGCGCGGGCAACCCTCGGCAACGAGCGGGTCAGTATCGGTGGCGGCGCCGGCGGCATCGCACCCGCCTCCGCCTGGCTGGTGGACCTGGCCAAGCGCAACGGCGACCATGTCATCGGCGCCAAGCAGCGGGTCGGCCGGTTCCTCGCCGAGGACCACGCGCTGCGGCTGTTGAACCTGCGCCGCGTCGTCCGCAGTATCGAGGGTGCCGGCCCCGGCCCCGAGGGCAACATCACCAAACTCAAACTCGCCGAGCACTTTCAGGAGCAGGGTGCCATCGCGGCATCGCTGCTGGGCCCCGAACTGGTGCTCGAGGGTGGCGAGGGTGAGCTGGCAGCCCGTGCGGCGATGGGCGCCCGCGGAATGGCGATCGCCGGTGGCACCTCGGAGGTCACCCGCAATCAGATCGCCGAACGAATTCTGGGCATGCCGCGCGATCCGTTGATCAAGTAAACACTCAGCAACGCTCAGCGGAACTCGGACGTACGGCTTTTGCCGTACGGGACGCATAATGCGTGGTTTCTGGCTAATGTTCGCGCATGCGTGCGCGTGTACTGCCCGTTGTCGCGGTGGCAATCCTGGTGGCCGGCTGCGGTGGTTCGAAGACGGTGACGGCCACGCCGGTGTCGCAGGCGCCGCCGTCCAGTGACATCACCATCCACGGTGACGCCTCGACGCCGGTGAACAAGATCGCCGTCGCGGCGATCGCCGATCTGCAGAAGTACTGGGGCGATGAGTTCCCCAAGCTGTACGGCAGCGACTACAAGCCGGTCGAGGGCGGCTTCTACGCGGTGGTCCCGTCTTCGGGCGATCTGCCGCCGTGCGCCGCCGATGCCAGCGAGATCGCCGGCAATGCCTTCTACTGCTCGACCAAGGACGATGTCGCCTGGGATTCCGAGAAGCTGCTGCCGGAACTGCAATCCAAGTTCGGTGATTTCGTCATCCCCATCGTGCTGGCCCACGAGTGGGGTCACGCGGTGCAGGCCCGCTCGAACTTCACCGCCCGCACGGTCACCAAGGAACTTCAGGCCGACTGCTTCGCCGGTGGGTGGGCCAAACACGCCCAGGACACCGGACTCTTCAAGGCCAACGCCGCCGAACTGGACACCGCGCTGGCCGGCATCCTCGACCTTCGAGACTCGCCGGGCACCAGCAAGATCGACCCGTCGGCACACGGCAGTGGTTTCGACCGCGTCGGTGCTTTCCAGGACGGATACGACAACGGGCCCACTGCCTGCAAGGCCTACCGCGACGACAACCCGGTGGTCGTCGAACTGCCCTTCAACGACGCTCAGGACGCGGCCAGCGGCGGGGATGCGCCGTACGACTCCATCATCAACGGGGTGCCCTACGACCTGGAGGACTACTGGAGCCAGGTGTACCCGGAGCTCACCGACGGCGGGAAGTGGTTACCGCTCAAGGGACTCGAGCCGTTCGACCCGGCCAACCCGCCCACGTGCGGCGGCAACTCCACCAAGGACTACGCACTGTTCTATTGCGTCCCCGACGATTACATCGGCTGGGACAACGTCGACGCCATGCCGACGGTGTATCGCCAGGGCGGCGACTTCGCGGTGGCCACACTACTGGCCACCCAGTACGGCCTGGCCGCGCTGACGCGGGCCAACGACAAGTCCGACGACAAGACCCAGTCGCTGCGCGCAGACTGCTTCGCGGGCGCCTACACCGCCAGCGTGGTGCTCGGAAACCGTTCGCAGACAAGCAGTTTCCGCATCTCGCCCGGAGACCTCGACGAGGCGATCACCGCGCTGCTGGTGTTCCGCGGCGACGGTGACGTCAACCGCCAGGGCGCCGGGTTCGAGCGGATCCGGCACTACCGCGACGGCGTCATCAACGGCGCCGAATCCTGCCTCAAGAACTAGGCGGGCCGCGGTACCGCGGCGATCTTGGACTGGCCGATCCACTCGGGCAAGGCCTTGCGGGCGGCCGCGTCACCCGAGACGGCGGTGCGCCCGTCGAGCAGCGCCCGCGACCATGACACGTCGCCGCGCCAGATCTCGGTGAGGGTGCGCAGGCTCGTCTTCACTGTGGCGGCGACGTCGTATCCCGGGTCGAAGTCACAGACGTCGGCGTGACCCTCGGTGACCACCAGCCACCACCGCGACGCCTTCGGGGCGACGCCGTCGAGTTCGAAGGCCACGGTGGTTCGGGCCCGCGGCCAGCTGTCGATCGGGATGTTGCGCTGGACATCCCAGAACAGCAGGTGCGGATCGAGGTCGTCGTCGCCCATCTGCGGAATCCAGCGCACCCCCCACGCGCCGATGGCGTCGACCACGCCTGCCAGCTCACGGCCGCACTCGGTCAGGCTGTAGGTGGCGCGCCCGTCGATCTCGCTGCGCTGCACCACCCCGGCGCGCGCCAGCGACTTGAGTCGCTTGGACAGCAGCGCCGGTGACATCTTGGGCACGCCGCGGCGCAGGTCGTTGAAATGCGCACTGCCCTGCAGCAATTCGCGCACCACCAGAAGCGTCCAGCGCTCGTCGAGTAACTCCATCGCCTTGGCGACCGGACAGAACTGCCCATAGCCCGACATGGCGTGCTCCTTTCCGCGGTCCTTCCAGTACACGCCTTCACGGCGACCGTGACTAGTACAGATCCTGTACTGCATTCGGTTCACTTCCGGCACTGGAACCGCGTCGCCGCCGCGCGCACGATGAGATCAGCACTTCGAGAGGGGAGAACACCATGAGTGCAACAACTGTCGACCGTGAACTCGAGGCCCGGCATCGGGCACTGTGGGCGCTGGGAGATTATCCGGCCGTCGCCGACGATCTCGTCGCCCCGCTGGGAGCCGACCTGGTGGCGGCTGCCGATATCCAGCCGGGACAGCGGGTTCTCGACGTTGCGGCCGGTACCGGCAACGCGGCGTTCGCCGCTGCCGCGGCCGGCGCCCGCGTCATCGCCAGCGACCTGTGCCCGGAACTACTGGCGCACGGACGGAGCCTGCCTGACCGGCGCGGCGTGGATGTCGAGTTCCGCGAGGCCAACGCCGAGGCGCTGCCGTTCGGCGACGCGGAGTTCGACGCCGTCATGTCCTGTATCGGGGTGATGTTCGCCCCGCACCATCAGCAGGCGGCCGACGAACTGGTCCGAGTGTGTCGGCCCGGCGGCCGGATCGCCGTGCTGAGCTGGACGCCCGAGGGTTTCATCGGGCAGATGTTCGCCACGCTCAAGCCGTATGTGGCGCCGCCGCCGCCCGGTGTGCAACCGGCTCCGCTGTGGGGTGACGAAACCCATGTCCGGGCGTTGTTCGGTGACCGTGTCGAGTACATTGACCTGCGGCGCGGTGAGCTGGCCGTCGACGCCTTCGCCGACGGTGCACGCTTCCGGGACTACTTCAAGGTCAACTACGGGCCGATGGTGTCGGCCTACCGGTCCATCGATGACGCGGACAAGGCCGCTGCACTCGACGCGGACCTGGCCGCACTCGGTGACCGGGCACTGGCCGATTCACCGGCGATGCAGTGGGAGTACCTGGTGGTGACCGCCCGGCGGCGCTGAGGATTCAGACCTCGGCTACCAGGTGGGTCAGGATCTGCGCCGTCGGCTCCTCGGTGATGTGGCGAAATCCGGTGCCGGCCCACAAATGCAGCAGATCGGGCCTGCCGGCGGCCGCTGCGGCCTTCCGCAGCGCACTGGTGAGGTGGTGGATCGCCGGATAGCCCAACGGGGCGTCGGCTTCGTGGGCGTCGATGAAGCTGTTACGCACGCCGCGGGCGGGCCGTCCGGTGAACGCCTGCGTCACAACCGTTTCGGTGTTCGCGGGGTCGGCCAGCGCCGCCCGGTGGGTTGCCGAGGCTCCGCTTTCCGCACTGCGGAGCAAGGCGGTACCCACGGCCACGGCCGCGGCACCGGCGTGTAGCGCCGCAGCCACGTCGCCGGCGCTGGCAATGCCGCCGGCGGCTATCACCGGCACGGCGACGCGGTGAACGACCTGGGCGACCAGATCGGTGAGCGGCACCTCAGCGGGGCGTCGGGCGGGCGTCAAGGTACCCGAATGTCCTCCAGCAAAAGCGCTTTGGACGGCCAGCGCATCGACTCCCGCGTCGGCGGCCAACTGTGCCTCAGCCGCCGACGTGACGGTCTGGATGACGAACGTTCCGGCCGACTGCAGGCTGGTGATCACCGCACGGTCAGGAATTCCGAAGGTGAAGCTGACGACCGGAACGGGGTCGGTGCGCAGCTGGTCGATCTTGGCTTCGAAGGCGTCGTCGTCCTCGATCGGTTCGGCAGGCAGCGTGAGCCCGAAGCGGTCGGCCTCCGGCTGCAGCGACGCGGCGTACGCGCGGTATGCCTGCCTGTCCACCGCAATGGTGTTCGGCGCGAACACGTTGACACCGAACGGCACCCCCGCCGCACGCAGCTGCCCGACCTCGGCCTGCACCGCTTCTGGCGTCTTGTATCCGGCGGCGAGGAAACCGAACGATCCGGCTTCGGCCGCGGCAAGCACCATCGCGACGGTGGTGGGTCCGCCCGCCATGGGTGCGGCCACGACGGGCAGGGAAACCCCCAGTGAGGACAATGGCGAGTTCATCGGGGTTCCCCTGGTGCGAAGCCGGTCAGCAGATCCATCAACGCGGGCACCGTGATGTCGTCGAGGTGCGCGACGGCCGCGACGATGTCGATGCGCCGCGGCTCCCCGACGCGGGGTGCGGCGAGCCAATGGAACTTCTCGATTACACGATCCCATGTCATGGGGTGGCTGGGTGCTCCCTCGAAGTCGTCCTGGTCGCGGGTGATCCGGTGTCCGTCGCGCAGTGTGATCGTGACGCGTACCGGGGTATGACTGGGGTAGCGCGCGGTGAGCGCGGCGTCGGCGCGCACGGTCACGCGGCTGAGCAGGTCCTGGACATCGGCTCGGCGGATGCGGCCGGTGTCGAGTTGGTCAGGGCCGACCTGCCCGTCGATGAGCGCCGCGGCCACAAGGTACTTCAGGTTGTAGTCCGCCTGCTCCTTGGTTCGGGGCGCATCCTTGTCGCCGAAGCTCCCGCCGCCTGCGATGTCGTAGGCGGTCTGGAAGGTGTCGACCCGGACGGTCTCGACGTCGCTGTGCCGGACACCGTGCTCGGCGGCGAGCGCGAGCACCGCGTCGATGGGCGCCTGGCCGTGGATCAACGCGCAGTATTTCTTGAGGTAGGTGTGTTCGACCGCGCCCAGTGTGGGCTCGTCGAGCCGGAGATCGATGTGTTGGCCGAACAGGTGCTCGAGGCCATTGGGTCCGTCGATGAGCCCGCGCGGCCCGGTGACACCACGCTGAGCCAGGGCGGCCGCGTATACGGCGCGCTGTGCGGTGATCCCCGGCGAGATGCCTTTCCAGTGGGACACCGGCTCGGAGTGGATGGCTGCCACCGAGACGTTGTCCGCAGCGGCCATCGCGATCGCGTCGGCGGTCTGCGCGGCGCTCAGACCCAGCAGCCTGGCCGATCCCGCCGCCACCGACATGGCCAGCTGCAGCGCATGGTTGAGACCGTGCGCCATGACCGGCACGGACTGCGAGAACCGGCACTGCACTTCGTAGGCGACGGCAAGCGCCAGTAGGAACTCAGATCCGGTCGCCGCTGTGCTCTCGGCCACCGACAGCAGTGCGCCGAAGTTGTCGGCCGGATGGCACAGTCCGCCGGGGGTCAGGAAGGTGTCGAGCAGATCGACGTAGCGCACCGCGACAGAGTTGAACAGCGCGGCTTGATCCACACTCGACCAGCCGCCACCGATCAGTCGGGCTCGCGGCCTGGCGCCCACGGCTTCGATCTGGTCGCGCACCGCCCGCACGGTCTCACCGTCGAGGGCGGCGATCGCGCAGGCGATGCTGTCGAGGACATTGCGGCGCAACAGCGCCGCGGCGCCGCCGGGAATGTCGGCCGGCTCGGCAGACACCACGAAATCGGCCAGCGCGTCGACGGCGAATCGTCTCGAGGCGGTGGTCGTCGCCGACACGGTGCTCATGATCGGACTCCCTGCGGGTCGTTGGGGTGCGGGGTGAGCGGTGTCGTCTCGACGGTCATCCACACGTGCAGAGGCAGCGACTCGAGGGTCGCCGACAGCTCGGACCGGTCCCGCCCGCTCCACAGACCCCACGTCCGCCACTGGCCCGGAGCGTTCGGTGGTGTCCACAGCCGGACCAGCCTGCCCTCGCCGGCGAGCTCGCGGGCGTGGATCGCCTCCTGCCTTTTCAGTTCGCCGACAACGTCATCGGTCGTCGCGGGCGGAACGGTGATCGTCAAACTGGTCAGGAACTCCTGATCGTGGCGACCCCGCGTGGACCGCGGATCGTTGGGATGCGGCGCCAGCGGTGTCACCGCGTCGGTGCGCCAGACATGCAGCGGCATCGACGCCAAGCTCTCGTCGAGCGCCCGGTCGCCGTCGGCGGCGAACAGTCCGATCGTGCGCCATTCACCCGGCGCCAACGGTGGCCGCCACAGCCGCAAAACCGTTCCGTCAGCGGCGAGTTCGCGAGCGCGGGCCGCCTCGCGGGTGCGGATGTCCTCCACCGTCTCCGGTGGGGTGCCCGCCGGGACATGGGTGGTCATGTCGACCAAGAACTCCATGGCAAGTCCTTCTCATCAGTTCTGCGCGTTGATATTGCGTTGATATTTCAATGCCCGGCGCTCTGGCCGCCGTCGACGTGCAGCACCTCGCCGGTGACGAACGGTGCGTTCTCCAGATAGACGACCGCATCCACGACGTCGTCGATGTCGCCGAGCCGGCCCACCGGGTGCAGCGCCGCCAGGGCGGCGTGGGTCTCCGGCGGGTGCATGGGCGTGCGGATGACACCGAGCGCCAGGGCGTTGACCCGGATGCCGCTCCCGGCGTACTCGATGGCCAGCGACTTGGTGACTGCGCTCAGGCCGCCCTTGGTGAGGGAGGCGAGGGCGGAGGGCACTTGGGAATTGGCATGGTCGACAAGGCTGGTCGAGATGTTCACGACATGTCCTCCCTCGCCGCCGGCGAGCATCGCGGCGACGGCGCTGCGCGTGACGTCGAAGAATCCGCGCAGGTTGACTCCGGTGACAGCCGCATAGTCCTCGTCGGTGTAGTCGGTGAACGGTTTGGCGATGAAGATCCCGGCGTTGTTGACCACCGTGTCGACCCGGCCGAATGCGCTCAGCGCCGCGTCGACGATCCGCCCCCCGGTGCCGGGCTCGGCGATATCGGCGGCGACATTGCACACCATCGGATCGTTCGACTCGTCGATCGAGCGGGCCGTCGCGACGACCGCGTATCCCAACTTGCGGTATGCCGGAACGAGTCCCGCGCCGATGCCTCTCGACGCTCCGGTGATGATGGCGACTTTCTGACTCATGGAACTGCCCTCCGTATTCATTGGCCCAACAGATCAGCGGCCCAACAGGTGTAACCATCGTCAGCCGCACACATGTCCGCCGGCCACGACCAATCTCCTCGCTGCTGAGAGGTTCAACCTCGTACGGATCGGCGGGAACTACGATGGGTCCGTGGAGCTGCGCCAGCTGCGCTACTTCGTCGCCGTCGCCGAGGAACTGAACTTCGGCCGGGCGGCGGCTCGGCTGCACATCGCCGGGCCCTCGCTGTCCCAACAGATCAAGGCGCTCGAGCGCGATCTGCACGTCCCGTTGTTCGACCGCGATCGGCGATCGGTGGTTTTGACCGCTGCCGGGGCGGCCCTGTTGCCGAAGGTGCGGGAGTTGCTGGCCCATGCCGACGAGTTGCGGACGCAAGCCGACGGGCTGGCCGACGTCGAGCCGGTCCGGCTCGGGTATGTCAGCTGGTATCCGCCGGATCTGGCCCAGCGCACCGCCGGTGTGGCGCAACTCCGGATCGACGCGTGGGTGCTGCCGTCGCATACCCAGGCGACGCGCGTCGCGGAGAACACCATCGATCTGGCGATCTGCTGGCTGCAGCGCCAGGAACTCGACGAACACGGTCTCGAGGCCAGGCTGCTCGGGATGGATGTTCTCTATGCGGTGGGGCCGGACGCGGGCGCCGGGACGGTCGACGCCCGGGATACGGTCGTCCTGCTTGACGCGGACACCGCCAATTGGTCGTCGTGGAACAGATACGCCACCCAGTTCGCGCACGACACCGGCGCGCGAATGGTGCGGATCGATGACGGTGGCATCACCGGACCCGCGTTCTTCGAACATGTTCGGCGGCTGCGATGCCCGGTGCTCAATTCGCCCAAAGACAGAATCACGCCCATCCCAAAGGATCTCGCGCGGATCTCAGTGGTCAGACCCCAGCCGGTGTGGACTTGGTCGCTGGTATCGCGCCGAGACGAGAACCGGCCCACCGTGGCCGCCGTCGTCCACGCGCTGACCACAGACATCGGTGATCTGCAGACCGCCGAGGGGCCGTCGTGGCTACCTGCCGACGATCCCCACCGGTCGGCTCTGCGCATCGGCTAGGAATTCGGGAACAGCCGCGGGAACAGGTCGTGGAGTCGTTCGCGCACACCGGGTTTCGGCTCGGGTGCACCCGGCCGGAGGACCGGTGGTGGCGCCAAGGTCGATGCCGTCGCCGTGACGCTGGAGAAGGGCGGTGCTGGGGCGGGCTTGACGGAGGCCGACGGTGACGGGGCCACCGCGGTGGTGGTCGCCGCGGCCGTCGTCGGGGCAGCGGGCGTCGGGACGGCTGACGGCCCTGCGGGCTCCGCGGAGCGGTTGGCCATCGCGATCACCGCGGCCACCAGAGTCGCCAGGGCAACCATGCCCAGCGCGCCCAGCACCACCGAGGTCCAGCGGCGCTGCGGAGTGAAGTCGGGTAACTCCGTCTCGCTCAGCGGTACCGCCGACGACCATGCCGCGTCGAGTGCGTCGGCCGCAGCGCTGACGTCGTTGCCGGTGCCGAGATACAGCGGCCGGGTGGTTGCCGTCGCCGGTGTATCGGTCGTGGTCTGGTCAGTGGTCGACGAAATGGTGCTCAGCCTCCGCAGTATCGGACCCCGCCGATCCTAGTGAACGGCGCCGCCCCGGTCATCCCGCACGGGCGGTGAACAGATTCTCGACATTGTCTTTTCAGCTGCTCATGGGGCATGCTGCCGGACGTGGCGCGTGCGGACAAACTGGTGATCGGGGCGAGCGGCTTCCTCGGGTCGCATGTGGCGCGTCAGCTCGTCGAACGCGGCGACACCGTGCGAGTGATGCTGCGCAGCACCAGCTCCACCCGACCGATCGACGACCTGCCCGTACAGCGCTTCTACGGCGACATCTTCGACGACGACGCGCTGCGCACCGCGATGGCCGGCTGCGACGTCGTCTACTACTGCGTCGTCGACACCCGCGCCTACCTGCGGGACGCCGCGCCGCTCTACCGGACCAACGTCGAGGGCCTGCGCCACGTGCTCGACGCCGCCGTCGAGGCCGATCTGCACCGCTTCGTCTTCACCAGCACCATCGGCACCATCGGGCTGGGCGACGGCGGCACCGTCGACGAGAACACCCCGTTCGACTGGGGTGCGAAGGCGGGGGACTACATCCGGTCTCGGGTGCAGGCCGAGGAACTGGTGTTGAGCTACGCCCGGGACAAGGGTCTGCCCGCGGTCGCGCTGTGCGTGTCCAACACCTACGGGCCCAGGGATTGGCAGCCCACCCCGCACGGTGCGCTGGTGGCCGCCGCGGCCTTCGGGAAGTTGGGGTTCTACATGGCCGGGATGGCGACCGAGGTGGTCGGCGTCGTGGACGCCGCGCAGGCACTTGTGCTGGCCGCCGAACGCGGCCGGGTCGGGGAGCGCTACATCGTCTCGGAGCGGTTCCTGCCCTATCGCGAGCTGTACGAGACCGCCGCGCAGGCCGCGGGGGTGCCCGCGCCCCGGTGGGGAATTCCCAAGCCGGCGCTGCGCGCCGCAGGGCTCCTCGGCGGCGTGGCGGCGGCGCTGACCCGCCGCGACCTGCAGCTGACACCGACCTCGGTGCGGTTGATGGACATCATGGCGCCGATGGACCACGGCAAAGCGGTCCGTGAACTGGGCTGGCAGCCGCGCGACGTGCACGAGTCGATTCGCGATGCCGTGGAGTTCTTCATCCGGCGGCGACGGGAGCATGTCGGCTGATCTCTCTAGGGTGGGCCGCATGACTGATGTTGCGATCAACGTCCGCGGCGCACACTCGGTGACGCTGGCACCCGAACTCGGAACCGTCCACGCCACGCTGGCGCTGGAGGGCCCGCAGCCCGAGCCGGTGTTCCGGGCCGTCGCCGCCGCGCTGGCGGAGGTCAAGGCCGCCCTCGAAGGACGCCACCATCCCGAGGACGGCCCGGTGACCAGGTATTCGGTGGACCAGGTGCGGGTGAATTCCTACCGCCCGTGGCACAAGGACGGCAAGAAACTACCCCTGGTCCACGCCGCCTCGGTGACGGTCGAGGCCACCTTCGCCGACGTCGACGAGCTGGCCACCTGGGTGTCGTGGGCGGCCGGCGTCGACGGGTTGTCGATCCATCACATCGAATGGGAGTTGACCGAGACCAGCCGGCTGCGTGTGGAGCGCGACACCCGGCAGCGGGCGGTGCAGGAGGCGCGCAGGCGTGCCCAGGACTATGCCGACGCTCTGGACCTCGGCGCGGTGACCGTCCGCAGCGTCAGCGACCCGGGCATGAACCGGCCCGCGCCGGTCGCCAGGGCCGCCATGCTCGCTCAGGGGGCGCCGTCGGCCGACGGCCCCGCCGAGTTCGTGCTGTGTCCGCAGGATGTGGAGGTCAGCGCCGAGGTGGAAGCCACTTTCGTCGTCG
Source organism: Mycobacterium sp. DL592 (assembly GCF_011694515.1). NCBI lineage: Bacteria > Bacillati > Actinomycetota > Actinomycetes > Mycobacteriales > Mycobacteriaceae > Mycobacterium > Mycobacterium sp. DL592. The sequence goes on along the minus strand of NZ_CP050192.1, from coordinate 3,387,937 downwards.
AAAGACCGCCGACGACAACATGATTCGTCTACTGAGGGCACCTGCTCCGGGTGGTGCCGAATCACTCGGGTGGTTCGGCTGCGCCCGCCGTACAGCTATGACTAGGCTCGGCGGGTGCTCTTTTCGTTCGCCGAGTCGTCGAAGGGTGAGCCTGTTTGACCGGCGCTAACCGTCAGGACCGTGTGGGAGCGGCATCGGGTCTGTTCGGTTGGGTAGCTCTGGCCTACGTCGTCGGGGCCGTCCTGTCGTGGCAGACGTTAGGCGGCGGCGTCGGTCCGGCGTTCTTCCCCGCGGCCGGGGTGACGGTGGCCGCGATGCTCCTGACGCGCCGGTCGCTGTGGCCGGTGATCGTCGCTGCGATCGTCGTCGCCGAACTTGCCGTCGATCTGCGCTACGGCGCAGGCTGGCCCGCGGCGGCCGGCTTCGCCGCGGCCAATGTGGTCGAACCACTGGTCGGCGCATCGGTGGTGCACCGATGGTGCAAGGGGCCGCCCGATCTGCGCCGGCGTGATGACCTGGCCCGCTTCGTCGCCGGGGCCGGGGTGCTGGGTCCGCTGGCGGGCGCCCTGATCGGCGGGCTCGTCACCGTCGCGATCCGTGACGGAGCGTGGCTACCGTCGGCCGTGCTGCACTGGTGGGCAGGCGACGGCATCGGCGTGCTGGTGATCGGCGCACCAATTCTCCTGTGGCCCAAGCAGAGTCACATTCTCGCCGCCCGCAAGCTCGAGACGGCCCTGACTCTGCTCGCTACGGCGGCGCTGTCGGTGGCGGCGTTCGCCACCGCCGTACCGCCGGCGCTTTTCCTGCTGCCCGTGATGGCGTGGGCGGCCTTTCGGCTCGACGTCCTCGGTGCCGCGCTGGCCGGAGCGGTACTGGCCCTGGCCGCCAACGTCATGACCGACGCCGGCTACGGCACCTTCGCGCAGCTGGACCTCCCGGCGCCCGGGCGGCTGGCGGTTGCCCAGGCCTTCATCGCGGTCGTCGTCCTGGTATCGATGCTCATCGCCCAGGAGGCCGCGGGCCGGGTCGCCGCGGTCAGGCAGCAGCAGGCCGAACGGCGCGAACGGCTGCGCCTGGAGACGCTGGCCCGGCTCGGCCAGCTGCTGTCCGGCGCGCTGACCCAGGAGCAGATCGGCGACGCGGTGAAATCGCAGGTGCTCAACGACGCCGGCGCTGCAGCGCTCAACTTCGGACTGGTGTCACCGGACGGAACCCGACTCGAGTGGGTGACGATGGCCGGATATCCGGAGCCGGTCGTAGCCAGGTTCGGTCGCGGGGTGTCCCTCGACGAACAGATCGCGGCCTGCGAGGTCGTCCGCACCGGGCAGCCGGTGGTCATCCGCAGCGAGGCGGACTACCAGCGCAGGTATCCCGACAACGCCGCGTGGCTGGCGGCCAGCGGAGCCGTCTGTACGGTCAGCTGGCCGCTGACCGGCGGTGGCAAGTCGATCGGGGCGCTGGTCCTGGTGTGGGACCGGCCGCAACCGCTGGACACCGCCCAACTGGCCTACGCGTCGGCGGTGGCGACGATGATCTCCCAGGCGCTGGTCCGCGCGCGGGTCTACGCCGACGAGCATGCCCGCGCCGCCGTCCTGCAGGCCGCGGTGCTGCCGAGCAGCCCGGCGGCGATCGACGGTATCGACGTGGCGATCAGCTACGAACCGGCCGATGCGGTGCACGGACTGGGTGGCGACTGGTACGACGCCATGGCTCTGCGGCAGGGCCGCACCTATGTGACGGTCGGCGATGTGGTCGGCCACGGACTGCCCGCGGTGGAGGACATGGCCCAACTGCGCAGCGCCGCCCGGGCGATGGCGCTGCAGGGACTCTCCCCGGCGCGGCTGCTCGGTGAGCTCAACACGTTTACCCGGCATGCCAGCCACGGCAAGTTCGCCACCATGAGCGTCGCGATCTTCGACCCCGGCGACAGGTCACTGTCCTACGCCTCGGCGGGTCACCCGCCGCCGCTGCTGCGCCGGGCGGCCACCGGGGACGTCGTGCGGCTTGCCACCGGCCACGGTCCGGTCCTGGGCCCGGTCGAGGACATCAGCTACGCCCAGGGCTACACCAAGCTCGCCGACGGCGACATCGTGGTGCTCTACACCGACGGCCTCATCGAACGGCGCGGCCAGGACATCGAGACCGGAATCCGGTGGGCGCAGCGGCTGATCCAGGACTGGGCGGCTGACGAACCGCTGCAGCAGGCATGTCAGCGGCTCTCGCAGACCATGGCCCCGGCGCCGCGCAACGACGACGTGTGCGTGGTCGCGGTCCGGTTCAGCCTGGGCAGCGCGGCGTCATGACTTCGCCGCGGTGAATTTACGGATCCAATCGAACCAGGCCGCCATCCCCGCACCGGTGCGGGCGCTCACCGGCAGGATCGTCGCCGACGGATTCACTTGCCGCACATGGGCGATGTAGGTGTCGACGTCGGCGTCGAGATGGGGCACCAGATCGATCTTGTTCAGCAGCACCACGTCGACCGAGCGGAACATCACCGGGTACTTCAGCGGCTTGTCCTCGCCCTCGGTCACCGAGTAGACCATCGCCTTGGCGTGTTCACCGACGTCGAACTCCGCAGGGCACACCAGGTTGCCGACGTTTTCGATGACCACCAGGTCCAGGGTGGGCAGGTCGAGGCCTTGCAGGGCCCGGTTGACCATCGGGGCGTCCAGATGGCATTCCCCACCGAAACCGTTGTTGGTGTTCAGCAGCGAGATCTGGGCGCCGCGGCCACCGAGGCGGGCGGCGTCGATGTCGGTGGCGATATCGCCCTCGATGACGCCGACGGCGATGTCACCGGCAAGCTCGTCGAGCGTCGCCGCCAGCACGGTGGTCTTGCCCGAACCCGGTGAGCTCATCAGGTTCAGCGCGCGGATGCCGTTGGCCTGGAAGGCCGACCGGTTGATGTCGGCGCGGGTGTCGTTCTCGGCGAAGATCGACTCGAGGACCTCGATCCGTTGCGAACCGGTGCCGTACCCGCTGTGGTCACCGTGGTCGTGGTCGTGGTCGTGGTCGTGGTCGTGCGCGGTGCCGTCGTCGTGGCGGTGAAATCGACCCATGGTGAAGACCTTTCGCTCGTCGATCAGGACACGTCGAGGGAGGTCACCATGAACTCATTGCCGCGGACCACCTCGACATCGGCGCTCTCACACTGCGGGCAGCTGACCGACCACCGTGAGGTGATCTCGGACTGCTTCCCACATCCGCGGCAATGGACTTCGGCGGTGACCCACTCCAGCACCAGCTCGGCCTCGGGCATGCTTTCGTGTTCGCGGACCATGCTCCAGCAGAACGACAGTGACTCCGGCACCACCTGGCGTAGCGCGCCGATCTGAACGTGCACCACGTCGATGCGCCGGTCCTGGGCGTACGGCCTGACCACTCCGGCGATCGCATGGCACAGCGACAATTCATGCACCGTCGGCCACTACCCCTTCACCCCAATCACCCCGGATCGTGCAGGCCTGCACCTTACGTCCGGCGCGGCGCGGATCGGGCCTGTTTGGGGGCGGAAAAGCGCAGGATTTTGGTGCCGGAATGTGATTGTGGTCATAGGGGTCCGGGACTACCGTGAGTGGCACTTGCCCGCGCTGACAGCCCACCTTCGCGGGTAGCCGTGTCATCGCTGCGGAGGTTCATGAGCACCTTTCTACCCCTGCGGCCGGTGGGCTGAGATACGGGTGAGCTGATGAACGTGCGGGTGCGTCTCGACGTCACCGGTGTGGTGCAGGGCGTCGGCTTTCGCCCCGCGGTCGCCCGGATCGCCGCCGAGCACGGGCTGAGCGGTTTCGTGTTCAACGACGCCGGGTCGGTGCACGCCGAACTCGAGGGGCCGCCCGCCGACGTCGACGCCGCGGTGCTCGCGATCGGCCACCGCCCGCCGCCGATGGCCCGTATCGACACGCTCCGCGCCCATCCCGTGGAAGCCAAGGGCGACAAGGGCTTTCACGTCATCGACAGCCGTAGTGGTGACGACTCCCGCACGCTGGTCCCACCCGACGTCGCGGTGTGCGCGGACTGTCTGCGGGAAATGCGCGACCCGGCCGACCGGCGATCGGGCCACCCGTTCATCACCTGCACCAACTGCGGCCCCCGCTACACCGTGATCACCGACCTGCCGTATGACCGGCCGACGACCACCATGGCCGCCTTCCCGATGTGCCCGGCGTGCGCGGCGGAGTATCACGACCCGATGGATCGCCGGTTCCATGCGCAGACCATCGCCTGCCCGGACTGCGGACCCCGCCTGCAGTGGCGGCCCGCGGCGGGGGAGGCGGACGACGCCGACCCGATCGGTGCGGCGGTGTCGGCGTTGCTGGCCGGGGCGATCGTCGCGATCAAGGGCATCGGTGGCTTCCACCTGGCCTGCCGTGCCGACGACGTGAACGTGGTCGCCGAACTGCGTCGCCGCAAAACCCGGCCGACCAAGCCGTTGGCGGTCATGGTGGCCGACCTGGCCGGGGCAGCCGAGGTCGCCGTCCTGAGCGACGCCGCGTCGGCGGCGCTGAGCTCCCCGGCGGCACCGATCGTGCTGGTGCCCCGCCGGCACGGCATCGTGGCCGACGAGGTGGCTCCTGGCCTCGGCGAACTGGGCGTGATGCTGGCGTACTCCCCGGTGCACCATCTGCTGTTCGACCGGTTGGGCGGAGCCGCTGGGCCGGCGACATCGGGCACTGGAGCCGCTGGGCCGGCGACATCGGGCACTGGAGCCGCCGGGCCGGCGACATCGGGCACTGGAGCCGCTGGGCCGGCGACATCGGGCACCGTGCCGCTGGTGATGACCTCGGCCAACCAGGGTGGCTCGCCGATCGTGTTCCGGGATGCCGACCTGTCGTGGATCGACGGGTTGGCCGACGCCGTGCTAACCCACGACCGGCCCATCCATGTGCCCTGCGAAGACTCGGTGGTCACCATCGACGACGAGGGCAACGAGCTGCCGCTGCGCCGCTCCCGCGGCTACGCGCCGCTGCCGGTGTCGGTGCCGCACCCGGGCCTCGAGCGGGCCATCCTGGCCACCGGTGGCGATCTGAAGACGACGTTCTGCCTGATGGGCGGCTCTGATAATCGGGCGGGCTACGCGCACATGTCGTCACATCTGGGCGACATGGCGGACCCGCGCACCCAGAGCTGTTTCGAGGCTGCCTTCGAGCACCTGGCCTTCATGACCGACCGTCGGCCCGAGGTGATCGTCCGCGACCTGCATCCCGGCTACGCCACCACGGCATGGGCGCAGCGGTATGCCGCAGGCCGGCCCGTCATCGCCGTGCAGCACCACCACGCGCACGCGGTGTCCCTGCTGGCCGAACACGGCAGGCTGGGCACCCCGGTCATCGCCGTCACCTACGACGGCACCGGCTACGGCACCGACGGCACGATCTGGGGCGGAGAACTGCTGGCCGTCAGCGACGCCGCCCGGTTCACCCGGGTGGGGCACCTGCGTGAGTTCGCGTTGCCCGGCGGCGACGGTGCGGCCCGCCAGCCCGCGCGTATCGCACTGGATCTGTTGAGCCGGGCCGGCGTGCCGTGGACGGCCGACCTGCCGCCGGTGGCATCCCTGGACGCCACCGCGCTGCACATCTTGGGCCAGCAGATCCCCCGCGGGCTGGGCTGTGTGGCCACGACCAGCATGGGCAGGCTCTTCGACGCCGTGGCCAGCCTGCTCGGCGTCTGCCAGGACGTCACCTACGAGGGGCAGGCCGCCGTCGAACTCGAGCACCTGGCGCGCCGCGGCACGCCGGTGCCGCTGGAGTTCACCGTCACCGACGGGGTGCTCGACCCCGCGCCGGTGATCACCGGCATCGTCGCCGGCCTGTGTGCCGGCACACCCAGCGCTGATCTGGCCGCCGGCTTCCACGATGCCGTCATCGGTGCGACGGCTGCCGCGGCCACCGCGTGCGCGCGGGCCGCGGGCATCTCGGTGATCGGCTTGACCGGCGGAGTGTTCGCTAATCGTCTTCTCGTAGAAGGACTTCGGCGGACGCTCGCCGAGCATGGGTTCGAGGTCCTGACTCATCGAATCGTCCCCTGCAACGACGGAGGTCTGGCGCTCGGCCAGGCCACCATCGCCGCCGCGATGCTCTGCGACGCGGCGGCAGTACCGGAAAGGAATGGCATATGTGCCTCGGAATCCCCGGCAAAGTGATCGAGATCTGGGAAGAGGCGGGTACCAGGATGTCGACCGTCGAGTTCGGCGGCACCACCAAGACGGTGTGCCTGGCCTACCTGCCGGATATGGAGATCGGCGAATACACGATCGTGCACGCGGGTTTCGCGATCACCCGACTCGACGAGGCCTCGGCCCACGAGACGCTGAAGATGTTCGAAGACCTCGGCATCCTCGAGGAGGAGCTGAGCGGTGTCGAAGGTCAGGGCAGGAGGGAACCGGCGTGAAGTATCTCGACGAGTTTCGCGACCCGGTCGCGGCCAAGGCGCTGGTGGAGGCCATCCGGCGACGCTCGACCCGCCCGTGGACGATCATGGAAGTCTGTGGCGGACAAACGCATTCGATCATCCGCAACGGGATCGACCAGCTGCTCGACGGGGCCGTCGAGTTCATCCACGGACCCGGCTGCCCGGTGTGTGTGACCCCGCTGGAGATGATCGACCGGGCGCTGGAGATCGCCTCGCGCGACGACGTCATCTTCTGCTCGTTCGGTGACATGCTGCGGGTGCCCGGCAGCCACCAGGATCTGTTCAGCGTGCGCGCCCGCGGTGGGGACGTGCGCATCGTGTACTCGCCGCTGGACGCCACCCGCGTTGCCGCCGAGAACCCCGACAAACAGGTGGTGTTCTTCGGCGTCGGCTTCGAGACCACCGCGCCGGCCAACGCGATGTCGGTGCTGCACGCCCAGCGGCTGGGCCTCACCAACTTCTCGGTGCTGATCTCCCACGTGCTGGTGCCGCCGGCGATGGCCGCGATCCTGAGTTCGCCGACCAACCGGGTCCAGGGTTTCCTGGCCGCCGGGCATGTCTGCACCGTGATGGGCACCTCCGAGTACGGCCCGCTGGTCGAGAAGTTCGGCGTGCCGATCGTGGTGACCGGCTTCGAACCGCTCGACCTGCTCGAAGGCGTGCGCCAGGCGGTGGACCTGCTGGAGTCGGGCAAGGTCGAACTCCGCAACGCCTACCCGCGGGCGGTCAGCGACGAGGGCAACACCGTCGCGCAGCAGGCGCTGGCCGACGTGTTCACCGTGACCGACCGGCAGTGGCGCGGCATCGGCATGATCCCGAAATCCGGCTGGGCGCTGTCGGACAAGTACGCCGCGTTCGACGCCGAACGCAAGTTCGGGGTGGGGCATCTGACCGTGGCGGAGTCCGCGGAGTGCCACGCCGGAGAGGTGCTGCAGGGTCTGCTCAAGCCCAACCAGTGCCCCGCGTTCGGCACCACCTGCACCCCGCGCACACCGCTGGGCGCCACGATGGTCTCCAGTGAAGGGGCATGCGCGGCGTACTACCAATTCCGGCGGTTGGAAACGGCGGCGAATGTCTGAGCAACCCGTTACGTCCATCGATCCGTCGGACTGGGTGTGCCCGCTGCCGCTGCGCGAGACCAAACGCATCCTGCTGGGTCACGGCGGCGGCGGCATCCTCTCCGAGGAACTGATCGAGAACCTGTTCCTGCCGGCGTTCGGGTCGGCAGGCGGTCCCGCGCGGGATTCCGCACTGCTCGACGTCGCAGGCGGCCGGATCGCACTGACCACCGACTCCTACGTCGTCAACCCGCTGTTCTTCCCGGGCGGCAACATCGGTGACCTCGCCGTCAACGGCACCATCAACGACCTCGCCATGAGCGGTGCGCAGCCACTGGCACTGACCGCCGGGTTCATCATCGAGGAGGGACTGGAACTCGAGGTGCTCGGCGCGATCGCGCAGACCATGGGCAAAGCCGCTGGCGACGCCGGCGTCGGCATCGTCACCGGCGACACCAAGGTGGTCGGAAAGGGCGGCGCGGACGGGCTTTTCATCAACACCGCCGGTGTCGGTGTGGTGCCCGACGGGCTGCGCATCGGACCCGACCAGGCCCGCCCCGGCGACCACATCATCATCTCGGGAAACATCGGTGAGCACGGCGTGGCCATCATGAGTGTGCGCGAAGGTATCGACTTCGGCACCACCGTGACCACCGACAGCGCGCCACTGCACCGACTGGTGGCCGCCATGCTGGCGGCGGTCGGCGACCCGAACGCGGTGCACACGCTGCGCGACCCCACCCGCGGCGGCCTGGTCGCCTCGACGGTCGAGATCGCCCGCACGGCGGGCGTCGGCGTCGAACTCGACGAGCATCTGATACCGGTGCCCGAGACCGTGGCATCGGCCTGCAGCTTCCTGGGTCTGGACCCGTTGCAGGTCGCCAACGAGGGCAAGCTGGTGGCGTTTGTCGACCCCGCGCACAGCGAGGCCGTGCTGGCGGCCATGCGATCTCGGCCCGAAGGAGCCGACGCGGTCATCATCGGTCGGGCGGTTGAGGTGCATCCGGGAATGGTCGTCGGGCGCACGGCCTTCGGGACCACCCGGGTGATCGAACGCGAACTGGGTGAACAACTTCCGCGCATCTGCTGACGATGGCCGACACCACTGACTGGGCCGCCGAGGTCCCGGCCACGATCGACGACGCGGCCGTGACGGCGCTGACCAACTGGGTGCGGGCCAACGGCATCGGCTCCGAGGTGACCGACGTCGAACCACTGGCCGGGGGTACCCAGAACGTGGTCGCCCGGCTACGGCTCGACGGCCGGCCGTTGGTGTTGCGCAGACCGCCGCCGCATCCCCGGCCCAACAGCAACCGCACCATGCAGCGTGAGATCGCCGTGCTACGAACCCTTTCCGGCAGTGACGCGCCGCACCCGCAGATCGTGGCGGCCTGCGAGGATCTCGACGTGCTCGGGGTGGTCTTCTACCTGATGGCCGAGGTCGACGGGTTCAACCCGGCCACCGAGGTCGCCCCGGCCTACGCCGCCGACCCGGCGCTGCGACACCAGGTCGGCCTCAACTATGCCGCCGCGCTGGCCGGGTTGCACCGGGCACCGTGGCGGGGCCGTCCGCTGGAGCGGCTGCAACGGCCGGGATCCTTTCTGCAGCGCCAGGTTCCGAACTTCCTCACACTGCTGGAGAGCTACCGTCACGAGCGCTACCGTCCGGAGTCACTCAAGGTGAACCGGCTTGCGGACTGGCTCGGCGAATACCGCCCGCCCGACGCCGAGCCGGCCATCATGCACGGCGACGCCCACCTGAACAACACGCTGCTGCGGCGCGAGGTGCCCGAAGTGGCGGCATTCGTCGACTGGGAGATGTGCACCGTCGGCGATCCGCTGCTGGACCTCGGCTGGATCCTGGTGTGCTGGCCGCATGATCCCGACCCGATCAATGCCGGGCGGGAACTGGCCGCGCTGGGGGGTCTGCCGAACCGAAGCGAACTGATCGCCGCGTACGCCGACGCCGGCGGCAGATCCACCGAGCACCTGGACTGGTATGTGGCGATGGCGTGCTTCAAGCTGGCGATCGTCATCGAGGGCACCTACTCGCGGTACCTGGCCGGGCAGGCACACCGGGAAGCCGGTGAGCGGCTGCATGATTCGGCCAGCCGGCTGATCGGGCTGGGGGAGCGGGTCGCCGCCGGCGACAACCCGTTCACCTGAACGGCACCCCACCCCACGACCGGTGAGCAGGCGCAAAATCGCACCGGCCGGGCCGGATTCGTGCGATTTTGCGCCTGCTCGCGGTGAAGGCCGGAGGCCCGGCTACTTCTTCTTGCCGACCAGAGCGTCGACCGGGTCCGGTGCGCCCTCGCGGTCCTTGACCACCCGGTAGGCTGCATAGCCGACGATCAGGGTGGCGGCGGTGAAGATCAGCGCGAAGTACTGCAGGATCCACGAGTCGCCCGCCGGGTTGTATACCTCCTGGCGCGGCCAGCCGATGTTGATCACCAGCAGTCCGCCCATCACCACGGCGATCAGATTCACCGGGATGCCCCACTTACCGAGGTCCATCACCGGCGGCCCGTAGGACAGGCTGGTGCCGCGCAGCCGGTGGATCAACGCGGGCACGGTCACCATCAGGTAGGCCAGGTACACGATCACCACCGACACCGATGCGATCGCGGCGAACACGCTGGACTGGCCGAGGTTGACCAACAGCACCAGGATGGCCAGCAGGCTCACCGCGATACCGGTGATCACCGGGGTGCCGGTGCGCTTGTTGACCCTGGCGAGGAACTTGCCGAAGGGCAGCCGGTTGTCGCGGGCCATCGAGAACATCACCCGCGATGCCGAGGCCTGGATGGCCAACGTGGCCGAGAACATCGCCACCGCGACCAGAGCCAGCAGGGTCTTGCCCAGCCAGGTGTCGAGCTGGCTCTCGATCACCCATGCCATGCCGCCGGTCGCGAGGTCGTCGCCCAACTGGGGTGCCGACATCAGCGCAGCCAGGATCATCAGGCCGCCGCCGACGAACGAGACCAGCAGCGCGTTGACGATGGCCTTGGGGGCGGTGCGGCGGGGATCCCTGGTCTCCTCGGAAAGCTCTGCGGCACTGTCGAATCCGTACATCACGTAGGCGGCCATCAGCATGGAGGCCAGGAATGCGGGCAGGTAGTGGATGCCGCTGCCGTGGCCGCCGGTGTCCGCGACGGCCTGTACCGGATTGCGCTCGGCGGTGAAGAACATCGCCGCGATGATCAGCACCACACCGATGATCTCGATGGTGACGCCGGTGACGGTGATGCGGGCCATGAACTTCACACCCGCGGCGCTGATGATCGTGCAGAGCACGATCGTGATCGAGCCAAGAATGATGCCGTTGGTGGCACCGTCGACCGACAGCGGGTCGATGTCGGTGCCGACCAGCTGGAAGCCACTCCAGATCGGCGGCAGCACCGTCTGCATGGCGATGGCCAGTGCGGCGATGCTGACGATGTAGCCGATCAACATGAACCAGCCGGCGAACCAGCCGACGGCGTTTCCGGCCAGCCGCCGTGACCACTGGTAGATGGCCCCGGCGACGGGGAACTTTCCGGACAGTTCGGCGAAGATCAGGCATACGCAGAACTGGCAGACGAACACGATCGGCCAGGTGAAGAAGAAGGCCGGCCCGCCGAGTGCGAAGCCCAAAGGGAAGAAGGCGAATACAGTCGTCAGGATCGACACGAAGGAGAAGCCCGAGGCGAAGGCGGCGTACCCGCCGATGCCACGGTGCAGTTCCTGGGTGTAGCCCAGTTCGGAGAGTGTCTCGGCGTCCTCTTCGGACGAGATCGCCGGATCGAAGGTTGCGGTCATGTGGTGTGTGCTCCTGTGGTCGGGAGGGGCCGGATCGCCGTTGACCCGGAGCTAATAACTGTCATGTGACAGAAATTTAGGTCAGAAGTTTGTCGTGACGGTTTCCGCCGCATCACATCTGCGTGACCACGCCAAGGTCGCACGGGCCGCGCCCGGGCAGGCCACAATCATCCTCATGCCCGCCGAATCCGAGTCCAGCCGGAACATGGTGGCGACGGTCGCTGACATCGACGCCGCCGGTGACGAGCAGGCTCTGCGCGCTGCGGTCAAGCGGGCTCAGCAGGCCGTCGCCGCTGAACTGGGCCGCCACACGCCGACGCTGGCGCTGGCCGCGGGCTGGTCGGAGGCGATGCGCAGCACGGTGGCGACAGCGGCGCGGCTGGTCGCCGGTGTCGAGCAGGGGCCGGAGCCGCGGTGGACGTGGTTCGTCTCGGGCAGCGTCGGCCGCGGTGAGGCCGTGCCCGGTTCCGATGTCGAGACGTTGGTCGCGCTGGCCGACGACGTCGACGACGAGGGCAAGTCCCGGGCGCTGACGCTGGCCGCCGAGGTGCACACGCTGCTGGAGTCGTGCGGTCTGCTGCTCGACGACAACGGGGTGCTGGGCAGCCGGCTGCGGTTCTGCCGGCGCGACATGAGCTGGGCCGAGGGCATCGAGCGGTGGGCGGCAGAACCCGAGTCGGACCGCGGTGTGGTGATGCTCGGGCTGCTGGCCGACGCGTGGAGCGTCACCGAAACTGAACGGCGCGAACGGCTTCGGCCGCACGCGATCGCGGCGGCGCGGCGGCATGCGATCGCGCGCAAGTCGATGCTGCAGGACGCCACCTATGTGCGAGCCTCGATCCCGGGCCGATTGCGCATCTTTGCCACCCAGGTCGACCGGGCAGACCTCAAGGCTGCCGTGATCGACCCGATCGTGAAGATCGCCCGCTGGGGCGCGCTGTCGGCGGGCTCGGACGCGCTGACCACCATGGAGCGTCTCAACGACGCGGCGGCGGCTTCGGTGCTCGACAGCGACGACGCGTCGAGCCTGCGGGACTGCTACGTCGCGCTGTCGCGGATTCGCTGGCGCCTGCGGACCGGACCGTGGCTGGACGGCAAGCCGGTGGATGACACCGTGTCGATATCGGCACTGGCGCCACAGGAGCGGGCCACGGTGCGCACGGTGGCTCGGGAGGTCAGCGGCATCAGGCGCAAACTGGCCTTTCTGTCCTCGATACCGCACTAGCCGCCGCCCGGATGAACCCCATGGATCGGCTCTCACCCGGATTGCGGCACGGCCTCCACCAGACAGTGGCGGCGCAGCGACTCGAGGGCTGGCGGCCGACCGATCACCACCTGGCGACCCTGGCCGAATTGATATGTGGCGAGCGCGCATTCGCCGACTACCTCGCCGAGCACCGGGCGCGTCACCCGCCGCCGCGAGCGCCGCGACGCAGCTTTCGCCGGCGGCGTCCCTACCTCATTCCGGGAACGACCATGCTGCGCAACAACTTCGGTACCGATTCGGCCGAGGTGCTCGCAGAGTTGGAGTTCGTCGCAACCGCCGGACGCACCGCCCAGTGGCACCAGCGCCTGGCTGCGGGCCGAGCCGGCGTCGCCGATCTCGACATCTGCACTCTGCACCAGCACGTCTTCGCCGACGTCTACTCCTGGGCCGGACGATTGCGGGTCACCGAACTGCGCCGGGGTGACACCGTGTTCGCCTGGCAGGCCGACCTCGCCGATGCGGTTTCCGAGCTGGAGCGGCGGGCACGGGCTCTGCCCGACGAGCTGGACATCACCGACACCGCCCGCCTGGCCTACGAGTTCGCCCGGTGGTACGTCGACTACAACCAGGTGCACCCGTTCCGCGAGGGCAACGGCCGCACCGGGACGCTGCTGCTGCACACCCTGGCCGCGGTGTGCGGTCACACGCTGGACCTCTCGGGGGTCAGCCGGGCTCAGTGGTATGCGGCATCGCGGGACAGCATGCCGTTCCGGCGTGCGGGAGCGGCCAATCACCGCCCGTTCCTGCCGGTGTTCCTGGATGCGCTGTCGGTGGCCGAATAGCCCTGTGGCGCAGCAGCAGTCAGCGGTTTGCCGGCTGGTTGGCCGCGCAGGTGCACCACTGGTTGGCCGGCACCGAACGCTGCACGTCGGCGACGTGTTCGCCGCAGCCTGCCCACGTGATCTTGTGGCAGCTCGGGCACTCAACGGGGTAGCACATGATCACTCCTCTGTTGTGAAGACTAGGCGTGGGCGGTGTCTTTGCGCGCAGCAATGGTCGCACGGACCTCGTCCATATCGAGTTCGGCGACCTTGGTGATCAGCTCCTCGAGAGCGGGTGCGGGCATCGCGCCCGGCTGGCTGTAGACCAGGATGCCGTCACGAAACGCCATGACCGTGGGTATCGACCGGATCTGCAATGCGGCGGCGAGTTCCTGTTCGGCCTCGGTGTCGACCTTCGCGTGCACGACGTCGGGGTGGGCGTGTGCGGAGCGGTCGAAGACCGGGGCGAAGGCGCGGCACGGGCCGCACCACGAGGCCCAGAAGTCCACGATCACGATCGGCTTGCTGGTGATCGTCGACTCGAAGTCGTCGAGACTGAGGTTCACGGTGCTCATTGGATGTGGTCCTTTCAGATAGGTTTTGGTACCCCCTCGGGTATTACTAACGTTGAACGCAGAATACCCCGCAGGGTATTCCGCCACCGTGACGCGGTACCCGGGGATGAATTCCTCGCGCGTGTCGTTATACCCCTACGGGTACGCTTGACCCCACAGAACCTCAGGAGGGTTGTCATGGTCGGAGACGAAGACGCCATTGCCGCGGTGCTCAACCGGCTGCGCCGAGCACAAGGTCAGCTCACCGGTGTGATCTCGATGATCGAGCAGGGTCGCGATTGCAAGGACGTCGTCACCCAGCTGGCCGCAGTCTCGCGGGCACTCGACCGGGCTGGTTTCAAGATCGTGGCGACTGGGCTGCGCGAATGCGTCAGCGGTACCGCGGCCGACGGCGGCGCTCCGATGAGCGAGGCGGAGCTGGAGAAGTTGTTCCTGGCGCTTGCCTGATCCGCACCAACTCAAGGGGGAGTCACGATGAGCATCGCTCTGTCAACCACGCTGAAGGCCTCGTTCGGCGACGCCGTCGAGCGCACCCGGGAGGCGCTGGCGGCCCAGGGCTTCGGGGTGCTCACCGAGATCGACATGAAAGCCACGCTGAGCAAGAAACTCGGCGCCGCCGCCGGCGACGACCTCGGCGACTACCTGATTCTGGGGGCCTGCAACCCGCCCCTGGCCCATCGCGCCGTGAGTATCGACCGCCAGATCGGGCTGTTGCTTCCGTGCAACGTCGTCGTACGCACCGACCCGGACCACGAAGGTTCGGTGGTCGTCGAGGCGATGAACCCGCAGCTGCTCGTCGAGGTGACCGGCGATGCGGCACTGCGGCCGGTCGCCGACGAGGTCGGCGCCAAACTGCAGACGGCGATCGACTCGCTCGGAGACTCCTAGAGAGACCACAGCGGCCAGTCATCGGGCACTCGTCGTCGACGACGAGATCGCCCTGGCCGAAGTCGTCGCCGCCTATCTCACGCGGGAACACTTCGAGGTGACCTCTGCGGCCGACGGAACCGACGCTCTGCGCCTGGCCCGGGAGTGCGACCCCGATGTGGTGATCCTCGACCTGAGCCTGCCCGGTATCGACGGGTTGGAGGTCTGCCGCCAGCTGCGAACATTCTCCGACGCCTACGTCGTAATGCTGACCGCACGGGACACCGAGGTGGACACCATCGTCGGGCTGTCGGTGGGCGCCGACGACTACATGACCAAGCCGTTCAGCCCCCGCGAACTCGTTGCCCGCGTTCAGGCGATGCTGCGGCGGCCCCGCAGAGCGCCGCAGACCACCGGTGCCGCACCCGCCGAACGGGTGTCCATCGTGATGGGGTCCTCTCGGTCGGGTACGCGCGGCGGCGCGCCGCACGTCCTGTTCTTCGAGGGTTGCCGCCGCTGGCGGGGCTTTCGCTAGTCGTTCGATGAAGATTCGATGAAGGTGGGCGGGGCTTCCGAAACCCGTTTGCACCGCCGTCGCGGCGAGGTCTACCATCGGCGACCGTGCATAGTGCGCGTCTCGTAGTAGCAACCCACAGCGGGGTCTGATCCAGACCGACCCCCCGCTGTGGGTCATCAGCTGCGCCGACGTCGGTCCCCTCGAGTACTACGAGAAGACCGCATCATGAGCCCCATCACCACCATCCCGGATCCGTCGCCACGGTTCTGCGCGCCGCTACCGCACGGCGTGCGCGAAGACGCCGCAACCCTGTCCTGGAGTGCGTTCATCGCCCGGTACAGCCCCAGCTCGGGCCCGGTTCGGCTCGGCACCTGGGAGTCCGACCAGGCCGGCCGGCCATCGAGCAGGTGCGGTGCGCAGGCCCACACCTTCCGCGCCACCCTGGCGCTCGGCGATCGCATCGAAACGGCGATCGCCCAGGCCAGTGGACCGCTCGCCGCGCTGACCGCGATGCTCTACGAGCGCGGCATCGGCGTGGAGATGATGGCCTTCCACCAACTGCAATCCGGTGCGCACACCGCCACCTTCGTCAGGGGTGCCAACGGCCGCCACGACCGGTGGGCGATGGGCTGGGCCGAGGACCCCACCCAGTCGGCGTTGCGCGCCGTGATCGCCTGCGCCAACCGTCTTGTCGCAGGCTGACCCGCGCCGAGATTGACGTGACGCAGAGTCCTTCTCGAACTTCTTGTGCGCCAAGTCAATCTCGCGCGGCGAAGAGCACTCAGCGCAGCGGGCGCAGCACAATCGGCATACCGTCGATCGGCACCGGCATTCCGGCGTAGTCGTAGTGTGCCTTGTAGCCGGGGTGCGGCAGCTCTAGCCGGTACTTGCGCAGCAGCCGGTGCATCACCGTCTTGATCTCCAGCTGGCCGAACACCATGCCGATGCACTTGTGCGCGCCGCCGCCGAACGGGGCGAACGCGTAGCGATGCCGCTTGTGCTCGGAGCGCGGCTCGGCGAAGCGGTCCGGGTCGAACTTCTCCGGGTCGGTCCACAGCTCCGGAAGCCGGTGGTTGAGGCCGGGCCAGATGTTGACACTGGTGCCGGCCGGCACGAAGTACCCCAGCAGCTCGGTGTCGCGGACGGCCTGGCGGACGTTGAACGGCAGCGGCGTTACCAGGCGCAGCGACTCGTTGATCACCAGATCGAGAGTCTCTAGCTTCTCCAGTGCCTCGATGTCCAGCGGGCCGTCGCCGAGGCGGGCCGACTCGTCGCGGCAGCGCTCCTGCCATTCCGGGTTGGCCGCAAGCTGATTGGCCATCGTCGTCAGCGTCGAGGTGGACGTGTCATGGGCGGCCATCATCAGGAAGATCATGTGGTTGACGATGTCGTCGTCGGTGAAGCTGTTGCCGTCGTCGTCGGTGGTCTGGCACAGCACCGACAGCATGTCGGTGCCGCCGGAGTTGCGGCGTTCCTTGAGCCGCTCGACGAAGTACTCCTCGAGAACCTTGCGGGCCTGCAACCCGCGCCACCACTTGAAGGGCGGCACGCTGGTGCGGATGATCGCGCCGCCGGCGCGGGTGGTGGTGGTGAACGCCTGGTTGACCTTGGTGACCAGTTCGTGGTCGGAGCCCGGCTCGTGGCCCATGAACACCACCGAGGCGATGTCGAGCGTCAGCTCCTTGATCGCGGGATGGAACAGGAACCGCGGATCATTGGTGACCCAGTCGTTGGCCACGACCGCCGAGGCGACCCGGTCGATGTGCTCGACGTAGCCCGACAGCCGGGTGCGGGTGAACGCCTCCTGCATGATGCGGCGGTGGTACATGTGCTCTTCGAAGTCGAGCATCATCAGGCCGCGGTTGAAGAACGGCCCGATCACCGGGTGCCAGCCCTTCTGCGAGAAGTCCTTGTTCTTGTTGGAGAACACCGCCTGGGTGGCGTCGGGGCCCAGCGCGACGACGGCGGGCAGGGCCGGCGAGTAGGCGTAGTGCAGCGGGCCGTACTTGCGGTAGACCTGCATCAGATAGTCGGGTCCGCCGCGGAACGTCTCGATCATATGGCCCAGCAGCGGCAGCCCGGAATCGCCCATGATCGTCTTGAGGTCGCTGCCGGCGGGCGGCTCGGCCAGCGGGAACTGCGGCCACTCGCGCTCGCGCAGCCGCTTCTCCACGGCACCCATCCCGGGGATGGTGTTCAACGTCGGGGTGAACCGGCGACGAGCCTGGTCCAACAGGTACTGCGGGGTACTGATCGTGGCCATCAACGCTCCTGGGGAAGGGGACGGGCGGGACGGATCATGGGTGCCGGCCGGGACTGATACTTGAGGTAACACCATCCTCACCACGACACTTGACGTGTGTCAAGTTTCACTTCGGGCGTGCCGTGGTGCAAGGTGAACGGGTGACCGCGCACCAGCACTCCGTCGAGGCGCCCCGCCGCCGCGGCGACAAGCAGCGGCATGCGATCGTGCAGGCCGTTCGGGAGCTGCTGGAGGAGAAACCGTTCTCCGAGTTGTCGGTGAGCATGATCAGCGACCGCGCCGGGGTGGCCCGCTCGGGCTTCTACTTCTACTTCGACTCCAAGTACTCGGTGCTGGCGTACCTCGTCGGCGAAGCCGGGCAGGAACTCGACGACCTCACCCACTCGTATGCCCCGCGCGGCCCCGAGGAGACTCCCGCCGCCTTCGCCGAGCGCATGGTCCGCAGCGCCGCAGCGGTGTACGCCCACAACGACCCGCTGATGAGGGCGTGCAACGCCGCCCGGCACACCGATGCCGAAATCCGGGAGATCCTCGACGGATACAACGAGGCCGTCGTCGCCCAGATCGTGCCGATCGTCGAAGCCGAGATCCGCAACGGCACCGCCGACCCGATCACCGACGACATCTACGGTCTGGTCCGCACGCTGGTGGCGACGACCGGGCTCACCCTGTCCGGGGAGACGGCGTTCCTGGGCCCGGAGCGCGACATGGATGCCGCGGTGCGGATCCTGGAGAAGTTGTGGCTGCGCGCCCTGTGGGGTGGACGGGTCGGCGGCTGAGCGGATGACCGGCGGTTTCGCGGGCAAGAAGGTGTTCGTCACCGGTGCGGCCAGCGGCATCGGCCGCGCGACGGCGCTGCGGCTGGGCCGGGAGGGCGCCGAGCTGTATCTGACCGACATCAACGCCGAGGGCCTGGAGTCCACGGTCGCCGACGTTCGCGCACTGGGTGCGCCGGTGCCCGAGCATCGCGCCCTGGACATCTCCGACTACGACGCCGTCGCCCACTTCGCCGCCGACATCCACACCCGGTTCGGCGCGATGGACGTGGTGATGAACGTCGCGGGCATCTCGGCGTGGGGGACCGTCGAGCACCTGACCCACCTGCACTGGCGCTCCATGATCGACGTCAACCTGATGGGTCCGATCCACGTCATCGAGACGTTCCTGCCGCCGATGGTCGCCGCCGGCCGCGGCGGTCATCTGGTCAACGTGTCCTCGGCGGCGGGCCTGGTGGCGCTGCCCTGGCATGCCGCCTACAGCGCCAGCAAGTTCGGGCTGCGCGGCCTCTCGGAGGTTCTGCGGTTCGACCTCGCCCGCCACGACATCGGGGTGTCGCTGGTGGTGCCGGGAGCGGTCGACACCCCACTCGTGCAGACCGTGCACATCGCCGGGGTCGACCGTGAGCACCCCAAAGTGCAGCGCTGGGTCAAGCTTTTCAGCGGTCACGCCGTGACTGCCGACAAGGTGGCCGACCGCATCGTGTCCGGTGTGGCGAAGAACCGCTTCCTGATCTACACCTCGGCGGACATCCGCGCGCTGTATGCGTTCAAACGGCTGGCCTGGTGGCCCTACAGCGTGGCGATGACCCGGGTGAACGTGTTCTTCACCCGGGCGCTTCGGCCACGCGGCGCGCAGTCTCTGCCGCCTGCCTGAAAATCATTGCGGCGCAGCCAGTTCCAGCCGCACGCCGAGCAGCCGCACCGGACGGTCGAGTTCGAAGAGGTCCAGCACCCGCAGGGCCGCGGAGGTGATCACCTCGCGTTCGGTGCTCGGCGCGTCGAGCTTGCGGATCTTGGTGCGCGTGTAGAACGTGTTGGTCCGCACCGTCACGGCCACCCGGGTCACGATGCGCCCCTGACCCACCACCTCATCGAGTGCGCGGTTCGCGAGATCGACGACGGCTGCGTCCATTTCGGCGCGGTCGGTCAGGTCCTGCGGGAAGGTCACCACGTGGCTGCGTGAGCGCGGAATCCACGGCTGCGCGCTGACGGTGGCATCCCCGCCACCCTTGGCCAGCAGCAGCAACCACAACCCGGTGCGCGGCCCGAACGTCGCACTGAGCAGTTCGGCATCGGTCGACGCCAGCTGCCGCACTGTGGTGATATCAAGGGCGGCAAGCTTTTTGGCGGTCTTCGGCCCGACACTCCACAGCGCGTCGACCGGGCGCTGACCCATGACGTCCATCCAGTTCGCGTCGGTGAGGGTGTAGACGCCGTCGGGTTTGCCGAACCCGGTGGCCACCTTGGCGCGCTGCTTGTTGTCGCTGATACCGACCGAGCAGACCAGGCCTGTCGCGGCGGCGATCTCGGCGCGAATGCGCTCCGCGAGCGCCACCGGGTCAGCGACCTGCGCGCCCACGTAGGCCTCGTCCCAGCCCCACACCTCTACCGGATGGCCGAGGTCGCGCAGCACGCCCATCACCTGATCGGAGGCTTCGTCGTAGGCCGCCGGGTCTGAGGGCAGAAACGTCGCGTCCGGGCAGCGCCTCGCCGCACTGCGCAACGGCATGCCTGCGTGCACACCGAATTCCCTTGCCTCATAGGACGCGCACGTCACCACCTTGCGGGCCTCGGTGGGATCGCCGCTGCCGCCGACGATGACCGGAAGGCCGACGAGTTCGGGATGCCTGCGCAGTTCGACTGAGGCCAGGAACTGGTCGAGGTCCACGTGCAGGACCCAGTGTCGGGGCTCGGTCGCGGTCACGTCCCGCACAGCTTGGTCGCGACGCTGTCCCAGGCGTCGGCCAGGCTCTCGAGGCTTCGGCCCGAGTCGGCGAGTTCACGGGTGACGTAGTCGGCATCCAGCAGTGCCAGCAGGGCGTCGGCCTGGGCGGCGAGATCTCCGCTGCTGCCCGCCGCCTCGAGGAGAACACGCACGTGCGTGCGCATCACGGCGAACGGTGCGTTGTAGCGGGCTTCGGGGTCGCGGTTGGCTTCGGAGAGCAGTTCGCGATGGGCGTGCACGAAGCGCAGTCGTTCGCGGCCGAAGGCCAGCAGCCGTTGCAGCGGCGGGGCGTCGGGGCCCAGCGGTGGCGGCCCGAACAGGTAGGCCTGCTGCAGGGTCCGCTCGTCCTCGTCGAGCAGCACCATCATCAGGCCCGCGCGGCTGCCGAAGCGACGGAACAGCGTCCCCTTGCCGACGCCGGCAGCAGCCGCGATGTCGTCCATCGACACGGCCTCGGTGCCGCGCTCGTCGATCAGTGCGCGGGCGGCGTCGAGCAGCAACAGGCGGTTGCGCGCAGCATCGCCACGCTCTTGCGGCGCCGAAATCGGCAGCCCACCCACCCCGTTGACGGCGGTCACATCCGCCACTTTAGCTCAGGTGGAATTAATCGGACCGTAGTCCGGTTACCTCGTGCGAAGATCCGAACACAACGGAAGGAACGGACATGGCGGACATCAAGGTCCTGGTTTTGGTAGGCAGCCTCCGGGCGGCATCGATCAATCGGCAGCTGGCCGAACTGGCCGTGGAGTCGGCGCCCGACGGCGTGACGGCCACCATCTACGAAGGGCTTGGTGACGTTCCCTTCTATAACGAGGACCTCGACACCGAGGACGCGCCGGCCGCGGTGGCCGCGTTGCGTGCGGCGGCCGCTGACGCCGACGCCACCCTGGTGGTCACCCCGGAATACAACGGCAGCATTCCGGGCGTGCTCAAGAACGCCATCGACTGGTTGTCGCGCCCCTACGGCAACGGCGCGCTGAAGGACAAGCCGCTGGCCGTCATCGGTGCCGCGCTCGGCCAGTACGGCGGCGTGTGGGCGCACGACGAGACGCGCAAGTCCTTCGGCATCGCCGGCCCCCGCGTGGTGGAAGCGATCAGCCTGTCGGTGCCGACCCCGACCTTCGACGGTAAGCACCCGCGGGAGACCGCCGAGGTGGCCGCCGCCGTGCGCGACGCGGTGGGCAAGCTCGCCGCCGAGGTGAGCTGACCTAAAGCATCGTTGCATCGTCAAAGCCGCCAGTGCGTCGCGGGACGCACTGGCGGCTTTTGCTGTTTGGCGGGGCCGTGCGCGCCGCAGTGGCCCGGATTTGTCGGTGCTCGCTGATAGACCTGACGCGATGACCGTCTGATCGGCGTGTTGTGACGTGCGACACGCCGTCTGTGGCGGGGGTGGAGGGCTTACGACCTGGGAATTTCACAATTGTTATTCAGAACATGTTGTATCTCTTCTCGTTGTCGGCCACTAGGTGTAGTGTCTGAGACGCCGAAAGACCACAAGATTCACAGGTTCGCCGGAGCGCCGAAATCGGGACCGAGTGCCGATCCGGACACCTCCGCCGGTTGGGAATGACGGGGTCTGGCAGCGAGCTGAATATCCGTGAGTGCCTGCGCACAGCCAGTCCCGTAACCGACTTGAGTCCATCTCCATGTTTCGCTGAGGAGCCACCCGAAGATGACCATCACCGTGTACACCAAGCCCGCGTGCGTGCAGTGCAATGCCACCTACAAGGCGTTGGACAAAGAAGGCCTCACCTACGACATCGTCGACATCACCGAGGTGCCCGAGGCGCGTGACTACGTGATGGCCCTGGGCTACCTGCAGGCACCTGTCGTCGTTGCCGGCGGCGATCACTGGTCCGGATTCCGGCCCGATCGCATCAAGGCTCTCGCCGGCGGCGTCGCAGTCAGCGCCTGACTCCCGGGCGCCACTGGGGGAACGTGATGAGTCCGGATGGCAGCCTCGAGAGCTCGCCGCGATTGGTGTACTTCTCCAGCGTTTCGGAGAACACGCACCGCTTCGCGGTCAAGCTGGGGTTGCCCGCCATCCGGATTCCACTGCACGACCGCATCGAGGTGGAACGTCCCTACGTCCTGCTCCTGCCCACGTACGGCAAGGGCCGGGGGGACAGCCCCACCCTCGATGCGAAGGGTTACGTGCCCAAGCAGGTCATCGCGTTTTTGAACAATCCGCACAATCGGTCCCTGATCCGTGGAGTGATCGGGGCCGGCAACACACAATTCGGTGCCGAGTACTGCTTTGCGGCCAGCCTGGTCTCACACAAGTGCAACGTGCCACTGCTATACCGCTTCGAAATGATGGGAACCGTAGAGGACGTGGAAGCCGTCCGTGCGGAACTGGCTGAATTCTGGAAGGACGAGGACACGTGCCACCAACGGTCACAGCTGCTGAGCCTGTAGCCCCGACGCACGCGTTGCCGGGGGAGACTGACTACCACGCGCTGAACGCGATGCTGAATCTGTATGACGCAGAAGGCAAGATCCAGTTCGAGATGGACAGGCTGGCCGCGCGCCGGTACTTCCTCGAACACGTCAACCAGAACACGGTGTTCTTCCACAACCAGGACGAGAAGCTCGACTATCTGGTGCGGGAGAACTATTACGAGCGCGAGGTGCTCGACCAGTATTCGCGCAACTTCGTGAAGTCGCTGCTGGACCGGGCTTTCGCCAAGAAGTTCCGGTTCCCGACGTTCCTCGGCGCATTCAAGTACTACACGTCCTACACGCTGAAGACCTTCGACGGTAAGCGCTACCTCGAGCGCTTCGAGGACCGCGTGGTGATGGTGGCGCTGACGCTGGCCGCCGGTGACACGATGCTGGCCGAGAAGCTGGTCGACGAGATCATCGACGGACGGTTCCAGCCGGCCACCCCGACGTTCCTCAACTCGGGCAAGAAGCAGCGCGGCGAGCCGGTGAGCTGCTTCCTGCTGCGTATCGAGGACAACATGGAGTCGATCGGCCGCTCGATCAACTCGGCGCTGCAGCTGTCAAAGCGCGGCGGCGGAGTCGCGTTGCTGCTGACCAACATTCGCGAGCACGGCGCGCCGATCAAGAACATCGAGAACCAGAGCTCCGGTGTCATCCCGATCATGAAGCTGCTGGAGGATTCGTTCTCCTACGCCAACCAGCTCGGAGCCCGCCAGGGTGCCGGGGCGGTGTACCTGCACGCGCACCATCCCGACATCTACCGCTTCCTGGACACCAAGCGGGAGAACGCCGACGAGAAGATCCGCATCAAGACGCTGAGCCTCGGTGTGGTGATTCCTGACATCACCTTCGAGCTGGCCAAGAAGAACGAGGACATGTACCTGTTCTCGCCGTATGACGTCGAGCGCGTGTACGGCGTGCCGTTCGCCGACATCTCGGTCAGCGAGAAGTACTACGAGATGGTCAACGACGGCCGGATCCGCAAGACGAAGATCAAGGCACGCGAGTTCTTCCAGACGCTGGCCGAGCTGCAGTTCGAGTCGGGTTACCCGTACATCATGTTCGAGGACACGGTGAACCGCGCGAACCCGATCGAGGGCAAGATCACGCACTCGAACCTGTGCTCGGAGATTCTGCAGGTCTCGACACCCTCGGAGTTCAACGAGGATCTGTCCTATTCCAAGGTGGGTAAGGACATTTCGTGCAACCTCGGTTCGCTGAACATCGCCAAGGCGATGGACTCGCCGGACTTCGCGCAGACCATCGAGGTGGCCATCCGCGGGTTGACCGCGGTCAGCGACCAGACGCACATCTGGTCGGTGCCGTCGATCGAGCAGGGTAACAACGACTCGCACGCCATCGGCCTTGGCCAGATGAACCTGCACGGATACCTTGCGCGCGAACGGATTTACTACGGCTCCGACGAGGGCATCGACTTCACCAACATCTACTTCTACACGGTGCTCTACCACTGCCTGCGTGCGTCGAACAAGATCGCCATCGAGCGAGGGTCGGCGTTCAAGGGCTTCGAGAAGTCGAAGTACGCCAGCGGTGAATTCTTCGACAAGTACCTCGAGCAGGTGTGGGAGCCCAAGACCGACAAGGTGCGGCAGCTGTTCGCAGACGCGGGCATTCACATTCCGACGCACGAGGATTGGCAGCGGCTCAAGGAGTCGGTGCAGGCCCACGGTATCTACAACCAGAACCTGCAGGCCGTCCCGCCGACCGGGTCGATCTCCTACATCAACCACTCGACGAGCTCGATCCATCCGATCGCGTCGAAGGTCGAGATCCGCAAGGAAGGCAAGATCGGCCGCGTCTACTACCCGGCGCCCTACATGACCAACGACAACCTGGACTACTACCAGGACGCGTACGAGATCGGCTACGAGAAGATCATCGACACCTACGCCGCGGCCACTCAGCATGTGGACCAAGGCCTTTCGCTGACGTTGTTCTTCAAGGACACTGCCGATACCCGCGAGGTCAACAAGGCGCAGATCTACGCCTGGCGCAAGGGAATCAAGACGCTCTACTACATCCGGCTGCGGCAGATGGCGCTGGAAGGCACTGAGGTGGAGGGTTGCGTCAGCTGCATGCTGTAGGGGTATGACGTTTGGCAGGCCAGGGGCATTTACTCTGGCCTGCTACATGTCTAGATGCACCAGAGAAGAGCTCATTCTGGGCGATCACGGTGTCGGCGCCAGATGTCGGACCTCGGACATATCGTTGCCGAGTGACGCCAGCTGCTGCACCCGGAGGACCGTCCCGCGGATCGCGATTGTCGGCGGTCTTCGCTCATTCGCTGCCGTATCTTCTCGTTGCCGCTGTGGTGACGATGGTGGCATCGTGTTTTGGGGTACTACTGGACCTCTACTACGTCGTTGTTGCGGTTTTTCTCGCCAGCGCAGTGATCTCGACATTTCACCGCCGCTCAGACCGACTCTGCATTCGCTGTATGGCCGACGTGCCCGCCGACGCACCTGTGCGTGTGGAGCGACAAGACTGGGTTCTCCGCTTCTCGCACTTCACAACGACACTGCCGGCGATTCTTATCCTGCTGGCTTTGACGATCTTCCCGATACTGGTCACCCACGTGATGCCGGCGCCTAGCCCCGTTTCTTCTACTTACCACAGATGGTGTGGACGTTCACGGTCGTGTACTCCGAGTGGGTCCACCATCGCCTGCGCCCATGGTGCCCGTACTGCCGGGATTGGGGAGATGGGGGGGATCCTGAACCATCGCCTGATCCAACAACTTTCGGCACCAAGACGGCGCGCTGATGCACCTTCGGTGATAGCGCATGCGTTAACAGCAGACTTGGCGAATTCCTAGCCGTGAACGCTGTCTCAGCGAGCCTTCTCGGCGCGTAGCGCCTTGAGGCGCCGCTCCTCGCTGAGCACCGCCTGGTAGCTCTCGCGTTCGGCGATCAGCCAGTCCGGTTTCTCGGCGAGCAGCGCGTCGATCTGCTCGGTGGTCAGCGCATCGGTGATACCCCCGCGGGTGAGGCCCGAGATCGACACACCCAGCTTGGCGGCCACCAGGTTCTTCGGATGCGGCCCGTTCTTGCGGAGGTCCTGCAGCCATTGCGGCGGCTCCGCCTGGAGAGCCGCCAACTCGTCGCGGGTGATCGCGTTCTCCTGGAAATCCGCCGGGGTCGCAGGCAGGTATACGTCCAACTTCTTGGCCGCTGTGGCGGGTTTCATGGACTGTGCGTTCGGCCTGCTCATGCCCGTCAGCCTATAACCTGAGACGGTGACCCAGTCCTCGCTCACCCTCGGGTACGTCCCGGGGGCGACGCCGGCGAAGTGGGCGCGGATCTGGGCCCAGCGCCACTCCCGCACCCCGCTGCGGCTGTGCGCCGTTGCCGCCGCCGCCGCGGCCGCCGACGTGCGGTCCGGGACAGTCGATCTGGCGTTGTTGCGGCTGCCGGCCGACACCTCGGCACTGGCGGTCATCCCGCTTTACGAGGAGACGACGGTGGCCGTGGTGCCCACCGACCATCTCCTGTCCGCAGCCGACGAGGTCACCTCCGCAGACCTCGCCGGCGAGCCGACGCTGCGGCCACTCGACGACGTCGTCGCCTGGGCGGACGCTCCCGGCGTCCCGGTCGAGCACCGGCCCGAAACCACCGAGGACGCAATACAA
Organism: Mycobacterium sp. DL592; assembly: GCF_011694515.1. Lineage (NCBI taxonomy): Bacteria > Bacillati > Actinomycetota > Actinomycetes > Mycobacteriales > Mycobacteriaceae > Mycobacterium > Mycobacterium sp. DL592. Next base: position 3,361,596 of record NZ_CP050192.1, on the reverse strand, counting down.
CTCGTCGCCGCGGGCATGGGCGTGCTCATCGTTCCGCAGTCGCTGGCCCGGCTGTACCACCGCAGGGATCTCACCTACCGCCCGATCGTCGACGGGCCGAAGTGCCCGGTGGCGCTGGCCTTCCCCGAAGGCCCACCGTCGGCCTTGGTCGAGGAGTTCACCGGGATCGTGCGGGGCCGCACCCCCGGCTCGTCGCGGGGCCAGGCCGAGCCCGCACCCAAGCGCACCGCGCGGGAGAAGACCCTGGCCAAGCAGGCCGCCCGCGCCGCTGCGGGCAAGGTCGCCCGCAAGCCCGGCGATCGTGGGCGGCGCTGAGGTAACGCCGGTCAGCCGTAACGGCTAGGTGACGCTGTTTTACCTGGTCAACACACATGCTCGGGATACTCGAGCGATGACCGCGCTGACGCACGTTCCGGCCACCACCTCCGCGGCCGAGCTGGCCGACCACCTCCGCCGCGACGGCTACGTCATCGTCGACAATCTGGTGCCGGAGTCGTTGATGGACACCATCACCGACGAACTGGGGCCCTACCTCGACTCGACGCCAATGGGCTACAACGCGATGATCGGTCAGAAGACCCGGCGCACCGGCGCGCTGGTCGCCCGCTCACCGGCCTGCCGCACGCTGATTCAGAATCCCAGCGTCCTCGGCGTGTGCCAGGACTTCCTCGGCCACGCCAGCACGTTCCAGCTGATGCTGACCCAGGTGATCTCGATCGAACCGGGCGAAACCGACCAGGCGCTGCACCGCGACCAGAACGCCTTTGACTTCTACCCGTTTCCCGACGACTACCACGTGCAGTGCAACACGCTGTGGGCGATGACCGACTACACCGCCGAGATGGGCGCCACCCGGGTGGTGCCGGGAAGTCAGGTCGGCGACAAGAAGCCCACCGACTACGCCGACGACGAGTGCCTGCAGGCCGAGATGACGCGCGGTTCGGTGCTGCTGTACTCCGGCAAGATCGTGCATAGCGGTGCTGCCAACCGCAGCCAGAAGGTTCGCCGCGCCATCAACGTCAACTACTGCGTCGGGTGGGTCCGCCAGGAGGAGAACCAATTCCTCTCAGTCCCAACAGAAGTCGCCCGCACCCTCGACGACGACCTGCTCAAGCTGATCGGCTACCAGGAGGGCGCCTGGGCGATGGGCTACTTCCGCGACTTCGAGGACCCGCTGCGCGCTATCCGCGGCGACGCCGTCGGCTACGGCTTCGATGCGGCCAAGCTCAACGGCAACGCCGGCGCCGCCTACGCCAACCTGGTCACCCACAGCGAGTGATGCGCGTGACGTAACTGGCTACTCGCGGCCAATGGCGGTTAACTAGACCGATGACCACCGCCATGCCTGCCGCCTTCATCGGGCACGGCAGCCCGATGAACGCGCTGGAGTCCAATCGCTACACCACGGCGTGGCGTCAGTTCGGGCAGTCGGTGCTCGACTCCGTCGGCAGGCCGCGTGCCATCCTGGCGATCAGCGCGCACTGGTACATCAACGCCACGGCCGTCACCGCGATGGTCCGTCCGCGCACCATCCACGACTTCTATGGCTTTCCCACCGAACTCTTCGAAATGCAGTACCCGGCACCGGGTCTGCCGGATCTCGCCGAGGAGATCGCCGACGTCGTCAAGCCGACCTGGGTGGGCGCCGACCTCGACAGCTGGGGCATCGACCACGGCACCTGGTCGGTGCTGGCGCACGCCTTCCCGGACCACTCGGTGCCGGTGGTGCAACTGTCCATCAACGCCTACAAGCCGCTGGACTACCACCTCGAACTCGGCGCCAAGCTGGCAGCGCTGCGCGAGCACGGGGTGCTGATCGTGGGCAGCGGCAACGTGGTGCACAACCTGGGCGCGATGCAGCCCTCGATGGGGGACAACGGTTTCGATTGGGCATTGCGCTTCGACGACGCCGCGCGGGCCCAGATCCTCGACAATCCGTCCGGGGCTGCAGGGTTGCAGGCCGACGCCGACTACGACGCGGCGGTGCCCACGCCGGATCACTTCATCCCGCTGCTGTACTTCGCCGGGCTGGCTGCCGCCCAGAACGACACACCCGAGGTGCTCACCGACGGATGCGAATACGGCTCGCTGTCGATGACGTCCTACACCCTGGGCGTGGGCAGCTAGCGTTCGTCAGCCGATCAGCTCAGACCAGAACGGCACCGTCTGCCGCGGCGACGTCACGGGCTCGCTGCGCCCGAAATCGCTGTCGATGTAGGTGAAAAGGTCGGTGCCGCAGCAGGTTACGTCGGCCTGATACACCGAGAGCACGGGATTGCCGTGTGTCCCGCGCCCGCCGGCAAGATAGCGATTGGAATGCACCGGCACCAGCTGCGGCACCCGCGCCAGCTGATATCGCGCGCTGCGCAGGGCGTCTTTCATCCGGGCCGGACGTGCGCCCCACTCGGCACCCCAGAAGTCGCGCCATTCGACAGCGAACACGATTCCCTCGACGGGCAACTGCAATTGCTGCTGAAGGCCCCGGCGCGGCCCGTTGCGCCAGTCGGGCCACGAATCCCCGACCGGCAGAGCGTCCGCCAGAAACGACCGATGGTCGTCGGCGAACTCGAAACCGAACTCGTCCTCGACGCGCGCCAACTCGTCGTCGGTGAGGCCTGGCGTCAGCGTCACCGTGCCGTCACCGACCATGCGCCCAGACTAGGTGTGCGACGGGCTCTGTTGCTTCTTGTACAGCGACTTGAGCAGGAAGTCGCGGAAGGTGTGGTTGTCCAACAGCTTCAGGCCTGTCTCGGCGACCTTCGGGTAGCCGGCGAGCTTGTTGAAGAAGCGCCCACGCTTGTACTCGCGCCCCCAGGCCGCTTCCATCCGCAGCTGGTAGTTGGTGAAGTCGTCGGGCCCGCCGTTCTCCAGTGCGGCCATCGCGCACTCGCCGGCAGCCAGCCCGGACTCGAGCGCCTTCGAGATGCCTGCACCGGACACCGGCTTACCGGCGCCGAGCGAGTCGCCGGCGAACAGCACCCCGGGACGCCACGGCGGCCACGCGGTGAAGCCCATCGGCAGCCGCCACGCCCGCACGGTCTTGTTCTTCTTCAGTTCCTCGACCGAGGGCAGCTCCCACTCCCGCGGAAGACTGTTGAGGAAGTCGCCGAAGAAGTGGGTGGCGTTGATGGATTGCCAGTTCTTGTAGCTGTTGACGTAGCCCAACCCGATGTTGAACCGGCCGCCGCCCATCGGGAAGATCCAGCCGTAGCCGGGCAGCTGGTCGCCCTGGAACAGCAGCTTGAGGTAGATCTCGAAGCGGTCGGAGTCGGCCCGGTTGGCGTGCATCTCCGAGCGGATCGCGATCGCGGAGTAGCCGTTGTAGTCCGAGTCGATCTTCAGCGCCCGCTTGATGGGGGAGTAGGCGCCATCGGCCGCGATGACCGCGTCGCCGAAGACCTTCTCGCCGTTCTTGAGCACGACGCCGACCACTCGGCCGCGTTCGTCGAGTTCCGGCCCGGCGACCTCGGCGCCCTGGCGGACCACCGCGCCCGCGGACTCGGCGTGCTTGAGCAACAGGGTGTCGAGCTCGGTGCGGCTGGCGGTGTGGCCGTGGTCGGGCATGCCGGGACGTTGGGGGAAGGACAGGTCCCACTCCGAGGGGGAATACACCGTCACACCGCTGATGCGGTGGAACTGGGACACCTCGTGGGCCAGGCCCATCTTCTGCAGATAGCTGACCGCACGGGCGGTGAGCCCGTCACCGCAGGGTTTGTCGCGGGGAAACTCCGCCTTGTCCAGGACCACCACTTTGGCACCGGTCTGCGCGGCCTGCCAGGCTGCGGCGGCTCCCGAGGGACCGCCGCCGGCAATGACCACGTCGAATCGCTCGGTCACAACTCCTCGTCTCACTCAATGGCCCGACCCGTCCGATGCTAGCTGAGAAAGTTGAACCGCTCCCGGCGTGAACGCCCCCGCAGTGGGGACGAAACAGTGACCTCGTCACGAGTCGCCCTGGTCAGCCAATACCGGCAGGTACAGTGCATGACGTGCGCAGAGTGACACGGCCGCGGCCGGGGGCCGATTCCGGCAAGGTCGACGCGCGCAGCGAACGGTGGCGCGAGCACCGCAAGAAGGTCCGCGCGGAGATCGTCGACGCCTCGTTCCGTGCGATCGACAAGCGCGGGCCCGAAGTCAGCCTTCGCGAGATCGCCGAGGAAGCCGGCACCGCCAAGCCGAAGATCTACCGGCACTTCACCGACAAATCCGACCTGTTCCAGGCGATCGGCGCCCGGCTGCGCGACATGCTCTGGGCCGCGATCTTCCCCAACATCGACTTCGCCAAGGATCCGGTCCGCGAGCTGATCCGCCGCAGCGTCGCCGAATACGTCAACCTCGTTGACCAGCACCCCAACGTGCTGCGCTTCATGCTGCAGGGCCGCTTCCCCGAGCAGTCCGAGTCGACGGTGCGGGCCCTCAACGAGGGACGCGAGATCACCATGGCGATCGCGGAGATGTTCAACCACGAACTGCGGGAGATGGAGCTCGACCCGGCGGCGCTGCAGCTGGCCGCGTCGGCAACGTTCGGGTCGGCGTCGGCGGCCACCGACTGGTGGCTGGGTCCCGACCCCACCAGCCCGCGGCGGATGCCCTCGGACGACTTCGTCAAACACCTGACGACGATCATGCTCGGCACCATCGACGGAACCGCTGAACTGCTGGGGATCGACCTCGACCAGAACCGGCCGATCCGCGACGCCATGCCGCGACGCGCCGCCGTCAGCTGAGCGCACCGAATCCCGGGCCGAAAGACCCTTTAGCCGATACCGGCGGTATTGGGTACTTTGGTGGGCATGACCGTCGCCGAATCGCAGGCCCCCGCCGAATCCCCGGCCAGGACCCCCGTCCACACCCGGGCCCTCGTCATCGGCACCGGGTTCTCCGGACTCGGGATGGCCGTCGAACTGCAGCGCCGCGGCGTCGACTTCCTGATCCTGGAGAAGGCTGACGGGATCGGCGGCACCTGGCGGGACAACACCTATCCCGGATGCGCGTGCGACATCCCGGCACATCTGTATTCGTTCTCGTTCGAGCCCAAGGCGGACTGGAACCACGTGTGGTCCTTCCAGCCCGAGATCCTGGCCTACCTCCAAGGTGTCGCCGACAAGTACGGACTGGCGCGCTACATCCGCTTCGGCGCCCACGTCGACCGGGCGCACTGGGACGACACCGACTACCGGTGGCACGTCTTCACCAAGGACGGCCAGGAGTATGTCGCGCAGTTCCTCATCTCCGGCGCCGGCGCATTGCACATCCCGTCCATCCCCGACATCGAAGGACTCGACGAGTTCGGCGGCTCGGCGTTCCACTCCGCACAGTGGGATCACAACGTCGATCTCACCGGCAAGCGTGTGGCTGTGGTCGGCACCGGTGCCAGCGCCATCCAGATCGTGCCGCAGATCGTCGACCAGGTGGGGCAGTTGCAGCTCTACCAGCGCACCCCGGCCTGGGTGCTGCCGCGGCGCAACGACGCGATCCCAGCCCGGCTGCGGGAGGCCTTCGCCACGGTGCCGGGCGCCCGCGCGCTGGTGCGCAACGGCATCTACTGGTTCCAGGAGTCGCTGGGTTTCGCGATGACGAAGCGCCCTGAACTGCTCACCCTCGGCGAGCTGGCCGGCAAGTGGAACATTCGCCGCCAGGTCCGCGACCCGGAGCTACGCCGCAGGCTCACGCCGAACTACCGGGTCGGCTGCAAGCGGGTCCTGTTCTCGGACAACTACTTCCGGGCGATCGCCAATCCCCGCTCGGAGCTGGTGACCGATCGCATCGCCCGCATCACACCCACCGGGATCGTCACCGCCGACGGAACCGAGCGCGACGTCGACGTCATCGTGTTCGCCACCGGGTTCCACGTCACCGACTCCTACACCTACGTCGACATCAAGGGCCCAGGCGGCGGGGATCTGGTCGACCGGTGGAACCGCGAGGGGGTCCAGGCGCACCGCGGGGTCGCGGTGGCCGACATGCCGAACCTGTTCTTCCTGCTGGGCCCCAACACCGGGCTCGGACACAACTCGGTGGTCTTCATGATCGAGTCTCAGATCGGCTACGTCGGGCAGGCGATCGCCGCGGTCGACAAGGCCGGCGCGCAGGCCCTGGCCCCGACCCGGGCTGCGCAGGACGCGTTCAACGCCGAGCTGCACGAGGCCCTGGAACGCTCGGTGTGGAACACCGGCGGCTGCAGCAGCTGGTATCTCGACGAGCACGGCAAGAACCGCACGCTGTGGAGCGGCATGACCTGGCAGTACTGGCTGGCGACGCGTTCGCTGAAACGTTCGGAGTACCGGTTCTCCGGCGTCGGACGGAGCCGACGGCCATGGCGGTTCCGGCGGGCATCAACGAGCTGAGGCCGAGCTGAGGCGCGCCGACACGCCGACGGCGTGCGCCACGCCCGGCCGACCTGTGCGTTCGAGATCGGTGAAACACAACTTGTTGTGTTGCGGTGTGTTGTCGGACCCCAGGGGTAGTGTTTGGTCATCAGCCGGAAACGGACAAAACATCGTGGTGAAGTGGGGTTTCGGTGAGCGATGGGACGAAGCTGATCGACCGGGCAACGGCGATCAACTGGAACCGTGTCATTGATGAGAAGGACGCCGAGGTATGGGATCGGCTGACCGGCAACTTCTGGTTGCCCGAGAAGGTCCCGGTGTCCAATGACATCCCGTCCTGGAACACGCTGACCGACGCCGAGAAGCAGCTGACCATGCGGGTGTTCACCGGCCTGACCCTGCTCGACACCATCCAGAGCACCGTCGGGTCGGTCAGCATGATCCCCGACGCACTCACCCCGCACGAAGAAGCGGTACTGACCAACATCACCTTCATGGAGTCGGTGCACGCCAAGAGCTACAGCTCGATCTTCTCCACGCTGTGCTCGACAGTCGACATCGATGAGGCCTTCCGCTGGTCGGAGGAGAACGTCAACCTGCAGCGCAAGGCGCAGATCATCCTCGACTACTACCGCGGCGACGATCCGCTCAAGCGCAAGATCGCTTCGGTGTTCCTGGAGGCGTTCCTGTTCTACTCCGGGTTCTACCTGCCGATGTACTGGTCGAGCCGGGCCAAGCTGACCAACACCGCCGACCTGATCCGGCTGATCATCCGCGACGAGGCAGTGCACGCCTACTACATCGGCTACAAGTTCCAGAAGGGCTACGCCCTGGAGAGCGACGAGCGCAAGCAGGAACTCAAGGACTACGCCTACGAGCTGCTGTTTGCCTTGTACGAGAACGAGATTGAGTACACCCAGGATCTCTACGACGCGGTCGGCCTGACCGAGGACGTCAAGAAGTACCTGCGCTACAACGCCAACAAGGCGCTGATGAACATGGGCTTCGAGGCGCTGTTCCCCAAGGACGAGACCGAGGTGAACCCGGCCATCCTGTCGGCGCTATCACCGAACGCCGATGAGAACCACGACTTCTTCTCGGGCTCGGGGTCGAGCTACGTGATCGGCAAGGCCGTCGTCACCGAGGACGAGGACTGGGACTTCTGATCCTGGCGGGTCACCCCGCCAGATTGAACCCGCCTCCACCGCCGTAGATGGCCAGCGAGACGAGCAGCGTCACCGACACGACGACGACCAGCGATGTGCGCACGGCGTCACCGGTCGCGACACCGACACCTGAGGGTCCACCCGAGGCGAAGAAGCCGAAGTAGGTGTGTATCAACAGGATTGCCAACGCCATCAGGATGGCCTGGGTGAACGACCACAACAGGTCGATCGGATTGAGGAACGTCGAGAAGTAGTGGTCGTAAAGGCCCGCCGACTGCCCTAACAGCGCGACGGTGGTGTAGCGGCTGGCCAGAAACGACAGGATGACCGCAACCGCGTACAGCGGTGCGATCGACACCATCCCGGCGGCGATCCGGGTGCTGACCAGAAACGCGATCGGCCGGATCGACATCGCTTCGAGGGCGTCGATCTCCTCGCTGACCCGCATCGCCCCGAGTTGGGCGGTTACCCCTGCGCCGAACGTGGCGGCCAGACCGATCCCGGCGACCACCGGCGCGGAGATCCGCACGTTGATGAACGCCGCGAGGAACCCGGTGAGCGCCTCGATGCCGATATTGCCCAGCGAGCTGTAACCCTGCACGGCCAGCGTGCCGCCGGTGGCCACGGTCAGAAAGCCGACGACGACGAGTGTCCCGCCGATCATCGCCAGCACGCCGGCGCCCATGCTGATCTCGGCGATCAGCCGGACAATCTCACTGCGGTACCAGCGCACCGCATAGGGGATGCCCCCGATCGCCCTGGCGTAGAACAACGTCTGGTCGCCGATGTGGCCCAGCACCGTGCCCGGCCGCTCGAGGGCGCGAATGAGTCCGGGGAAGACGGCCCGGTACGTCACTGGCGTTCACTGGTCGATGGACAGCAGTCACCGCGATCGCATCGCTGACGTCGTGGTGCCACATAGCTCAAGGTCCTCGCACGGGAAATCGTCCTCTAGGGCCGTTCGTCCCGGGTGCTCGCGCCGAAAGGCTTCTCGTTGCGGGACGGCGGTGCCCGGTATTAGGTCATTGGTCGCCGTGCTGTCGGGTCCGCTGAATCTGGTTTTTGATCTCGCGGTAGGCCGCCACCCGCGCCATCACCGACTCCGCCGCCGAGTTCGTCGGGGCGACATTGGGAGTCGCTTCGATCCCGTACAGCATGGCGCTCAACTCGGCGTGCAATTGCGCGCGTTGCTCTGCCGTTCTTGCGTCCCTGCGTTCGGCGCGCAGTGATTGGTCGACCAATTGAGCTTCGTTGGCGCACTTGGCGATCAGTCCGACCCGTTCCAGGGCAGCGCATTCCAGATCGGTGACAGTTGCTTGTGCCTCCGCCAGCAGCGTTCTGTCATCGGCGCCGGGGTTGTCCAAGGCGGACAACTCGTTGGCGACTTTTCTTAGCGCGTAAGCTTTTTCGAAACCGTTGGTGATTCTCGTGATGTCGGCCGTGAAATCCACGTCTCCGAGCCACCCTTCGCGGGCGGCCTCCGATGCGGTGATCTGCTTCACCGCGCCGAGGGTTGATTCCACCAGTTGAGCGTTTTGCGCACCCAGGGTGTCGATGCGGTGTTGCCGGACCTTGCGCGCCTTTTCTTCGCGTTCGCGCTTGGCGGCCGCCTCCCGGGCGGCTTTCTCGACGCGTGCCTGTTCCTCGGCTGCGGCCCGATTCTTGTCGTGGGCAGCTGCCGCCTTCACGGTCACCACGATCAGGGCCACGGCGGCCACTGTGGCACCGAGACCGATCCAGACCTCTTTGGGCACCGTGGCAATGAGAATGATGAGGACGAAGACGAACCCGCCTGCCCCCGAGAAGCACCCGCTATTGCCCTGGCCCTGCCCCACCTTGCTTACCCTCCTGGCTACGTTCACGGGAACGCTAGTGGTGGGTACCGACAATCCAAGCCGTGCTCAGGGGCAGGCGTCGGCCAGCGGGTAGGGGTTGACCGCCAGCACCCGGGTGGCGCCGTCGACGAGCCACAGCGCACCGGGGTTGTTCAGCGCCGCCTGATAGGCGGTGGCGTCGCGATCTGGTCGGTCGGCAGTGGCCCGGCGGCGCCGGCCGGCGCGGCACCGGAGAATGCGGTCACCGCCAGCGCCGCGATGCCTGCGGCAAGTAGGCGAAACGACCGGAGCCTCATCCGGTGACTCTAGGCGGTGAACGTGCGGTGAACCCCCAGCCAACTGTGTAGCCGCTGCTGGCGCCGTCGGCCGCCGGCGGCGACACTGATCACCGTGACTTCGCCCTCGCTCGTCAATAAGGTCCTCACCTGGCTGCGCGCCGGATATCCCAGCGGTGTCCCCGGGCCGGACCGGGTACCGCTGCTGGCACTGCTTCGCAGCACTCCGCTGACCGAAGAGCAGGTCGCCGAAGTCGTCCGCGAGATCGCCGAGGCCGAGGCCAAGGCACCGGCCGGCCACCAGATCGACCACGACGAGATCGCCGACTTCATCAAAGATGTCGCACACCACGACGCCGGCCCGGAGAATATCCAGCGGGTCGCCGCGAAGCTGGCGGCCGGCGGGTGGCCCCTGGCCGGCATCGAGTTGGGCGATACCGCGAACTAGGCCGCCGACTGCGACGGCCGCCAGGCGAGCGCACCGGCGATCAGCCCGACGAACGGAATAGCGGCCAGGACGGCGCTCAGTGTGGCGCTGCCGCCGGTGACCAACGTGAAGTTCGACAGCACCAGCCACAGGCTTTCCAGCAAGCCCAGAACCGCGAGCGCCGGTGCCAGGCGGGTGGTCCACAGCCGGCCCGGTGCGCGTCCTCGAATGAAGAACACCAGCACCGCGACCGACGTGGTCAGCATCAACACGACCATGCCGACCGTGGCGATGCCCGCCATGGAGCCGAAGACACCGACCAGCGGATCGATGCCCAAGACTGCCAGTACTGCGACGATGATGGCGGCGGTGACCGTCTGCACCACCGATGAGAATGCCGGTGACTCGTGGTTGTCGTGGACCGCGGCGAGTCTGGCCGGTAGCAAACCCTTTCCGGCCAGCACGAACTGGTATCGCGCGATCACGTTGTGGAATGACAGCACGCAGGCGAACAGACTGGTCAGCAGAAGCACGTTGACGATGTCGCGGCCGATGGTCCCGAGCATGTCGCCGGTGGTGTCCAGCAGCATATTGCCCTCTCCGGCAAGGGTTTTCTGAGCTACTGCGGTGACCTGATCGGGTCCGAGGGCGACGACGAACGCCCACACCGTGACGGTGTAGAACGCGCCGATGATGATGACCGCGGCGTACGTGGCAATCGGAATGGTGCGCTCGGGGTCGCGCGCCTCGTCGCGGAACACCGCGGTGGCCTCGAAACCGATGAACCCGGTGAGTGCGAACAGCACGGCGATGCCCAGCGTCCCGTCGGTGAAGACGGCGGGATCGAACGAGCTCAATGTGACGCCGGCCGGGCTGGGGTGGGACACCATCACCAGGTCCAGGATGACGACGATGCCGATCTCGAGGGCCAGTGCCACACCGAGCACCTTGGCGCTCAGATCGATGTGCCGGTAGCCGAGTACCGCGACGATGGCCAGAACGATGAACGAGTACACCGGCCACGGGATGACCGGTCCATGAAAGTGCGTGACGGTGTCATTGATGGCCCAGCCGATATAGCCGTAGATGCCGATCTGGATCGCGGTGTAGGCGATCAGCGCGACGACCGCGATGCCCTTGCCCATCCGTTCACCGAGTCCGACTGTCACATAGGAGAAGAACGCACCGGCCTCGGGTACGTACGGGGTCATGGTGACGAACCCGACGCTGAAGACCAGGAGCACCAGCGCGGCGATCACGAATCCCATCGGGGCACCCGCACCGTTGCCCAATCCCATCGCCAAGGGCATGTTGCCGCCGATGACGGTCAGTGGGGCGGCCGCCGCGACAACCATGAACACGATGCCGATCGGCCCGAGACGCCCGCTCAGGCGGCGCCCCTCTGTTGTGGTGGGTGTGGTCACGAGATCTCCTGAAGTGATGGGGCGGTGGGGAACAGCGTGTGGCGAAGCAGGTCGTGGTCGAGTGCGTGGGCGGTCAAGCCATTGAGGCCGGTCATCGTGGTGGCGGCGACCATGGCGTTGACGATCGCCTCTTCGGTGGCCTCGATGGTCAGGTCGAACAGTCGAGTCATCAACTGCGGTGCCACCATTCGAAGCGGTACCTCGGGGCGCGAGGTCGCCGGATCCTCGTCCCACGCGTACGGCGGGATGCCCCGGTTGCCGGTGGAGAACGCCAACATGAGGTCGCCGCTGTACTGCTCGCCACTGCCGCCGAGCCGGCTGACCGCCAGCGCCGAACGCTGAGCCACCCGGCGGCATTGGTGGGGCAGCAGTGGGGCGTCGGTGGCGACGATGACGATGATCGAGCCCGACCCCGGTTCGTAACGGGCGGGGAGTTCGGGCAGCGGTACCGCTGCGGAGTCGATCTTCTCGCCGACCGGCACGCCATTGATCCGAAGTCGTTCACGCCGGCCATGATTCGCCTGCACCAGGACGCCGACGGTGTATCGGCCCGCGGCGGTTTCGGTGATTCGGGAGGCGGTACCGATACCGCCCTTGAAGCCGTGGCAGATCATGCCCGTCCCACCGCCGACGTTGCCCTCGGCGGGCGGCTCACTGCAGGCATTGTCCAGCGCAGCCCGCACATGCTCGGGGCGCACGTGAAAACCGTTGATGTCGTTGAGTAGACCGTCATAGGTCTCGCCGACCACCGGTAGCGACCAGTAGGCGCCTTCGCCGCGGGCCCGCACCTGCGCCGCCACCAGTTCGTCGCGGACCACACCGACGCTGTGGGTGTTGGTCAGCCCGATCGCGGAGGTGAGTTCGCCGGACTCGCGGATCCATTCCAGACCCGTCAGTTCGCCGCTGCCATTGAGACGGTGCGCGCCGGCGAACACCGGCTCGGTCCAGATTCGGTCGTGGGGGATGACGGCGGTGACGCCGGTGCGCACGGTATGCGGGTCGTCGGACGTGATGGTGGTGTGCCCCACTCGGACGCCGGGCACGTCGGTGACGGCGTTATGCGGCCCGGTCGGATGTTCCCCGATGACGACGCCGAGGTCTCTGGCACGCATGTGGTCACGCTCGCTTCACGCATAGTTCTTTTCCTGATTGGAAAAGAACTATGCGCTCGTGTGACGCAGCACGCAAGAGGACGGGCAAAATAGGGTGGATCATCCCGGCCGAACGACAGGAGTGATGCGGGTATGGCACGTCCGAATCGGCAGGCACAGCGGCGTGCCGACATCATGGACGCCGCGATCCTGCTCATCGAACGCCATGACCTGGCCACCCTCAAGCTCGCCGACGTCGCCGCGGAGCTGGGCCTGACCACCAATGCGGTGCGGTATTACTTCAAGGACATGACCGAACTGCTCTCCGAGCTCGCTCTGCGCTCCGACGTCCGGTTCTACGACGACCGGCTTCGGTTACGCACCGAGACCGGCGATCCGTGCGAGCAGCTCGCGCAGACGATCGCCGCGGGACTGCCCACCGGCCCGGAGGATGCCGAATGGCGCGCCATCTGGCGAGCCGTCCTGGCGGCCGGATTCGATCTGGACACCCGCCGCGACGTGCAAGGGATCTACCACCGTCAGGTCGGCCTGTACGCCGATCTGCTCGACGCGGGAGCCCGGGCCGGGGTGTTTCATCTCAGTGGCTCGGCCAACGACATCGCGATGACGCTGATGTCGATGGAGGACTACTTCGGCTACCGCATCGTCGCGCGCGACCCACAGCTGAATCGGGACACCGCACTACGGCTCATGCGGCAGTACGCCGAACTCGCCACCGGCGCCCCGATCCCGCAACCGGCCTGAGCTTGCGACCGGCCTACTGCTCGCGCAGCGAGGCCGTGTCGATCACAAACCGGTAGCGGACGTCGCTGGCGACAACCCGCTCGTAGGCTTCGTTGATGTAATCCGGCTCGATCACTTCGATCTCGGGGCCGACGTTGTGCTCGGCGCAGAAGTCCAGCATCTCCTGGGTCTCGGCGATGCCGCCGATCATCGAACCCGACAGGTTGCGCCGCATACCCACGAGCGGGAAAGACGGCACCACAAGCGGGTTTTCGGGCAGGCCCAGTTCGACGAACGTGCCGTCGAGATCCAGCATTCCGAGGAACCGGCCCAGGTCGAGATCGGCCGACACGGTGTTGAGAATCAGGTCGAACGAGTTGCGCAGGTTCTTGAAGGTGTCCCGGTCGGCGGTCGCATAGTAGTGGTCCGCGCCCAGTCGCAGGCCGTCTTCCATCTTCTTCAGCGACTGCGAGAGCACGGTCACCTCGGCGCCCATCGCCTTGGCGAGCTTGACGCCCATGTGGCCCAGGCCGCCGAGGCCCACGATCGCAATTCGCTTGCCGGGACCGGCATTCCAGTGCCGCAGCGGCGAATAGGTGGTGACGCCGGCGCACAGCAGCGGTGCGGCCGCGTCGAGAGCGAGCCCGTCCGGGATGTTCAGGACATAGTTCTCGTCGACGACGATGCTGCCGCTGTAGCCGCCGTAGGTCGGCAGGCCGTCGCGGCCGATCGCGTTGTAGGTGCCGATGTTTCCGCCGCCGGTGCAGTACTGCTCCAGGCCGGCCTTGCAGTTCTTGCACTCCCGGCAGGAGTCGACGAAGCAGCCCACACCGACTCGGTCACCGACCTTGAACTTGGTGACCTCGGGACCGACCTCGGTGACTACACCGGCGATCTCGTGGCCGGGTACGACCGGGTAGCTGGGCTGACCCCATTCGGCGCGCACGGTATGGATGTCGGAGTGGCAGATGCCGGCGAAATGGATGTCGAACTGGACGTCGTAGGGGCCGACATCGCGGCGGGTGACGGTGGTCTTGGCCAGCGGTTCGGTGGCAGACGTCGCTGCGTAAGCGGTAACTGTGCTCATGGTGTTCCTTTTATCGTCGTCAAATCAGCACTGATCAAATTCAGCTTCATATGGCGGTCCGCGACAGTGCGGCCGTCAGCAATAACCAAGGCGGGCGGGCGGATTAATCCCGCCCCGGCGGATCAGAGCCCCGGTGCGCGGACTCCGCCGTTGAACGAGAGACGTTCGTAGCTGACGATACCGGCCAGCGTGTACGGGTCGCGAGCGATGATGTCCTGGGCTTCCTCGACGCTGATGTCGCCGGTGATCAGCACGCCGCCGGCGCCGGAGTCCTGGCGGCCGGCCAGCAGGATGCGTCCCGCCGCGACTTCGTCGTTGAGCCAGGCGAGATGGGCGGGCCGGGTCTGATCGATGACTTCGACCGGCTTCTCGTACTTGATCGTCAGCACATGGAACACAGGGCGAACGTTACCTGGGACCGTCGAGCGTTACCTGGGGCAGTCGAATTTCACGTTTTGCCGCGCTCCACTCGCACTTGTCCTGCGAAACGTGAAATTCGACGGCACCGCCTCAGTTGATCGGTGCGTTGAGCCAGCGCAGGTCGTCGATGATGCCGCGGGCGGCGATCACACCCCGGCCGGTCTGCCAGATCTCGTTGTTGACGATGAAGACCCGGTTGTCACGGTTGGCCGACAGCTTGCGCCACGCCGCGCTCTCCAACACCGCCGGTGCGCGGTCCTTGGCCGCCGGCGAGGCGAACGACAGATAGAGGATGTCGCCGTCGGCCGGGGAGAAGTCGGGGGAGCGGTCGAGGTCGGCGTCACTGATCCCGAT
Source organism: Mycobacterium sp. DL592 (assembly GCF_011694515.1). NCBI lineage: Bacteria > Bacillati > Actinomycetota > Actinomycetes > Mycobacteriales > Mycobacteriaceae > Mycobacterium > Mycobacterium sp. DL592. The sequence goes on along the minus strand of NZ_CP050192.1, from coordinate 3,346,444 downwards.
CTCGACGTAGGGCTTGTCGGTAAACCGTTGCGCCGCAGGGCGATCCACGCCGACGTCAGCAAGCACGCTGGCGGGAAAGTTGTCGGCACCCCAGATCCGCATCGTGGTGTCGGTGAACTGGACGACGGAGGCTTGGAAGTGGCCGGCGTCGGCGTCGGCGCCGGCCTGGCGGGCGCGGTCGGTGAACGCCGCGATCACCTCGTTGGTGGCCTCGGTCCGTCCCGTCGCCGCGCCGACGGTACGCAGGTTGTCCTGCCATTTGGCCCCGGGCGCATCGGTGAACACCGTCGGCGCGATCGCCGCGAGCTGCGGGTACGCCTGCGGCGTCAGGCCCGCCGAGCCCAGAATGAGATCCGGTTTGGCCGCGGCGACGGCGGCGAGGTCCGGAGCGCTGCGGGACCCGGCGCCGGGTACGTCGTGGATGACGGTGCCCAGATAGGACGGCTGGCTGTCGGCACCGTCCGGCAACGCGGCCGCCACGATCCGCGACTGCAGCCCCAGCGCGCACAGCGCGTCGAGCTCGTCGCCGGCCAGGACCACGATGCGCTGCGGGTCTGCCACTACCGCCGTCTCGCCGGCGGCGTGGCGCACCGGCGGCGGGGGAGCCGGATCCAGGCGGGCCGGCACGGGTGCGCAGGACTCATCGGGGCGACGCTGATTGCCCAGCACTCCGGCGCCGGCGATCTTGGTGGTGCTGGTGATCACGCTGCTGGTGGCCTGCGGCGGCGCCTGCGACGAACCCGAACACCCGCTGACGAGGGTCATCGCGAGCGCCGCGAGGACCGCGACCGCGGACACCACCACACCCGGAACAAGACTGCGCGACCGCACGCCGCCGACCGTAACACCTGGCCGCGAACGCGCCGCTGAGCTGCGGACGGCGTGCTCGTGACGGTAATACGACGCAATGTAGGACCCACCCTCCGCAGAGGGCGGCGTGAGGTTAGGATCAACACCATGTTCTCGGGGTGCTAACCGGGTACGGAAATTTTGGAGGACTGTTGACTGCCGTTGTGCCTTCACAGGGAGAACTCGAGGCCAAGCGTGCTTTTCCGGCGCGGATGGGCCCCAAAGGCAACCTGATCTACAAGCTGATCACCACGACCGATCACAAGCTGATCGGGATCATGTATTGCGTCGCCTGCTTCATCTTCTTCTTCATGGGCGGCCTGATGGCACTGTTCATCCGGGCGGAGTTGGCGGTCCCCGGACTGCAGTTCCTGTCCAATGAGCAGTACAACCAGCTGTTCACCATGCACGGCACGGCGATGCTGCTGTTCTACGCCACCCCGATCGTGTTCGGGTTCGCCAACCTGGTGCTGCCGCTGCAGATCGGCGCCCCCGACGTCGCCTTCCCGCGGCTCAACGCATTGTCGTTCTGGCTGTTCCTCTTCGGCGCCCTCATCGCGCTGGCCGGCTTCATCACCCCCGGCGGCGCGGCCGACTTCGGCTGGACCGCCTACACACCGCTCTCGGATGCCATCCATTCCCCGGGCGCCGGCGGCGACCTGTGGGTTCTGGGCCTGGCTGTCGGTGGTCTTGGCACCATCCTGGGTGCGGTCAACATGATCACCACGGTGGTCTGCATGCGCTGCCCCGGCATGACCATGTTCCGGATGCCGATCTTCACCTGGAACATCTTCGTCACGTCGATCCTGGTGCTGGTCGCCTTCCCGCTGCTGACCGCGGCGCTGTTCGGCCTGGCCGCTGACCGCCACCTGGGCGCGCACATCTATGACCCGGCCAACGGTGGCTCGATGCTGTTCCAGCATCTGTTCTGGTTCTTCGGCCACCCCGAGGTGTACATCATCGCGCTGCCGTTCTTCGGCATCGTCTCGGAGATCTTCCCGGTGTTCTCCCGCAAGCCGATCTTCGGCTACACCACCCTGATCTACGCGACGATCGCGATCGCGGCGCTGTCGGTGGCGGTGTGGGCGCACCACATGTACGTCACCGGCGGCGTGCTGCTGCCGTTCTTCAGCTTCATGACGTTCCTGATCGCCGTTCCGACGGGCATCAAGTTCTTCAACTGGATCGGCACCATGTGGAAGGGCCGGCTGACGTTCGAGACGCCGATGCTGTTCTCCCTGGGCTTCCTGGTGACGTTCCTGCTCGGTGGTCTCTCCGGTGTGCTGCTTGCCAGCCCGCCGCTGGACTTCCACGTCTCCGACAGCTACTTCGTGGTGGCGCACTTCCACTACGTGCTGTTCGGCACCATCGTGTTCGCCACCTACGCCGGCATCTACTTCTGGTTCCCGAAGATGACGGGCCGGCTGCTCGACGAGCGGCTGGGCAAGCTGCACTTCTGGCTGACCTTCATCGGCTTCCACACCACCTTCCTGGTCCAGCACTGGGTAGGAAATGAGGGCATGCCGCGCCGCTACGCCGACTACCTGCCGTCCGACGGCTTCGAGACGCTCAACATCGTCTCGACCATCGGCGCGTTCATCCTCGGTGTGTCGGTGCTGCCGTTCGCCTGGAACGTCTTCAAGAGCTGGCGTTACGGCGAGGTCGTCACGGTCGACGACCCGTGGGGTTACGGCAACTCGCTGGAGTGGGCGACGTCGTGCCCGCCGCCGCGGCACAACTTCACCGAGCTGCCCCGAATCCGTTCGGAGCGTCCGGCATTCGAGCTGCACTACCCGCACATGGTGGAGCGGATGCGGGCCGAGGCCCACATCGGCCGTTCGCACGGCCCCTCCGACGGTGACGTGACGCGGCTGGACGAGAACGTCCGCACCTAGAACGGAAAGTAGCGCTCCCCAGGTATGACCAAACAGAAGGTGTCGGTGCTGATCACCGTCACCGGGGTCGATCAGCCAGGGGTGACGTCGGCGCTCTTCGAGGTGCTCTCGCGCCACGATGTGGAGCTGCTCAACGTCGAGCAGGTGGTGATCCGCGGACGCCTGACGCTGGGCGTGCTGGTGTCGGGATGCCCGGAAGTGGCGGCCGGCAACACGTTACGCACCGATGTGACCGAGGCAATCCACCGCGTCGGGCTGGACGTCACCATCGAGCCCAGCGATGACGTTCCGATCATCGGTGAGCCGTCCACCCACACCATCGTGGTGCTCGGGCGGCCCATCACCGCAGCCGCGTTCGGCGTGGTGGCCCGCGAGGCCGCCGGGCTCGGCGTCAACATCGACTTCATCCGGGGCGTATCCGACTATCCGGTGACTGGCCTGGAGCTGCGGGTCTCGGTTCCGCCCGGAGTCGGCGCCGAGTTGCGCACCCTGTTGGCTCGGGTCGCCGCCGAGCAGGGTGTCGACATCGCGGTGGAGAACTACAGCCTGGAGCGACGGGCCAAGCGCCTCATCGTGTTCGACGTCGACTCCACCCTGATCCAGGGTGAGGTCATCGAGATGCTCGCCGAACGCGCCGGCGCGGGCGCGGCGGTCGCCGCCATCACCGAGGCAGCCATGCGCGGGGAGCTGGATTTCGCGGAGTCGCTGCACGCCCGGGTGGCCACGCTGGCCGGTCTGCCCGCTGAGGTCCTCGACGAGGTCAGCGAGCAGCTCGAGCTCACCGCCGGTGCACGCACCACCATTCGGACGTTGCGCCGCTTGGGTTTTCACTGTGGCGTGGTGTCCGGCGGTTTCCGCCAGGTCATCGACCCGCTGGCCCACGAGTTGATGCTCGACTTCGTGGCCGCCAACGAGTTGGAGATCGTCGACGGCAAGCTCACCGGGCGGGTGGTGGGACAGGTCATCGACCGCGCCGGAAAAGCCAAGGCGCTGCGCGATTTCGCCCAGGCCGCCGGTGTGCCGATGGAGCAGACCGTGGCCGTCGGGGACGGCGCCAACGACATCGACATGCTCGCCGCGGCGGGCCTGGGCGTGGCGTTCAACGCCAAGCCGGCGCTGCGTGAGGTCGCCGACGCCTCGCTGAGCCATCCCTACCTGGACACCGTGCTGTTCATCCTCGGGGTCACCCGCGCCGAGATCGAGGCGGCCGACGCCGTCGACGGTGTAGTGCGCCGGGTCGAGATCCCGCCTCAGTAGCGGGTCTAGACCACCACGGCCGACTGGTCGGGGGTGGCCGAACCGGTCACGCTGCGCCAGGCCCGGCTCAGCAGTGAAACAGCTTCGGACAACTGGTCTTCGGGCAATGTATAGGGAATCCGGACGAAGCGTTCCAGCGTGCCGTCGACTCCGAACCGCGGACCCGGCGGCAGTTCCACCCCGAGCCGCGACGCCGACGCGCACAGCGCCGAACTGACCGGTGCCGGCAGTCGCACCCAGAGCGACATGCCGCCACCACCGGGTAGGGGATGCCACTCCGGCAGGTGTTCCTCGAGCAGATTCAGCAGCAGTGCGCGCCTGGCGCGCAGGATGTCGCGGCGTTCGGGCAGGACGTCATCGACGCGGTGGGTGAGAAGGTATGCGGCAGCGAGCTGTTCGATCACCGAGGTGCCCAGATCGATCGAGGGCCGGATCGCGCGGATTGTCGCAAGGGTGCTCGGCTCGGCGCGGATCCAGCCGATGCGCAGCCCAGCCCAGAACGACTTGGACAACGAGCCCACCGTGATCACCAGGTCGGAGCGGGAGTTCATCGACGCGGCGAGCGGTGCGGGCACGGGTTCGTCGAGCCAGACGTCGGTCATGGTCTCGTCGACGATGGTGCGCGTGCGGGTCTCGGAGATGATGGCCGCCAACCGTTTTCGGTCAGCGGCAGGCATCGACAGACCGGTCGGATTGTGGTTGTCGGGCACTAGGTAGGCCAGGGTTGGGGCGAGCTGGCGAACCGCGGCGTGCAGGGCCTCGATGTCCCATCCGTCTCGGGTGAGCGCCACCGGGACCGGGCGCGCACCGGCTGTCGCGATCGCGGCGAGCGCCCCGTGATAGGTGGGCTGTTCGACGAGTACGCGGTCGCCGGGCTGGGCGTAGGTGGTGAGAATGAGGGCGATCGCATGCTGGGCCCCGCTGGTCACCATGATCTGGTCGGGATCGGTGGCAAGCCCTCTGGCGCAGTACCGCTCGGCGATCGCGGTGCGCAGTGCCAGCACGCCGCGCAGGTCGTGCCCGGTCTGCTGCAGGTAGGTCGCCGCCTGCCGGGTGGCCTCGGTGAACGCCTCCTGCACGGCGCTGGCGGGCGCAGCCAGGGCCGCGACGGCGAGGTTGACCGTCGGCGCCGACTCGGCGGGGACGGCGACCGGAGTGTGCGGAAGCGCGGTGGTCGCGCGGGCGCCGCGGCGGGCGTACAGGTAGCCGCTGTCACGCAGGTCGGTGTAGGCGGCCGTGATCGTCGTGCGAGACACCCGCAGCGCGTCGGCCAGGGCGCGCTCGCTGGGCAGCCGCGAGCCGACCGGCAGGCGGCCGTCGACGATCAGCATGCGCAGTGCGTCAGCGAGGGCCTGGTAGCTGGGGCCACTGCGGCTGGACGTGCGCCAGTTGCCCAATTCGCGGGCCAGCAGGTCTGGATCGAGCGCTCTGGTCGCCATCGCTGTCGTCATTTGAATGCCAGTATGGCCAGACTGGCTATTGATTGGCAAGCCAGTAACGCCGAACGATGGAGGCATGAATACCTGGCTTTCCCGAGTGGCGCAGCGGTGGGCGGCACTGCTCGACCCGCATTCCGGCCCATGGAGTCCCACCTCGCGCGACTGGGGCGACGGCGACGCCGATCTTCGCCGCCAGCGCAGCGACCTCGACGCGATCCGCGTGCGGTTCGCCGACCACCGATGAACGCCGCGGTCCGCGCGAGCGCCCTGCTGATCGGCTTGTGCTGTTACGGCTTCTCGATGGCGATGATGGTTCGGGCCGGCCTGGGTCTCGACCCGTGGGACGTCTTCCACCAAGGATTGGCGCGCCACACCCCGATGAGCATCGGTATGGCATCGGCGGTCGTCGGCGTCGTCGTCCTGCTGGCGTGGATCCCGTTGCGCAACAAGCCCGGCATCGGAACCGTGGCCAACGTCGTCGTCATCGCCGTCACCGTCGACGCGGGTCTGGCGCTACTGCGGGCACCGGAGACGATGTCGATGCGGGTGGCGCTCATGCGGGGCGCCGTCCTGCTCAACGCGGTGGCCACCGTGCTCTACGTGGGGGCCGGGCTGGGACCTGGACCCCGTGACGGGCTGATGACGGGACTCGTTGCGCGAAGCGGTCTTTCGGTGCGCCTGGTGCGTACCGGCATCGAGGCCACCGTGCTGGCAGGCGGCTGGCTGCTGGGTGGCAGCGTGGGAGTCGGCACGATCGTCTACGCCTTCGGTATCGGGCCGCTGGTTCAGCTGGTGCTGCGGCTGACCCCGCGCTCGGTTCTGGCCCGCAGCGGATGGGCGCCGATCGCCGCCGCCCCGGCAGGTGACCCGGCACCCGAATGCGGCACGATGGTGCAGTGTCCGACAACGCCGATGCGGTCGACCCCGACCTGCTGATCGACTTCCGGAAAGTCTCGCTGCGTCGCGGCGGCCGCACCCTGGTCGGACCCGTCACCTGGCAGGTCGAGCTCGACGAACGCTGGGTGGTCATCGGGCCCAACGGCGCGGGCAAGACCTCGCTGCTGCGCATCGCCGCCGCGATGGAACACCCGTCGTCGGGCACCGCGTACGTCCTCGGTGAGCGGCTGGGCCGCGTCGACATGTCCGAGCTGCGTCAGCGGGTCGGGCTGAGCAGCTCGGCGCTCTCCCAGCGGGTTCCCGATGACGAGGTGGTGCGCGACCTGGTGGTCTCGGCCGGCTACGCCGTGCTGGGCCGGTGGCGGGAAACCTACGAGGACGTCGACTACACCCAGGCCCTCGACATGCTCGAAAGCGTGGGCGCCGAGCATCTGGCCGAGCGGACCTACGGCACCCTTTCGGAGGGCGAGCGGAAGCGGGTCCTGATCGCACGCTCGTTGATGACCGACCCTGAGCTGCTGCTGCTCGACGAACCGGCCGCCGGCCTGGACCTCGGCGGTCGCGAAGAACTCGTGGCCCGGCTGGCCGATCTTGCCGCCGACCCGGATTCACCGGCCATGGTGCTGGTCACCCATCACGTCGAGGAGATCCCGCCCGGCTTCAGCCACTGCCTGATCCTGTCCGAAGGGGAAGTGGTTGCTGCCGGACTGCTGCAGGACACGCTGACCTCGGACAACCTGTCGGCGGCGTTCGGGCAGTCCATCGCGCTGGACACCATCGACGGCCGCTACTTCGCGCGACGGGTGCGTACCCGCGCCGCGCACAGGAGGAGAGCATGACCGACAAGCCCGAACCGCTGCCGGTGCGGCCGGCAGCGACGGTAATGCTGGTTCAGGACACCCCCGAGGGGATCTCGGTATTTCTCATGCGCCGGCACTCCGGCATGGAGTTCGCCGGCGGAGTGATGGTGTTTCCCGGCGGAGGCGTCGACGACCGCGACCGCAACTCCGACATCGCCTGGTACGGGCCGGGCCCGCAGTGGTGGGCGCAGCGGTTCGGGATCGAAGCCGATCTGGCCGAGGCGCTGGTGTGCGCGGCGGCGCGTGAGACGTTCGAGGAGTCCGGCGTGCTGTTCGCCGGACCTGCTGACGACCCGGACGGGATCGTCGCCGACGCCTCGGTCTACCACCAGGCCCGCTCGGCCCTCGTGGACCGCAGCTTGTCGTTCTCAGACTTCCTGCGCGGCGAGAACCTGGTGTTGCGCGCCGACCTGCTGCGGCCGTGGGCCAACTGGGTGACCCCCGAGGAGGAGCGCACCCGTCGCTACGACACCTACTTCTTCGTCGGCGCCCTGCCGCAGGGGCAGCGCGCCGACGGCCAGAACACCGAATCCGACCACGCGGCGTGGAGCAGCCCCGAGGCCGCGATCGAGGACTTCGCGCAGGGCCGGTCGTTCCTGCTGCCCCCGACGTGGACCCAGCTGGACTCCCTGGCCGGGCGCACCGTCGACGAGGTTCTGGCCCTGGAACGCCAGATCGTAGTCGTTCAGCCGAATCTTGCTGTACGCGAGGGTAATTGGGAGATCGAGTTCTTCAACAGCGACCGGTACAACGCGGCGCGGAACCGGCGTGCCCCCCAGGGCTACGGCGGGGAGTGACACGTGCGCGAGTTCGTCAGCGTCCACGTCGGTGAGCAGTATCCGGGTATCGGCGTGCTGCTGCTGGCCCGCACGCCCACCAACGCCCTGACCCGTCAGGCCTACCGGGAACTCGCATCGGCGGCAGCCGAGGTCGGTGGCCGCGACGACATCGCCACCGTCGTGCTCTTCGGCGGCCACCAAATCTTCTCCGCCGGCGACGACGTCCCGGAGTTGCGCACCCTTGACCGTGGGGAGGCCGAGGCCGCCGACCGGGTGCGCCGAGAGGCGATCGACGCCGTCGCGACGATCCCGAAGCCGACCGTGGCCGCGATCACCGGCTACGCGCTGGGCAGCGGACTGAGCCTGGCGCTGGCCGCGGACTGGCGGATCAGCGGCGACAACGTCAAGTTCGGCGCCACCGAGATCCTGGCCGGACTGGTCCCCGGCGGCGGTGGATGTGAACGGCTGGCCCGAGTGGTCGGGGCAGGCCGGGCCAAGGAGCTGGCGTTCAGCGGCCGGTTCGTCGAGGCCAAGGAAGCCCTCACGCTCGGACTGGTCGACGAACTGGTGGCCCCCGACAACGTCTTCGATGCCGCGGCAGCCTGGGCGGGCCGCTTCGTCGACGCCCCACCGGCCGCACTCGCGGGTGTCAAGGCCCTCGTCGGCGGCGGCCTGAACGCCGGTGAGCAGGCACAACGCTACGGCGAGGTCTTCTCCGCGGGTGCGGACAGTTAGGCTGCCCTCCATGACGACGACTGACCCGGAGTTGCCAGCCCCCAATCCGCATGCCACCGCGGAACAGGTCGAGGCTGCGCTCAAGGACAGCAAGCTGGCCCAGATCCTCTACCACGACTGGGAAGCCGAGAGCTACGACGACAAATGGTCGATCTCTTATGACAAGCGGTGCGTGGACTACGCGCGCGACCTCTTCGACGCCACCGTCCCGCCCGAGGAGTTGCGGCAGCTGCCGTATGACCGCGCGCTGGAACTGGGCTGCGGCAGCGGCTTCTTCCTGCTGAACCTCATCCAGGCCGGGGTGGCTCGCCGCGGCTCGGTGACCGACCTGTCGCCGGGCATGGTCAAGGTCGCCACCCGCAACGGGCAGAACCTGGGCCTGGACATCGACGGCCGCGTCGCCGACGCCGAGGGCATCCCGTACGAGGACGACACCTTCGACCTCGTCGTCGGCCACGCGGTGCTGCACCACATCCCCGACGTGGAGAAGTCCCTGCGCGAGGTGGTGCGCGTGCTCAAGCCCGGCGGCCGGTTCGTGTTCGCCGGTGAGCCGACCACCGTGGGCAACACCTACGCACGCTCGCTGTCCACCCTGACCTGGCGGGTCGCCACCAACGTCACCCGGCTGCCCGGCCTGCAGGACTGGCGCCGCCCCCAGGCCGAACTCGACGAGTCCTCCCGTGCTGCCGCGCTCGAGGCCGTCGTCGACCTGCACACCTTCGACCCCGCCGACCTCGAGCGGATGGCCCGCAACGCCGGCGCCACCGAGGTGTCCACCGCCACCACCGAGTTCACCGCAGCGATGCTGGGCTGGCCGCTGCGCACCGTCGAGGCCATGGTGCCGCCGGGCAAGCTGGGCTGGGGCTGGGCCAAGTTCGCCTTCAACAGCTGGATCGGGCTCAGCTGGGTCGACGACAACCTGTGGCGTCGTGTGGTGCCCAAGGGCTGGTACTACAACGTGATGATCACCGGGGTAAAACCGTCCTGACCTTCGGGCTCGACGACGTCGCCTATCTGGCCAGCGACGCCGGCACCGCCGCACTCGGCGCGGTCGCCGGCTACCCGCTGACCGACCGGGTCGCCGACGTGTCCGCCATCCGGCAGCGCTTCGGCGAGCGAACCACCGTCCTCATCGAGACCACGCTGCTGCGCCGCAAAGCGGCCGCCAAGCTGGCCGGGCTGGCCGACGTCTCGGGCTGGCTGTTCACCGACGAGGCCCTGCAACAAGCCACCGCAGCCCCGGTCGCCCAGCACCGGGCCGCGCGGCTAGCCGGTGCCGACGTGCACGACGCCACCTGCTCGGTGGGTACCGAACTGGCCGCCCTGGCTGCCACCACGTCGTTCGTGCTGGGCAGCGACCTCGACCCGGTGCGCCTGGCGATGGCCCACCATAATCTGCCCGATGTGCCGCTGTGCCGGGCCGACGTGCTGCTTCCGGTCAGCCGCGACACCGTCGTGCTCGTCGACCCCGCCCGGCGCAGCGGCGGGCGGCGCCGGTTCGACCCGCGGGCCTACACCCCGCCCCTGGATGCGGTGCTCGCGGCCTATCAGGGCCGGGCGACGGTGGTGAAATGTGCACCCGGCATAGACTTCGCCGCGGTGCACGAGCTGGGGTTCGACGGCGAGATCGAAGTGACCTCGGCCGGCGGATCGGTACGGGAGGCCTGCCTGTGGTCGGCGCCGCTGGCCCAACCCGGGGTACGCAGGCGGGCCTCGGTGCTCGACCGCGGCGAGCAGGTCACCGACGCCGATCCCGACGACTGCCCGGCCGGACCGCCGGGACGCTGGATTGTCGACCCTGACGGCGCCGTCGTGCGCGCCGGCCTGGTGCGCCAGTACGCAACCCGCCACGGCCTGTGGCAACTCGACCCCGACATCGCCTACCTCACCGGTGACCAACTGCCGCCGGGGGTGCGCGGCTTCGAGGTCATCGACGAAGTGCCGCTGCGGGAAAAGATTCTGCGGCAGGCACTTTCACACCAAGACTGCGGTCCGCTGGAAATCCTGGTGCGCGGCGTTGACGTCGACCCCGATGCACTGCGGCGGCGGTTGCGGCCCAGCGGTGCCACGCCGCTGTCGCTGGTGATCACCCGCATCGGCGCCGTCCCCTCCGAACGCACAGTGGTCTTCCTGTGCAGAGCATCCGCCGGCGCGACATAGCGCGGGTACGCTGGCGGCGACGGCGCCGGGGCCGTACTTCAGCGCGAGGATTGTCGACGCATGCGCATACCGAATCTGGCCGCACTGCTGGCCGCCGGTGTACTCCTGGGCTCACCCACCATCGCGCAAGCTGGTGCCCAGACCGACTGCGCGGCATTCGGGGGAACTGTCGATGCGGGCAACATCTGCCATGTCACCGCCACCGCGCCCACCTACACGATGGATGTCCAGTTCCCGACCGACTACCCCGACGAACAGTCCGTCGTCGACTATCTGGCCCAGAACCGCGACGGCTTCGTCAACGTCGCCCAGCCCGGCTCGCGGAACCTGCCCTACGAGATGGACGTCACCTCACAGACATTCACCTCGGCCCAGACCCGCAGCGTGGTCCTCAAGCTGTTCCAGGACGTCGGTGGCGCGCACCCGACCACCTGGTACAAGGCCTTCACCTACAACGTCGGCCGGGGCAAGCCGGTCACCTTCGACACCCTGTTCGCCCCGGGCACCAAGCCGCTGGCCGCGATCTTCCCAATCGTGCAGCGTGAACTGGAACGCCAGAGCGGACTCACCGGTGTCATCTCCACCGGCGACGGGATGGACCCGTCGCACTACCAGAACTTCGCGATCACCGACGACGCCGTGATCTTCTACTTCGGCCAGGGTGAGCTGCTGCCGTCCGACGCCGGCGCCACATCGGCGTCGGTGCCGCGCAGTTCGCTTCCGCCGCTTGCGCTCTGAGGCTCAGGCGGGTTCGAAGCTGTATACCTGGCCCGCGTTGGTGGCCACCACCACCCGACGGTCGTGGCCCACCGAGACGCCGACCGGGTAGCCGTCGGCCTGCGGCAGCGGGTAGTCCTTCAGCGTGCGGCCGTCGGTGAGGTCGAAAGCCAGCAGTGACAGGCCCGCCGCTCCGTTTGCCACCACGGTGTAGGCCACCTTGGCACCGGCCTGACTGGAGGTGGTCAGCGGCGAGACGTCCCCGCGGCGCCACTGCACCTCGGCGTGGTCCCCGGCGTCCTTGAGTGCGACGAGTTGGGTGTCGGGCCCGCCGCCGGCGACGATCACACCGCCGGGTCCGATCGAGGGCGGCGTCTGTGGCTGGAAGCCAAGGCTCACAGACCATTTCGCCTTACCGTCCGCGGTATTCAGCGCCCAGAGCTCGCGGTTGCGGCCGGTGACGTAGACGGTCTTGCCGTCCCCGGAGAGCACCGGAGCGGCGATCACACCGGCGGCTACCGCATCGCTGGTCCACTCCTTGGTGATCAGCGGGGTCTGGCCTGGGTGGTACTGCAGGCCGACCAGAACCGACGCCTTGGCACCGGGCTGCCACAGACCGAGCACGATCGTCTCGGTCGCGGCGGAGAAGGCCGGCGGCGCGGACACCGGGCACTGCGGCAGCCCCTGCGGGCAGTCGGTCAGGCCTCTCGTGGAATCGGTGGGGTCCAGGCCCCCGACGAGGTCCATCGGGGTTCCGGTGACCACCCCGCGGTGGCTGTCGAAGACCAGAACCTGGCCGAGGTGGGTGACGACGAGAAGTTGACCACCACCGAGAAACCTTGTGGTGGTTGGCATTCCGATGACATTCTGGCGCCACCGAACCCACTGGGTCGGCGGGTAGGACAGCATCAGACCGGGCTGGCCGATGTAGAGGTTGTCGAACTGGTCGAACAGGGGGCTGGCGAACCCGCCGCCGAGCACCATCCGCGTGCACCAGCGCTGGCGGCCGTTGTTGTCGATCTCCCACACCATCAGCGAGCAGCCCCCTGCGGTCTGCCCGTTGACCGCGAGGTAGGAGCCCGAGCCCAGCGCGGCGCCGGCGTCGAGCTCACCCTTGACCGAGCGGCTCCACGCCAGCTTCAGGTCCGGGGTGCCCGCGGTGGCGGTGTAGCTGGTGTTGGCGGCGTCGGCGTACTGGGCGGGCCAGCCCTGCGCCGAGGTGGGGTCCACCCACGAATCGGTGGTGCCGCACCCTGCGGAGGCGCCCACCAGCAGCGTCGCCGACGCGAACGCGAGCAATCGCCGCAGCACTCGAGTCACCCTTCCATCACGCCATCGCGTCCCTGGGACAGTACAGGCGAGGGTAACGCGAACGGGGCAGGCGTTAGGCTCTCAGGCCATGACGACGATGTGGGGCGCGCCGATCCACAAGCGCTGGATGGGTTCGCGGCTGCGTGACCCGCGCCAGGCGAAGTTCCTCACCCGGGATTCGCTGAAGTGGGTGATCGCCAACCGTGCCTACACCCCCTGGTATCTGGTGCGGTACTGGCGGCTGCTGAAGTTCAAGCTGCAGAACCCGCACATCATCACCCGCGGCATGGTGTTTCTCGGCAAGAACGTCGAGATCCACGCCACCCCCGAGCTGGCTCAGCTCGAGATCGGCCGCTGGGTCCACATCGGCGACAAGAACACCATCCGGGCGCACGAGGGTTCGCTGCGGTTCGGCGACAAGGTGGTGCTCGGCCGCGACAACGTCATCAACTGCTACCTCGACATCGAGCTCGGCGACTCGGCGTTGATGGCCGACTGGTGCTACGTCTGCGACTTCGACCACAAGATGGACAACATCGAGATGCCGATCAAGGACCAGGGCATCGTCAAGAGCCCGGTCCGCATCGGCCCGGACACCTGGATCGCCACCAAGGTGACGGTGCTGCGCGGCACCACCGTCGGCCGCGGCTGCGTGTTGGGGGCCCACGCCGTGGTCAAGGGCGACATCCCGGACTTCTCGATCGCCGTCGGTTCCCCGGCCAAGGTCGTCAAGAACCGCAAACTGTCCTGGGAGACCTCGGCGGCACAGCGCGCCGAGCTGGCAGCCGCGCTGGCCGATATCGAACGCAAGAAGGCCGCCCACTAGCTCGGCGGTACTGCCCGCACTGGGGGTGGCGGTGCTCTAGTCGCTCAGTCCGAGCGGCCCGGCAGGGCATGCTCGACGATCGGCCGGCGCGGCTGCGGAATGCGTTCGCGGCGCTTGGCCGCCAGGTAGACCTGGGCGGTCTCGGCGGCGACGGTGTGCCAGTCGAAATCCGCGGTTAGCCGCCGCCGGGCGGCCACCGCGCGGCGCTGGGCGCCCGCCGGGTCGTCGAGCACGGTGCGCACCGCGGCAGCCAGTGCGGCGACGTCGCGCGGCGGGCACGACATGCCGGTCTGCCCGCTGATCACCGCCTCGCCGAGGCCGCCGACGTTCGAGGTCACCAACGGGATGCCGGCCGCTGCCGCTTCCAAGGCGACGATGCCGAACGGCTCGTAGTGGCTGGGCAGCACGGCGACGTCGGCGCGGTGCAGCAGGTGCAGCAGCTCGTCGTGGTCGACGCGGCCGACGAACTCAACGGCCTTGAGCACCTTGTGCTTCCGTGCCACCTCGATGAGCCATTGGTGCTGGGTGCCGTCACCGGCCACGGTCAACGTGGTACCGGGATGGGTCCGGCGGATCCGCGGCAGGGCGGCGATGGCCTCGTGGACGCCTTTCTCGTACTCCAGGCGACCGAAGAACAACAGCTCCGCCGGGCCGTCGTGGCGCCGACGGCGGGCGAACGGCCAACGGCTGGAATCGATTCCGTTGCAGATGACACTGATCTCGCCGAGGCCGGGGCCGAACAGGTCGGAGATCTCGTCAGACATCGAGGCCGAGCAGGCGATCAGCGAGTCGGACTCGCGGACGAACCACGACTCGATGGCATGCACCTGCCGGCTGATCTTGCCCGACACCCAACCCGAGTGTCGGCCGGCCTCGGTGGCATGAACGGTGGAAACCATTGGCACGTCGAAGAATTCGGCCAGCGCGATCGCCGGGTGGGCGACCAGCCAGTCGTGGGCGTGCACCACGTCGGGTTGCCAGCCCTTGGCGTGCAGGGTCAGCCCGGCGCGCACCAGGGAATGGCCCATCGCCAGCGTCCACGCCATCAGGTCGCGACCGAACTCGAACTCGTGCGGGTCCTGCGCGGCGGCGATCACCCTGACCCCGTCGTGCACCTCGTCGGTGGTGGGGTGCGTGTACGGGTCGGTGCCCGTCGGCCGTCGCGACAGCACCACCACCTCATGGCCGTCGGCGGCCAGCGCGGTCGCCAGGTGGTGGACGTGGCGGCCGAGCCCGCCGATGACCACCGGCGGGTACTCCCACGACACCATCAGGATTTTCATCGGGGCTCCACCCGGCGCGAGTGTGCGCGAATTGACCGCTCCAGCGGCGTGTCGGCGTACCGACACGCACGCTCGCGAGAAGGCGTGCGGCTCATCGGGGCAGCCGCCGGGCGTCCAGGGCGCCGAACAGTCCGTCGGCCCGGTTCCAACCCTGCGCCAGCCGTTCGGCGGCGTCACGGCGGCCACCGGCCAGGGCGGCGGCGATCTCGCGGGTGGCGTGCGCGTGCAGATGGGCGCGGTAGCGCGCGTAGTCGGCAGCCGAATCCTTGCTGACCATAAACGGCCAGTCGCTGGAGACCGTCAGCAGGGTTTCCCGCAGGATCTGGTCGGCGACGACGTCGCGGGCCGGTGCGGTGTCGGTCTGCGCCAGCGCCTTGTCGACGCATGTCAGCGCGGTGTCGACCACCTCGGCGTTGAGCGCCACCAGGTCGGCCACCTTCTCGCCGGCCCACACCTGCCAGTCTTTGCCGGAACCCCATGAGCTGGGCGGCAAGTCGACGGGTGTGCCGACGAACCCGTTGGCCAGCGCGTCGTTGAGCGTGCCGACGCGCACCCCGGCTTCGGGCAGTGCGCGCAGCAGCCGCTCCAGCCAGGCCGGGCCCTCGTACCACCAGTGCCCGAACAGTTCGGTGTCGAAGGCGGCCACGACGTGTGCCGGCCGGCCGATGCGCTCGGATTCGGAGATCAGCCGCTGACGTACCAGTGCGACGAAGTCGGCGACGTGGGCGTCGATGGCCCGGTCCGCACGCTCCGGGTCGTACGGTGCCTTCGCTTCGGAGGTGACGTTGCGGCCGGTGACCCGGGCGGGCTTGAGCCCGGTGATGTGGTCGTAGGTGTGGAAGTCGCGGTAGGCGGCATGCCCGGGATAGCCGGACTTCGGTGACCACACCCGGTAGCTGACCTGCAGGTCGCGGCCGAAGGCCACCACGTCGGACTCGCCGACGGGCCGGCCCAGGGCGGTGTCGCCGTGTAGCGAGGGCCCGTCGACCATGAAGTGGCCGACGCCGGCGGCGGCATAGTCGTATTCCATGCCGGGGGCGTAGGCGCACTCCGGAGCCCAGATACCTGCCGGGGTGTGGGCGAAGCGCTGGTGGGCGTCGGCCAGGCCTTCGCGCAGCGCGAACTCCCGCAGCCGCGGGTTGAGCAGTGGCTGGAACGGGTGGGCCAGCGGCCCGCCGAGCAGCTCCACGGTGCCGGCGTCGATGAGTTCACGCAGCAACGGGCTGGCGCCATGGCGCCAGAGCGTGGTGAAGTCCTCCAGCGCGCGAGTGGCTTCGTCATACTCGCGAATCCCGAACTGGCGCAACGCTTCCGGTGTCGTCGCCGTGCCGTCGGCGGCACCGGTCGGGGTGTGCAGGTGAGCCGCCTCCAGCGCGCGCAGCTGCCAGTTGGCCAGCCAGTGGTGCATGCCGTCGAGGCAGTACGGGTCGTCGAGTTGGGCGGTCACCACCGGGGTCATGCCCAGGGTGATCAGTCCGCGTCGGCCCTCGGCGGCCAGCGTGCGCAGCACCCGCATCAGCGGCAGGTAGGCCGCCGACCACGATTGGTAGAGCCACTCCTCGCCGACCGGCCACCGCCCGTGGTGGGCCAGCCACGGCAGATGGGTGTGCAGGACGAGGGTGAACTGGCCGGGAATGGGCTCCGGATCGTGCGGGCTCACGGGCGCACCGCGATCGCCACCAGGTCCAGACTGTCGTCGATGTCACGTTGTCCGGCATCCAGGAGCTCGAAGTCCTCGCATTGCACGGCGGTGACGTCTGCCAGCAGGTCGTCGGTCCAGGGGGCGTCGGCCAGGGCGCGGTCGATCTGGGCGCCGATGATCGAGCCGCCGTGGCGGGCATCCATCTCCACCAGTCGCGGCCCATGAAAAACGCCGCTCATCGACTGCATCCCGAATCCGCCGTCCGTGAGCAGTTCGGCCAGCTCTGCGGCGTTGAGTTCGCGGGTGTGGAACGGGTTGACCGGGGTGTCGAGGCCGGGGGAGAAGGTGATCCGGTTCGGGGTTGACATCAGCAGCAGGCCGCCGGGACGCAGCACTCGTAAGCATTCCGTCACGAACTGTGGCTGATCCCACAAATGCTCTATGACCTGGTAATTCACCACAACGTCAACTGAAGCGTCCGGCAGCGGCAGGGACGCCAGGTTGGCCGCGAGGACCTCGACGCGAGGGTAGCGCGCCCGGACGTGGGCCACCGCCGCGGCGTCGTAGTCCACCGCGATGACGCGACGGGCCACGTCGGCGATCAGATCGGCGCCGTAGCCCTCCCCGCAACCGGCCTCAAGCACGTCACGACCTGCACAAAGTCCGCTCAGACGCCGGTAGACCACCTCGTGTCGGCGGAACCAGTAATTTTCTTCCGCCAGACCCGGGATGGTCCGCTCGCCGGTCAACGGCAAGCCGCTGCCGCCCGGGTCCGTCTCAGATGCGCTCATTGCAAGGCAGGCTAACCCGAACTCGGCGGATCGCGAACCGGTCGGGTACCGATGGGCTGCAAGAACACAAACTTCGCTCAGCTATGGTGTTCGTGCGAACCACTCAAAGTTACCGGTGAGTAACATGGTGTGAGTTGCGGAAGTGACCCAATGTCTTGCGTCCACTCTCGGCGCAGGACGCCTGCCAGGAGGACGTAGGAAGACTCATGACGAACATCGTGGTCCTGATCAAACAGGTCCCAGACACGTGGTCCGAGCGCAAGCTGTCCGACGGTGACTTCACGCTTGATCGCGAGGCCGCCGACGCTGTGCTGGACGAGATCAACGAGCGCGCCGTCGAAGAGGCGCTGCTGATCAAGGAGAAGGAAGCCGCCGACGGCGTGGAGAGCACGGTGACCGTGCTGACCGCCGGGCCGGAGCGCGCCACCGAGGCGATCCGCAAGGCGCTGTCGATGGGCGCCGACAAGGCCGTGCATCTGCTCGACCCGGGCCTGCACGGCTCGGACATGGTGCAGACCGGCTGGGCCCTGGCCCGTGCGCTGGGCGCCATCGAAGGCACTGAGCTGGTCATCGCCGGTAACGAGGCCACCGACGGCACCGGCGGTGCGGTCCCGGCCATCATCGCCGAGTACCTCGGCCTGCCCCAGCTGACGCACCTGCGCAAGGTGGCCGTCGAGGGTGGCAAGATCACCGGTGAGCGTGAGACCGACGACGGTGTGTTCACCGTCGAGGCATCGCTGCCCGCCGTGATCAGCGTCAACGAGAAGATCAACGAGCCGCGCTTCCCGTCCTTCAAGGGCATCATGGCCGCCAAGAAGAAGGAAGTGACGACCCTGACGCTGGCCGAGATCGGCGTCGAGGCCGACGAGGTCGGCCTGGCCAACGCCGGTTCGAAGGTCCTGTCGTCCACCCCGAAGCCCCCGAAGTCCGCGGGCGAGAAGATCACCGACGAGGGCGAGGGCGGCAAGAAGATCGCCGAGTACCTGGTCGCTCAAAAGATCATCTAGAACCGACCACCCCAGAGAACAAGAGGCGAACCCGCAATGGCTGAAGTACTGGTGCTCGTCGAGCACTCCGAAGGTGCGGTGAAGAAAGTCACCGCCGAGCTCATCACCGCCGCCCGCGCGCTGGGCGAGCCGTCGGCTGTCGTGGTCGGTGCCCCCGGCACCGCCGCACCGCTGGTCGACGACCTGAAGGCCGCCGGCGCGGCCAAGACCTACGTCGCCGAGTCGGCTGACGTGGAGAGCTACCTGATCACCCCCTACGTCGACGTGCTCGAGGCGCTGGTCGAGTCGGCCTCCCCGGCCGGTGTGCTGCTGGCCGCCAACGCCGACGGCAAGGAGATCGCAGGCCGGCTGGCCGCCCGCATCGGTTCGGGTGTGCTGTCCGACGTCGTCGAGGTCAAGGAGGGTGGCACGGCCATCCACTCGATCTTCGGTGGTGCCTTCACTGTCGAGGCGCAGGTCAGCGCCGAGGTCCCGGTGATCACCGTGCGTCCGGGTGCGGTCGAGGCTGCCCCCGCCGCCGGCGCCGGTGAGCAGGTCACCGTCGAGGTGCCTGCACCGGCCGAGAATGCCACCAAGATCACCTCGCGTCAGCCGGCCGTGGCCGGTGACCGTCCTGAGCTCACCGAGGCCAGCGTGGTGGTTTCCGGTGGCCGTGGCGTCGGCAGTGCCGACAAGTTCACCGTCGTCGAGGAGCTCGCCGACTCGCTGGGCGGTGCCGTCGGCGCCTCCCGCGCCGCCGTCGACTCCGGCTACTACCCGGGCCAGTTCCAGGTGGGCCAGACCGGCAAGACCGTGTCGCCCCAGCTGTACATCGCCCTGGGCATCTCCGGAGCGATCCAGCACCGCGCCGGAATGCAGACGTCGAAGACGATCGTCGCGGTCAACAAGGACGAAGAGGCACCGATCTTCGAGATCGCCGACTACGGCATCGTGGGTGACCTGTTCAACGTGACGCCGCAGCTCACCGAGGCCGTCAAGGCCCGTAAAGGCTGAGTCCGCTTCACCAAAAGACCCCGGGCACCTGGGTGCCCGGGGTCTTTTGCGTCTATTCGTCACGCAGAGTGCACGAACACGTCACGCGTACGTTGGCATCCCGCCCAACGCAACGGCGACCGTGCAGACATGAGCACTGCATCTGTACTCATAGCCCCTGACCACGCCGAGACCGCCGCCCTGAGCGGCCCCCGCTACACGCTGCTGCTGACCACCGCCCCCGCCCTCGTCGAGGAGGCGCAGCGCCTGCGCCACCACGTGTTCAGCACCGAACCGGGTTTTGCCCTGCCGGCCGGTGGGGACGGTCTCGATATCGATCGCTTCGACGAGTTCTGCGACCACCTGCTGGTCCGTGAGGACACCACTGGCGAGATCGTCGGGTGCTACCGGATGATGCCCCCGCCCGGCGCGATCGCCGCCGGAAGTCTCTACACCGCAACAGAATTCGATGTCTCCGCTCTCGACGTGCTACGGCCGTCGCTGGTGGAGATGGGCCGCGCGGTGGTGCGCGAAGACCACCGTAACGGGGCCGTGGTCCTGCTGATGTGGGCCGGCATCCTGGCCTACCTCGACCGCTGCGGCTACGACTACGTCACCGGGTGCGTGTCGGTGCCCACCCACTCAGAAGATCCGGCGGGTGCACCTCCTGGTTCCCTCCTGCGCGGGGTGCGCGACTTCGTGCTGCGCCGCCACGCCGCGGGCCCGGAGTTCACCGTGCGCCCCTACCGGCCGGTGATCCTCGACGGGCTGACCCTCGACGACATCGAGCCACCGGCCCGGCCCACCATCCCACCGCTGATGCGCGGCTACCTGCGGCTGGGCGCCAAAGTGTGTGGCGAACCGGCCCACGACCCAGAATTCGGTGTCGGGGACTTCCCGGCCCTGCTGGACAAACGCCAGGCCGACACCCGCTACCTGACCCGGCTGCGGTCGGTGTCAGCGGCCACCGAGATGGGGCTCGCCTGATGGACGTCATCGAGCACGCCTGGCTGCCCAAGGCCAGCTGCGACGACAGCTGTGTGCGCGCGGGCACCGGCCATCAGGGCCACCCGATGCTGGCCACAGTTCGGATGATCCGGCGGATCACGGTGGCGCTGCTGATGCTGCCCCTGCTGCCGATGCTGGCGCTTCCGCTGCCCGGCCGCTCGCGGGTGCAGCGCCTGTACTGCCGGATGCTGCTCCGCAGCCTCGGCGTGCGGATCACGTTGTCCGGCGGCCCGATTCGCAACCTGCGCGGCGTCCTCGTGGTCAGCGGTCACGTCTCATGGGTGGACATCTTCGTCATCGGCTCGGTACTGCCGGGGGCGTTCGTGGCCCGCGCCGACCTGGTCGACTGGCCTGCCGTCGGGCTCGCGGCGCGGATCATGAAGGTCATCCCGATCGACCGGGCCAGCCTGCGGCGACTCCCACAGGTGGTGGCGACCGTGGCGGAACGGCTGCGTCGCGGCCAGACCGTCGTCGCCTTCCCCGAGGGCACCACCTGGTGCGGGCTGGCCTACGGGCCCTTCCACCCGGCGATGTTCCAGGCCGCCGTCGACTCCGGGAGGCCTGTGCAGCCCCTGCGGCTGACATATCACCACCGCGACGGGCAGCCTTCGACCGTGCCGGCGTTCATCGGTGACGACACCATCTGGCAGTCACTGAACCGCATCGCCCGCGCCGGCCTCACCGTGGTCGACGTGGAGGTGACCTCGCTGGAACTGCCGGGTACCGACCGCCGGGAACTGGCGGCGCGCTGCGAGGTGGCCGTGCGGGGACGCACCACGCCCGGTTTCCAGCACAGTCACGCCCTGGCCGGATAGCGCACCCCCGGCCGGGGGTCAGGTTCGGCGGGGACGAGTGGGTGCTGGCCTGCCGGTATCCTGGACAAGCCATGAGCCCGACGGGTCCGGTCTACCTCGACCACGCCGCCACCACCCCGATGCATCCCGCTGCCATCGAGGCGATGACCGCTGCGCTGGCGACCGTGGGCAACGCGTCCTCGCTGCACACCGCCGGACGCGACGCCCGCCGCCGCATGGAGGAGTCGCGGGAGACCATCGCGGCACTGCTCGGTGCCCGCCCCTCGGAGATCATCTTCACCGCGGGTGGCACCGAAAGCGACAACCTCGCGGTCAAGGGCATCTACTGGGCCCGGCGCGACGCCGACCCCAACCGCAGGCGCATCGTCACCACCTCCGTCGAGCACCATGCGGTGCTCGACGCCGTCATCTGGCTGGCCGAGCATGAGGGCGCCGAGGTGACCTACCTGCCCACCGAACCCGACGGTTCGGTGACGCCGGCCGCCCTGCGTGAAGCGCTCGACGAACACGACGACGTCGCCCTGGTCACGGTGATGTGGGCCAACAACGAGGTCGGCACCATCATGCCGATCAGCGAACTGGCCGCCGTCGCCGCCGAATTCGACGTGCCCATGCACAGCGACGCCGTTCAGGCGGTCGGTCAGATCCCGGTCGGCTTCGCCGGCTCCGGGTTGTCGGCGATGAGTATCACCGCGCACAAGTTCGGCGGACCCACCGGGGTCGGCGCGCTGTTCCTGCGCCGCGACGTCGCCGCGGTGCCGCTGCTGCACGGTGGCGGCCAAGAACGCGACGTCCGTTCCGGCACACCAGATGTCGCCGGTGTGGTCGCGATGGCGGTCGCCGCCGGCATCGCCGTCGAATCCCTCGACACCACCGCCGCCCGACTGCGGACACTGCGCGAGCGTCTCATCGACGGCGTGTTGCAGTCCATCCCCGACACCGCCGTCAACGGCGCGCTGGGGGAGCGGCGGCTGCCCGGCAACACCCACTTCACCTTCCGCGGCTGTGAGGGCGATTCACTGCTGATGTTGTTGGACGCCAACGGGATCGAATGCTCCACCGGTTCGGCGTGCACAGCGGGCGTCGCGCAGCCGTCCCACGTCCTGGTGGCGATGGGCGCCGACCCGGTGGTCTCTCGCGGCTCCCTGCGATTGTCGTTGGGGCATACCACCACCGAGGCCGATGTCGACGCCGCGCTGCGGGTCCTGCCCGCTGCCGTCGAGCGGGCCCGGCAGGCCGCCCTGGCCAGTTCGTCATTGAGTGGTCTGCGATGAGGGTGCTGGCCGCGATGAGCGGCGGTGTGGATTCCTCGGTGGCTGCCGCGCGGATGGTCGATGCCGGCCATGACGTCGTGGGCGTGCACCTGGCGTTGTCGCGTTCGCCGGGCACATTGCGCACCGGGTCGCGCGGCTGCTGCTCGCGGGAGGACGCCGGCGATGCCCGCCGAGTGGCCGATGTCCTCGGAATCCCGTTCTACGTCTGGGATTTCGCCGACCAGTTCGCCGAGGACGTGATCGAGGACTTCGTGGAGTCCTACGCGCGCGGTGAGACACCCAACCCGTGTGTGCGCTGCAACGAGAAGATCAAGTTCTCCGCGCTGGCGGTCAGGGCGCTGGCGCTGGGATTCGACGCGGTGGCCACCGGCCACTACGCGCGGCTGGCCGACGGCAGGCTGCGCCGCGCGGTCGACGCCGACAAGGACCAGTCCTACGTGCTCGGCGTGCTGACAGCCAACCAGCTGCGCCATGCGCTGTTCCCGATCGGGGACACCCCCAAGCCGCAGATCCGCGAGGAAGCCGCCCGCCGCGGTCTGCCGGTGGCCAGCAAGCCTGACAGCCACGACATCTGCTTCATCCCGTCGGGAGATACCCAGGCCTTCCTCGGTGCCCGGATCGGCGTGCGGCGCGGCACCGTGGTGGACGCCGCGGGCACCGTCCTGGCCGAACACGACGGCGTGCACAGCTTCACCATCGGACAGCGCAAAGGTCTCGGAATCGCGGGCCCGGGGCCCGACGGCATGCCCCGCTACGTCACCGAGATCGACGCCGCCACGCAGACCGTGCGGGTGGGCGGCGCCGAGGACCTCGAGACGTGGTCGCTGGCCGGCAAGGAACCGGTGTTCACCTCCGGGGTGGCACCACAGGGCCCGGTCGAAGGCGAGGTCCAGGTGCGGGCCCACGGCGGCATCGTCCCGGCCGTGGCCGAACTGGTCGGCGACACGCTCCAGGTCACGCTGCGTTCGCCACTGCGCGGCGTGGCCGCCGGCCAGACCCTGGTGCTCTACCGGCCCGACCCGGCCGGTGACGAGGTCATCGGCAGCGCCACCATCGTCAACCGCCAGGAATCCTGCTGAGGATGTTCGCCATCACGATGTCGGACACCGACTCGGGAAACGCGCAGAACGTCACCTCCACCAGGACCGAACCCTTCGCCCGGTAGTCGCGTCCGCACGCACCGGGCCGGGTCCGCAACGACTGCGCATCTGCGGTGACCGCCCCGACGAGCAGCGCCCCGTCGGAGCTGTCGGCGCACCGCGACACCGTCTGCGACAGCGCCTCGAATGCCCGCTGGGCGCCGGCGACGTCACGATATGCGGCTGCCCCCTGTGAGATGAGCGCCGCGCGGGGCGGATCCTGGAAGCTCGTCTTGTGGAAGTCCGCGATATCCGGGCCGAATGTCGCGGTCTCAGCGAAGACGAACCGGCACTCCGGCGGAACCGAACTGGCTAGCGCGTCGATATCCACCGGGACCGTGCCGTCCATCGTGGGGATGATGGTCAGATCGGGACCGCCGCCGGTGATCGACTGCATCTGAGCCTGGCTCAGCAGCACCGCGTCGACGTTGACCACCCCCGGCGGCTGATAGGGCGGCTCGCTCAGCGCCCGCATCGGCGCGCCCGGCGTCCACTGGGCGCAGCCCGTGACGGCCAGCGCCGCCACGCAGCACCACAGCCCGGCCCGCACCGTCACGACCTCCACCGTAGGCCCCCGGTGGAGCCCGGGCGGTGGGCTGTCCAATACGGTTGCCGGATGAGCGTTTTCGCGGCGGCCACCGGCGTCGGTTCCTGGCCCGGTTCGACACCGCGGGAGGCCGCCGAGATCGTGGTCGGCGAGTTGCACCGGCTGCCACACCTCGTCGAACTGCCCGCCCGCGGCGTGGGCGCCGACATGATCGGGCGCGCCGGTGCGCTGCTCATCGACATCGCCCTCGACACCGTCCCGCGTGGATACCGCATCACCGCGCGGCCCGGTGCGGTGATGCGCCGCGCAGCCAGCCTGCTCGACGAGGACATCGACGCCCTCGAAGAGGCCTGGGAGAAGGCGGGCAGCGCGGTGGCCGGACGCACCGTCAAGGTGCAGGCGCCCGGACCGATCACCCTGGCCGCCGGGCTGGAGCTGCCCAACGGCCATCGGGCGATCACCGACCCCGGTGCCCTTCGGGACCTGGCCGCCTCACTGGGTGAGGGGGTGGCGGTGCACCGCGCCGAGTTGGCCAGGCGGTTGGGCACCACGGTGGTGGTGCAATACGACGAGCCGGTGCTGCCTGCGGCGCTGGCCGGCCGGCTGGCCGGGGTGAGTCGGCTCAATCCCGTGCACCCGGTCGACGAGGCCGTCGCCGTCAGCCTGATCGACACGTGCGTCGCCGCCGCGGGCACCGAGGTCATGCTGCACTGCTGCGCAACCGAGATTCCCTGGAAGGTATTGCAGCGCAGCACCATTCACGCTGTGTCACTCGACGTCGCGACCTTCGGTGATGCCGATCTCGATGGTCTGGGCGAGTTCCTGGACTCCGGGCGCGCCGTCGTGCTGGGACTGCTGCCGACCACCGCACCCCAGCGCCGCCCGTCGGCCGAGGAGGTGGCGGCCGGCGCCGTCGCCATCACCGACCGAATCGGCTTTCCCCGCCCCGTGGTTCGGGACCGGGTCGGCATCAGTCCGGCGTGCGGACTGGCCGGGGCCACCGACCAATGGGCGCGCATCGCGGTCGAACTGTCGCAGCGGGCCGCCGACGCGTTGGCCGAGGATCCCGACGCCATCTGATCGAGTTCCGTGCCGGCGCGCGCCGGACGTGTTACAAGGTAGGGCGTGTCAGCTTCGTCGGGGGTGAGGCGGTGGGCCGCGGCTGCGGCTCTCACCGCGGTGGTCCTCGGGGCATGCTCGGCTCCGGTGCGCCAGCCCCAGGCGGCGCCGGCGATCGCGCTGGCTCCGTGGGGTCCGTGCATCATGACCGAATCGATGCCCGATTCGAACGGGTCCTCTCCGGGCGTTGAATGTTCCACCCTCACAGTGCCGTTCGACTACGGCCGGCCGAACGGACCGAGCTTCACCGTCCCGGTGATCCGGATCCCGTCGAAAGCCGCCAAACCCCGGTTGCTAGTGACCAACCCGGGCGGTCCCGGCATCAGCGGCGTCAACGACCTGCGGACCAATCGTGAGTACTTCGAGAAGTTCACCGACACCTACACGGTGGTCTCCTTCGACCCGCGCGGCGTCGGCGGATCCAAACCGGCGCTGCAATGCCTCGACGACACGCAGCGCCAGGCCATCTTCGACCAGCCCAGCGCTCCGGTGGCCCAAGCCGGCGTCGCCCGGGCCAAGGACCTCGCCGCCGGAATCGGCAGCGCCTGCCGGGCTCAGTTCGGCGACGCCCTCGCGCACGTGGGCACCGCCGACGTCGCCCGCGACATGGACGAGATCCGAAAAGCGATGGGCTTCGACCAGATCAACTATCTCGGCTACTCATACGGAACATTCCTCGGCGCCCTCTATGCCGACATGTTCCCCGGCAAGACCGACCGCATCGTGCTGGATTCGGTGCTGGACCCGATGCTGGACTACCAAGAGGTCCGCCACGGCCAGGCCCAGGGTATGCAGCGCAGCATCGCCGCGTTCGTCGACGACTGCCTGCGCCGCCCGGGCTGCCCGCTGACCGGCCCGAGTGGTCAAGCGCTACAACAGATTTCCGGTCTCATCGGCAACCTCGACCAGCAACCCTATGTCGGCGCCGACGGACGCAAGTTGTCCGGGGCCCGGATGCTGGCACTGGTGGAATCCTCGCAGTACTTCCCGGTTTCGGGGTGGCCCAGCCTGCGCAAGGTACTGCAGCAGGCACTGGCCGGGCAGTGGCCCGGGGTGCTCGAGGCCGCCTACTCGAAGGACCTGATGGTCAATCCGGCCGACTCGGAGTACCTGTCGGTGATGTGCGTCGACTTCGCGACCCACCGCAATCCCGACAAACCAGAGCGGCTGGCGCAGGTGTGGGCGATGGAAAGCCCGATCAGCGGCGCCAACCGGGCATGGTCGCTGCAACCGTGCGAGATGTGGCCGGTGCCGTCGGTGCGCGGACCCGGTCCGGTGCAGGCCACGGGCGCAGGGCCGGTGCTGATTCTCAGCACCACCGGCGACCCCGCCACCCCGCTGGCGTGGGCTCAGTCGCTGCAGGGCCAGATCAAGTCCTCGACCCTGGTGGTCGCTCCAGCACAGGGCCACATCGCCTCCGCGCAGAACACCTGCGCAGAGGATGCTCTGATGAGGTTCTTCATGCAGGGCACGCTCCCGCCGGGCCCGGTGTTCACCTGCCCGCCGAATCCGTAGCTCAGCCGTCGAGCAGCCGGACCAGCCGCGGCGGGGCCTGCAGCCGGAACGAGGCGTCGATGAGTTCGCCCACCTCGGCCCAGTCGACCGTGGCTGCGTCGAAGTCCAGGCCCAGCCAGCCGAATGGGCCCAGGTAAGCCGGAAGGAAGAAGCGGGGATCCTGCGACAGCGCCGGGCGTTCGCTGTCGTCGACCTTGACGAGCACGGCGTGGGCATAGCGGATCATCGGCCCGCTGGGGTTCTTGCGGCTGCCGCCGTAGACCGCGAACATCTTGGGCGCGCAGAACGTGGGCCGGCCGTGCGAGATCTTCTCGACCGCCTCGGGAAACGCCAGCGCGATGGCACGGACCCGGGCCAGAGCCGGATCGTCGTCGTCGAACATCACGGGATGGGGCATGGCTCTCAAGATTGCCACGTCGGTGCCCTCCGATAACCTGCGAGGGTGAGCCCACAGACGTCCGATCCCGAGGTCGACCCGATCGATCCGGATGTGCGCCGGCGCTGGCAGGAACTCGCCGACGAGGTGCGTGAGCATCAGTTCCGGTACTACATCAAGGACGCGCCGATCGTCTCCGACGCCGACTTCGACAAGCTCTTCAACGAACTCCTCGCTCTCGAGGAGCGCTATCCCGAGCTACGCGTGGCGGACTCGCCGACCCAGCTGGTCGGCGGCGCCGGGTTTGCGACCGACTTCACCGAGGCCGCCCACCTGGAACGGATGCTGTCGCTGGAGGACGTGTTCAACACCGAGGAGCTGGTGGCGTGGTCCAACCGGGTGGAGGCCGAGATCGGCCCCGACCCGCAATACCTGTGCGAGCTCAAGGTCGACGGCGTTGCGCTGGGCCTGGTGTATCGCGACGGCAAGCTCGAGCGGGCGGCCACCCGCGGTGACGGCCGGGTCGGCGAGGACGTCACCAACAACGCGCGCACCATCGACGACATCCCCGAAACCCTCACTCCCTCACCGGACTACCCGATACCCGCCGTTCTCGAGGTGCGCGGCGAGGTGTTCTTCATGGTGGCCGACTTCGAGAACCTCAACGCCAACCTGGTCGCCGAAGGCAAGGATCCGTTCGCCAATCCGCGCAACAGTGCGGCCGGCTCACTGCGGCAGAAGAATCCGGCTGTCACCGCCAAACGCAAGCTGCGGATGATCTGCCACGGACTGGGCTACACCGAAGGCTTCACCCCGGCGACGCTGCACGACACCTACTTCGCCCTGAAGGCGTGGGGCCTGCCGGTTTCCGACCACACCACGCGGGTGGCGGGGCTGGCCGCCGTCGAGGAACGAATCACCTACTGGGGCGAGCGGCGCCACGAGATCGAGCACGAAATCGACGGCGTCGTGGTCAAAGTCGACGATTTCGCGTTGCAGCGCCGCCTCGGCGCCACCTCGCGCACCCCGCGGTGGGCGGTGGCCTACAAGTACCCACCCGAGGAGGCCCAGACCAAGCTGATCGACATCCAGGTCAACGTCGGCCGCACCGGCCGGGTCACCCCGTTCGCGGTCATGACCCCGGTCAAGATCGCCGGTTCGACGGTCGGGATGGCCACCCTGCACAACGGCTCCGAGGTCAAGCGCAAGGGCGTGCTGATCGGCGACACCGTGATGATCCGCAAGGCCGGTGACGTGATTCCCGAGGTGCTGGGTCCGGTCGTCGATCTGCGCGACGGCAGCGAGCGCGAGTTCGTCATGCCGACCCATTGCCCGGAATGCGGAACTGTGCTGGCCCCCGCCAAGGAGGCCGACGTCGACATCCGTTGCCCCAACGCGCGATCGTGCCCGGCTCAGTTGCGCGAGCGGGTGTTTCACCTCGCCGGTCGCGGCGGGTTGGACATCGAGGGCCTCGGTTACGAGGCGGCCGCCGCACTGCTGGACGCTCACGTAATCGGCGACGAGGGCGACCTGTTCACCCTGACCGCCGAGGACCTGCTGACCGCGGAATTCTTCCGCACCAAGAACGGGGCCCTGTCGGCCAACGGCGCCCGGCTGCTGGCCAACCTGGACCAGGCCAAGAAACGCCCGCTGTGGCGGATCCTGGTGGCGTTGTCGATCCGGCACGTCGGACCGACGGCGGCACGCGCACTGGCCACTGCGTTCGGCAGCATCGATGCGATCATGGCCGCCGACGAGGCGCAGCTGGCCGACGTCGAAGGTGTCGGGCCCACCATCGCCGCCGCGCTCACGGAGTGGTTCGACGTCGACTGGCACCGGGCGATCGTCGACAAGTGGCAGGCCGCCGGGGTCCGGATGGCTGACGAACGCGATGCATCCGTCCCCCCGACCCTGCAGGGGCTGTCGATCGTGGTCACCGGGTCACTCGCCGGGTTCTCCCGCGACGAGGCCAAAGAGGCGATCATCACCCGCGGCGGCAAGGCGGTCGGCTCGGTATCGAAGAAGACGTCGTTCGTGGTGGCCGGGGACGCCCCGGGCTCGAAGTACGACAAGGCCGTCGAACTCGGCGTGCCGATCCTCGACGAGGACGGCTTCCGGGCACTGCTCGAATACGGGCCCGAGAACGTCGAAACCCCGGCCCCGGAGTAGCTCGGAGTAGCTCAGCGCACGATCGTGGCCACGATGCCGGCCAGATAGCCGAGCCGGGCCACCTCCGAGGGCCGGAACACCGGGCCGCCGGCGCGGCCGAGCACCACCGCGATGTGCGGGTCGCCCAACGGGGCGGCGGCCAGCGTGGTGTCCATGTCGCGCCACACCTGCGGCACCCAGTCGGCGGTCCCGTCGAGGGCTTCGGCGTGGGTCAGCGGCAGCCAGGGCGCGCTCGTCGCCTGAGTCTCGGGAGAACCGGGGCTGCCCACCACTCGGTCGAGTCCGGACTCGGTGAGCCGGATCACGGTGCACCAGCCCACCCGCAGGACTCGTGGGGCTTCGTTGGCCAGTACCTGCAACTTGGCGTCGCGGCCGTCGGCGGCGGCGATGTGATCGATGAGTTCCAGTTCACGGTGGGCCTCGAGCAGGCCGGTGTGCGGGCGGATGGTGTCCACCCGAACACCTTCGAGGCGCTCGGCGGCCGTGATAACCATGTCGGGCATCGTCCCCGGCGGCAGTTCGACCACCAGGTCGTCGATGGCGTATCCGGTCACACGCTCGACGACGTCCAACGACAGGATGTCCGCGCCGACCGAGCCCAGGGCAACCGCGAGCGACCCGAGGCTACCGGGGCGGTCCTCGAGTTGAACCCGCAGTAGATAGGAAGGCACGCGCACACTGTTTCACAGTCGTCCGGTTGCGGCACTCCGGCTTTCTGCCGCCGCCGGGGTCGTTGGCAACACCTGCGGTCTCGGTGTGGGGGCGGCGCCATCTAGGCTTGTGCACCGTGTCCCAGATCTCCCGCGACGAGGTAGCCCGGCTGGCCAAGCTGGCCCGGCTGGCCCTGACCGACCATGAAGTCGACAATTTCGCCGGCCAGCTCGACGCGATCCTGGGGTACGTGAGCCAGATCCAGGCCGTCGACGTCACCGACGTTTCACCGACCGGAAATCCGTTTGGGCGGCGGGCAGGAGCGCAGCGACCCGGGGATACGCGAGTGGTCAACGTGACCCGCGCCGATGTCGTCGACACCTGCCTGACCCAGTCCGAGGCGCTGGCCGAGGCGCCGGCCGCGATCGAGGGCCGCTTCGCGGTCCCGCAGATCCTGGGGGAGGCGGAGTAATGAGCGACGTGATCCGGCTCGACGCCGCCACCCTGGGTGCCAAGATCGCGGCCAAGGAGCTGTCCTCGGTGGAGGTGACCCAGGCCTGCCTGGACCAGATTGCCGCCACCGACGAGCGCTACCACGCGTTCCTGCACGTCGCGGCCGACGAGGCGCTGGCCACGGCCGCCCGCATCGACGCGGCGGTCGACGCCGGTGAGACGCTGCCGTCGCCGCTGGCCGGGGTGCCGCTGGCGCTCAAGGACGTCTTCACCACCACCGACATGCCCACCACCTGCGGGTCGAAGATCCTCGAAGGCTGGGTGTCGCCGTACGACGCGACCGTCACCGCCCGGGTCCGCGCCGCCGGGATCCCGATCCTGGGCAAGACCAACATGGACGAGTTCGCGATGGGCAGCTCCACCGAGAACTCCGCCTACGGCCCGACCCGCAACCCGTGGGACGTCGAGCGCGTCCCCGGCGGCTCCGGTGGCGGCAGTGCCGCCGCGCTCGCGGCGTATCAGGCCCCGCTGGCGCTGGGCTCCGATACCGGCGGGTCGATCCGCCAGCCCGCCGCGCTGACCGCGACCGTCGGCGTCAAGCCCACCTACGGCACGGTGTCCCGCTACGGGCTGGTGGCCTGCGCGTCGTCGCTGGACCAGGGCGGACCGTGTGCCCGCACCGTGCTGGACACCGCGCTGCTGCACGCGGTGATCGCCGGTCACGACCCACGCGACTCCACCTCGGTGGACGCCGAGATCCCCGACGTCGTCGGCGCGGCCCGAGCTGGTGCGGCCGGCGACCTCAAGGGCGTGCGGATCGGCGTGGTCAAGCAGCTACGCAGCGGTGAGGGGTATCAGCCGGGCGTGCTGGCCTCGTTCAACGCCGCCGTCGAGCAGCTGGCCGCCCTCGGTGCTGAGATCACCGAAGTGGACTGCCCGCACCTGGACTACTCGCTGTCGGCGTACTACCTGATCCTGCCGTCGGAGGTCTCGAGCAACCTGGCCCGCTTCGATGCGATGCGCTACGGCCTGCGGGTCGGCGACGACGGCACCCACAGCGCCGAAGAGGTGATGGCGCTCACGCGTGCCGCCGGTTTCGGCCCAGAAGTCAAGCGCCGCATCATGATCGGCACCTACGCGTTGTCGGCGGGCTATTACGACGCCTACTACAACCAGGCTCAGAAGGTCCGCACGCTGATCGCCAATGACCTGGACAACGCCTACCAGAAGGTGGACGTCCTGGTGTCCCCGGCGACCCCGACCACGGCGTTCCGGCTCGGGGAGAAGGTCGACGATCCGCTCGCGATGTACCTGTTCGACCTGTGCACCCTGCCGCTGAACCTGGCCGGGCACTGCGGAATGTCGGTGCCCTCAGGTCTGTCGCCTGAGGACAACCTGCCGGTCGGACTGCAGATCATGGCCCCCGCACTGGCCGATGACCGGCTCTACCGGGTGGGCGCGGCCTACGAGGCGGCGCGCGGAACTCTGCCGTCGGCACTGTAGATGCGCTGCCTGCGAACCGGCCAACGGGCAAGATAGGTCCCATGCGCATCGGAGTTCTCACCGGCGGCGGCGACTGTCCCGGCCTCAACGCCGTCATCCGGGCGGTCGTGCGGACCTGCGACGCCCGCTACGGCTCCTCGGTGGTCGGGTTCCTCGACGGCTGGCGTGGCCTGCTGGAGGACCGCCGGGTCCAGTTGCACAACGACGACCGCAACAACCGGCTGCTGTCCAAGGGCGGCACCATGCTGGGCACCGCGCGCACCAACCCCGACAAGCTGCGCGCCGGGCTCGACGACATCAAGCAGACGTTGGAGGACAACGGGATCGACGTCTTGATCCCGATCGGCGGTGAAGGCACACTGACCGCCGCGCACTGGCTGTCCGAAGAAGGCGTGCCGGTGGTCGGAGTCCCCAAGACCATCGACAACGACATCGACTGCACCGACGTCACCTTCGGGCACGACACCGCGCTGCAGATCGCCACCGATGCCATCGACCGGCTGCACAGCACCGCCGAGTCGCATCAGCGGGTGATGGTCGTCGAGGTGATGGGTCGCCACGCCGGCTGGATCGCACTGAACGCCGGGCTGTCCTCGGGTGCGCACATGACGCTGATCCCCGAACAGCCCTTCGATGTCGAAGAGGTCTGCCGGCTGGTCAAGAAGCGCTTCCAGCGCGGTGAGTCGAGCTTCATCATCGTCGTCGCCGAGGGCGCCAAACCGGCCGAGGGCACCATGGCGTTGCGCTCGGGCGGCACCGACGAGTTCGGCCACGAACGCTTCACCGGGGTGGCCCAGCAGCTGGCCAACGAGGTGGAGAAGAGGATCAAGAAGGAAGTGCGGGTCACCGTGCTCGGCCATGTGCAGCGCGGCGGCACACCGACCGCCTATGACCGGGTGCTGGCCACCCGGTTCGGGGTCAACGCCGCCGACGCCGCGCACGCCGGTGAGTACGGGATGATGGTCTCGCTGCAGGGGACTGAGATCGGCCGGGTGCCGCTGGCCGACGCGGTGCGCCAGCTCAAGCTCGTACCCCAGACCCGCTACGACGATGCGGCGGCGTTCTTCGGCTGACCTGGTCTGCCGGCGAAGCACCTGGCAACTGCATCCAGGTTGGATTGTTACGTTGGCCCGTTGTGAGCGACGCGCCCCAAGCTCGGTTCGACACCCGCCGGTCATTGCGCCAGATGCTGGTGAGCATCGGGCCGTCACTCGGGGTCTTCTACGGGATGCGGCTGATCGGCCAGCCGGACCTCGCCGCGCTGATCGCGGGCACCGCGGTCGCCGGCGTGCAGGTGTTGGTGAAGGTGGTCCGAAGCCGCAGATTCGACGTACTTTCTGGTTTCCTGTTGGCGAACTTCGGCCTGAGTCTGATCGTCGCTGTGGTGTCCGGCGATCCCCGAGTCACGCAGGTGTCCAACATCATTCCGGGAGTTGTGTTGGCGTTGTTCTTCTGCGGAAGTGCCGTCGCCGGCCGTCCGCTGACCGAGTCGATCCTCGATCGCGTTCGGCCGGGCCGTATCGCGCAGCTCAGCGCCGAACAGGCGTGGACACCGAACACGCGGCGGGCGTATCACCGGATGCACCTGCACCTGAGCTTCTGGTGCGGCATCGTGAACCTGCTCGTGGCGGGCTCGGCGGTCGCCGTGATCTACAACTTCTCGGCCGATGTCGCGCAGGCGGTGAACCAGGCCGTCTCGCTGGTGTCGACGTTCGGGCTCGTCATCGGCATTGTCGTGGCGATTCGCCGCCAACTGCACCGACTCGGTCTCAGAGCCCGGCTGGCTGATGGGGCGATGTCGGCCGAGGACGCGGCGAATAGGATCGAGCCATGACGATCACTGCCAACGCCGAACTGCTGGACTACGACGACGTCGTGGCCCGCTTCGACCCGGTGCTCGGTCTGGAGGTGCACGTCGAGCTGTCGACGGCCACCAAGATGTTCTGCGCCTGCTCGACGACGTTCGGCGCCGAGCCCAACACCCAGGTCTGCCCGGTGTGTCTGGGTCTGCCCGGCGCGCTGCCGGTGCTCAACTCCGCGGCCGTCGAGTCGGCCATCCGGATCGGGCTCGCGCTGAACTGCCAGATCGCCCCGTGGTGCCGCTTCGCGCGGAAGAACTACTTCTATCCCGACCAGCCGAAGAACTACCAGATCTCCCAGTACGACGAGCCGATCGCCTTCGACGGCTACCTCGACGTCCCGCTCGATGACGGCAGCACCTTCCGGGTCGCCATCGAGCGCGCCCACATGGAAGAGGACACCGGCAAGCTCACCCACGTCGGCAGCGACACCGGCCGTATCCACGGCGCGACCACCTCACTGCTCGACGTCAACCGGGCCGGGGTGCCGCTGATCGAGATCGTCACCAAGCCGATCGAGGGCGCCGGGGACCGTGCGCCGGAGGTGGCCCGCGCCTACGTGACCGCGCTGCGCGATCTGCTGCGCGCGCTGGATGTCTCCGATGTCCGGATGGACCAGGGTTCGCTGCGCTGCGACGCCAACGTCTCGCTGCGCCCGATCGGGCAGGCCGAGTTCGGCACCCGCACCGAAACCAAGAACGTCAACTCGCTGAAGAGCGTCGAGGTGGCCGTCCGCTACGAAATGCGCCGCCAGGCAGCCATTCTCGCCGCCGGCGGACGGATCCACCAGGAGACCCGGCACTTCCACGAGGACGGCTACACCTCGCCGGGCCGGGACAAGGAGACCGCCGAGGACTATCGCTACTTCCCTGAGCCCGACCTCGAACCGGTGGCGCCGAGCGACGAGCTGGTGCAACGGCTGCGCGGGACGATCCCGGAGCTTCCGTGGTTGTCGCGCAAGCGAATTCAGCAGGACTGGGGAATATCCGACGAAGTGATGCGCGACCTGGTCAACGCCGGTGCCATCGATCTGGTGGCGGCCACCGTCGCGCACGGAGCTTCCAGCGAGTCGGCCCGCGCCTGGTGGGGAAACTTCCTGGTGCAGAAGGCCAATGAAGCCGGCGTGGAGCTCGACGCGCTGGGCATCACCCCGGCACAGGTCGCCAAGGTGGTGGCACTGGTCGACGAGGGCAAGCTGTCGAACAAGCTGGCCCGTCAGGTCGTCGAAGGTGTGCTGGCCGGCGAGGGTGAGCCCGAGCAGGTGATGGCCGGCCGTGGCCTGGCCCTGGTGCGCGACGACTCACTGATCCAGGCCGCCATCAATGAAGCTCTCGAGGCTCAACCCGACGTGGCCGAGAAGATTCGCGGCGGCAAGGTTCAGGCTGCCGGTGCGATCGTCGGCGCGGTGATGAAGGCCACCAAGGGGCAGGCCGACGCGGCGCGCGTCCGGGAGCTCGTCATGGCCGCTTGCGGCCAGGCGGATTAGACCCAGCATGGCCGCTTGCGGCCAGGCGGATTAGACCCAGCATGGCCGCTTGCGGCCAGAGCTAGGCGCTGCGCCTACCCCGGTCGATCCACCAGCGCTCATGTAGGCGCCGGCAGCGGTCCGCCGACAGCGGATCGGGCCAGGTGTGCCGGTCGAGCACCTCGGCCGCACCGATGAAGTCGTGGTCGCGGAGCTGCTCCGTCAAGACCACGACGGTGGCCAGCCCGGCCGCCCGCGCGGTGTGAAACCCCGTCGTCGAATGCTCGAACGCGAGCACGTGGGCCGCGGCGAGGCCGAGTTCGGACAGCACCCGGTGGTAGGCCTCCGGGTCGGGTTTGGGACGCAGCACGTCATCGCCGGCGATCAGCACCTCGACCACGCCGTCGCCGATCAGCTCGCGCACCAGCGGCTCGATCCGGTCCCGCCGGCCTGCTGCGGTGACCGCGATCCGGATGTCGGCGCAGTGCAGGCTCCAGATCAGATCACGGAACATGTGGGCGTCGCGCTCGCTGGCGCCGACGGGGGCGTCGAAGTCGAAGACGACAGCCTCGAGCACGGGCACATCGGCGTGCGCGCAGCGCGCCCGATCCCACCAGAATGAGCGACTCCGGGGGAGAGTGTCCAGAGTTGCGACCACGTGCGCAGTATGGACCCGTCGAACCTTCCCGGGCATCCCCCGATCAGGGGATGCGGTGGGTGGACGAATCCCCGTGACCGGACGCGCCGTAGCCCGTACGAATGCTGAATTCAGTTGCAGCAGTGATTATTACGCCGTTAGACAGGTGTCGATTCCGGTGCTGACAGGGGAGACGCGCCGGGGGAGGATTACCCGGAATTGAGGTGACGGTACCGGTGCCCACCGCTACGGTGATGCCATGACGGTGCGGGTGGTGCTCGTCGACGACCACGAAATGGTCATCGAGGGTCTCAAGGCGATGCTCACGCCGTTCGCCGACCGGGTCGCGGTGGTGGGTGAGGCGGTCGGTGCGGAGAAGGCGATGGCGGTGATCGCCGAGCTGCGTCCCGACATCGTGCTCTGCGATGTCCGCATGCAGGGCGCCAGCGGCCTGGACCTGTGCCGGGAGATCCGCGAACGCGACCCCGGGCAGAAGGTGATCCTGCTGTCGGTCTACGACGACGAGCAGTATCTGTTCCAGGCCCTGCGGGTGGGCGCCTCCGGCTATTTGCTCAAAGGCATCAGCAGTGACGAGCTGGTGCGCCAGCTCGAGGGTGTGCACGCCGGGTCGACCGCGATCGACGCCGGGCTGGCCGCCCGCGCGGCTGAGACGGCGGCCCGGCTGCAGAGCGACCAGTTCTGGCCCGGCGCACGGCACGGCCTGACTCAGCGCGAGAGTGAGATCCTGTCGCTGGTGGTGACGGGCCTGTCCAATCGCGGTATCGCCTCGAAGCTGGTGATCGGCGAGGAGACCGTCAAGACTCACCTCAGCTCCATCTACCGCAAGCTCGGTGTCAGCGATCGGACCAGTGCCGCGGCAACAGCGTTGCGCGAGGGCATCTTTCAATGAGCGCCTCCCGCGGTGTGAGTCCGCATGCGATGCACAGTCTGGTCGATGCCGACCGGGAAGTGGCACTGCTGCTCGACATCATCGCCGCAACGTCCTCGGGTCCCGGGGTGGAACCCATGGCCGCTGCGGTGGCCCAGATGATCACCGCGGCAACGGCTTCCGACGTGTGCTTTGTGCATGTGCTCGACGACACCGACCGCTCGCTGACGCTGGCCGGGGCCACCCCGCCGTTCGACGAACAGGTGGGGTTGGTTCGGCTGCCCCTGGGTTCGGGGGTGTCGGGTTGGGTGGCCAGTCATCGTGAGCCGGTGGTGATCGTCAGCGACAAGGAGGCCGATCCGCGCTATGTGCCGATCGCGGCCTTGCGTGGCAAGGATTTCACCTCGATGGCGTCGGTACCCATGGAAACCGAGCCGGGCGGTCTGGTCGGGGTGCTCAACGTGCACAACATCGAGCGCCGCGACTTCACCCCGCGCGATATCGAGCTGCTGCTGATCATCGGCAGGCTCATCGCCGGTGCCCTGCACCAGGCCCGGCTGCACCGTCAGCTGTCGGCTCGCGAACGCGCACATGAGAACTTCGCCGAGCAGGTGATCGCGGCGCAGGAAAGCGAGCGACGCCGGCTGGCCGGTGATATCCACGACGGCATCTCTCAGCGCCTCGTTGGCCTGACCTACCGGCTCGATGCCGCCGCCCGCGCCGTCGACGACGGTGACCAGCCGTCCGCCGCCGAGCAACTGGAGAAGGCGCGGGATCTGGTCGATCTCACCCTGGCCGAGGCGCGCTCGGCGATCAGCGGGCTGCGCCCGCCGGTGCTCGATGATCTCGGCCTGGTCGGCGGACTGGCCAGCCTGGCCACCTCCATCCCGGAGGTGGACCTGGAGTTGCATCTGGCCGACGAGCGGCTGCCAGAGCACATCGAGGTGGCGCTGTATCGCATTGCGCAGGAATGCTTTCAGAATGTCGTCAAGCATTCCCGGGCGCTGGTCGCCACCGTCACGTTCACCGTCGCCGACGGGATGGCCCGGCTCGAGGTCGTCGACAACGGAGTGGGCTTCGAGACCGGACCGGTGTCGTCCTCGAGCGGTTACGGCATGTTGTCGATGGCCGAGCGGGCGGAGTTGGTCGGCGGCTCGGTGAAGGTCCGCTCGCGCCCCGGTGCAGGCACCACCGTGACGGTGAGCATTCCCGTCGACGGCTAGCGCCGAGATCGACGAAATGGCGTGATCGTCTCGCACTTTCGCGCCCGTTTGTCGGGTTGGGCGACATCGGGGGAGCGCGTCAGCGGCGCAGGGTCTCCGAAGGTGCTTCGCCCCAACGCTTTCGGTACTCGACGGCGAAGCTGCCGAGGTGGTTGAAGCCCCACCGCTCGGCGACCTGGGTCACCGTCACCCCGTCGGCGGGGATGGCGTCGGTGAGTTCCTCGTGCACCCGCTCGAGCCGGCGCTCCCGCACATAGGTCATCGGCGTCATGCCCAGCTCCTCGCGGAAGCCCTGCTGGATCGACCGCACGCTCATGTGCACTGCCTTGGCCACGGCTTCCATCGTGATGCGTTCGGCGAGATGGTCCTCGATGTAGTTCATGGCGTTCTGCACCACGGCGCGGCGCTGATCGGGCGGGGCCGGTGCGAGGAATTCGGCGTAATAGTTCGAGGGCTGCAGGTGCAGCAGGCTGCTGATGACGAACTCCTCGACGGCGCCGATCCCCTGCCCGCGCTGGATCAGTGAGCCCTCATGGAAGACCTCGGTGTGGATCAGCTGCACGGCGGCGTGCCAGCGCATGGCGGCTTCGCTGGCCATGTCGAATTCGGGTTCGAAGATCAGCGGTCGGTCCATGCCGCGGCCGAGCAGCCGGGTCAGGTGTGCCGCCAGCGCGCGCTCCTCGATGCGGATGATCAGCTGCGGCGAGTCGTGGTCGAACACCATTCGCAGAGAAGCGCCGGGGCTGCTGACCACCGAGCAGATGGTGTTGGCCTCGAAGGTTCGGCCGCGATGCTCGCTGAGCGCACGCCCGTTCATCGGCATGTGCACCGCGTAATGCGGTCCCAGCATGGGGATGTCAATCGCGGCCGCGACGTGCAGGTCGAGGTAGAGCAGGCTGACGTTGCGCAGGCGCACCCCGTGCATGGTGGCGGCGAAGCCGGGGACTTCGTCGGGTCCCACGGTCAGATTCAGCGGTCCCAGCGTCTTGGCGATGAGCCGCGCCGCGGACTTCACGTCCTCGGTGTAGAAGATTTCGTTGTTTGCTAGCGCCGGCGGCACACCCCGGGAGCGGACCTTGCGGCGAACCGGGTTGCTGGTGCGCCGGACGTCGATGTAGCCCAATCTCGTGAGCCGCGACATCAGCGCCCGCCGAACTCCGGGCCCTGCGGCAGGTCGGCCGACACAAGTTTGCTTGCGTTCGACACGTCCAGCCTCCTAAACATCACCGTCGTTTCAGCGCGGTCATCTCTTCGCAATCCTGACAGCGACTGCGCGAAAGCGATAGGCACAACAGCCCCATAGGTCTACTTTTGTGATTGAAGCCACACCTGCCATAGGTGTGCCGTGGGTGGCTCCCCAGGAGGTTTGCATGACGTCTAACGGGCAGGCAGTTGCGGTCACCCCCGCGGATTCGGTGCGAGACCGGTTGGACGACCCCAAGGTCGCCGAAGCCCTCAACACCCTGCTCGATCACGCCGATGTGCTTGCTGTGCTGGTCAGTGGCTTGGACGGTTTCGTCCGGCGCGGCGACACGATCACCAACAGCGTCTCCTCTGCGGTCTCTGAGTTCCGCGGCGCCTCGGTGGCTGCCGGAATCCCCGGCGCGGACGCGTTCAAGGGTGTCGACCTGCAAAGCCTGGCCGCCAGCCTGGCGACCCTGTCCGGCTCGCTGGTCGGCGCGACGCCCGCGCTGAGCACCCTGCTGAACTCCAGCCTCACCGATCCGCAGACCGTGCAGCTGCTCGCCTCGGTCGGCGATGCGCTGGTCGACGGCAAGGCCGGCGCAGCCAACCCGCCGAAGGGCCTCTACGGCTTGTACAAGGCGACCAAGGATCCCGACGTCGCCCGCGGCCTGGGCTTCCTGCTCGCCGTCGCCAAGTCCTTCGGCCGCCGAGTGGGCCGGTAGTGACCACCGAGCCCGCCTGTTCGCCTGCTGTCCGATCTGTCATTCACCAGCCCCCGTCGGCCTCGCCCAAGGCCGTCATCTGAGAGGAGTTCGCCCATGGCTTCCGTTCTGTGGTTTCAGGGAGGGGCATGTAGTGGCAACACGATGTCGTTCCTCAACGCCGAGGAACCCAACGTCGTCGACCTCATCGTCGACTTCGGGCTGGACCTGATCTGGCATCCGTCGCTGGGACTCGAACTGGGCAAGAACGCCCAGAAGGTGTTCTGGGACTGCGCCAAAGGTGACCGCCCGCTGGACATCTTCGTCTTCGAGGGCACCGTCATCGAGGCGCCCAACGGCACCGGCCGGATGGACATGTTCGCCGACCGCCCGATGAAGGACTGGGTGACCGACCTGGCCGGCGCGGCCCAGATCGTGGTCGCCATCGGCGACTGCGCCTGCTGGGGCGGCATTCCCGCGATGGAGCCCAACCCGTCGGCCTCGACCGGTCTGCAGTTCCACAAGCGCGACAAGGGCGGATTCCTCGGGCCGGACTTCCGCTCCAAGATGGGCCTGCCCGTCATCAACATCCCCGGCTGCCCCGCCCACCCGGACTGGATCACCCAGATCATCGTGGCGCTGGCCACCGGGCGCGCCGGCGACATCGCCCTGGACGAACTGCACCGCCCCGAGACGTTCTTCAAGACGTTCACCCAAACCGGTTGCACCCGTGTGCAATTCTTCGAATACAAGCAGTCGACGATGTCGTTCGGCGAAGGCACCCGTACCGGCTGCCTGTTCTACGAGTTCGGCTGCCGCGGTCCGATGACGCATTCGCCGTGCAACCGCATCCTGTGGAACCGGCAGTCGTCGAAGACCCGTGCCGGCATGCCGTGCCTGGGGTGCACCGAGCCGGAGTTCCCGCACTTCGACTTGGCGCCGGGGACGCTGTTCAAGACGCAGAAGGTCGGCGGGGTGATCCCCAAGGAAGTTCCGGAGGGATCCGACCACCTCACCTACATGGCACACGCTGCCGCCGCTCGTATCGCGGCGCCACAGTGGTCCAAAGAGGACATGTTCGTCGTCTAGCCCTCACCCGAGAACTGCTTGTGCTCAACACTTTTGGAGGAACCACACATGACCGCACTTGACCTGTACGTCAGCCCGCTGGGACGGGTCGAGGGTGACCTCGACGTCCGCGTCACCATCGATGACGGGGTCGTCACGTCGGCTTGGACCGAGGCGGCGATGTTCCGCGGCTTCGAGATCATCCTCCGGGGCAAGGACCCGCAGGCCGGCCTCGTCGTCTGTCCGCGCATCTGCGGGATCTGCGGCGGCAGCCACCTGTACAAGTCCGCCTACGCCCTGGACACCGCGTGGCGCACCCACATGCCGGCCAACGCCACCCTGGTCCGCAACATCGCCCAGGCCTGCGAGACCCTGCAATCGATTCCGCGCTATTTCTACGCGCTGTTCGCCATCGACCTGACCAACAAGAACTACGCCAAATCCAAGCTGTACGACGAGGCCGTCCGCCGCTTCGCGCCCTACGTCGGCACCAGCTACCAGAAGGGAGTGGTGCTGTCGAACAAGCCGGTCGAGGTCTACGCCATCTTCGGCGGGCAGTGGCCGCACTCCAGCTTCATGGTGCCCGGCGGGGTGATGTGCGCGCCGACGCTGTCGGATGTCACGCGCTCGATCGCGATTCTCGAGCACTGGAAGGACAACTGGCTCGAGGGCGCATGGCTGGGCTGCAGCGTCAACCGCTGGCTGGAGAACAAGACCTGGGAAGACGTACTGGCCTGGGTCGACGAGAACGAGTCGCACTACAACAGCGACTGCGGCTTCTTCATCCGCTACTGCCTCGACATCGGCCTGGACAAGTACGGCCAGGGGGTGGGCAACTACATCGCCACCGGCACCTACTTCGACCCGACGCTGTATGAGAACCCCACCATCGACGGCCGCAACGCGGCGCTGATCGGCCGCGGCGGCATCTACGCCCAGGGCCAGTGGCACGAGTTCGATCAGGCCAACGTCCGCGAGGACACCAGCCACTCGTTCTATCAGGGCAGCAAGCCGTTGCACCCGTTCGAGGGCGAGACCATCCCGATCGACCCCGAAGAGGGCCGTAAGCAAGGCAAGTACAGCTGGGCGAAGTCGCCGCGCTACGCCGTCGGCGACCTGGGCACCATCCCGCTGG
Source organism: Mycobacterium sp. DL592 (assembly GCF_011694515.1). Taxonomy (NCBI): domain Bacteria; kingdom Bacillati; phylum Actinomycetota; class Actinomycetes; order Mycobacteriales; family Mycobacteriaceae; genus Mycobacterium; species Mycobacterium sp. DL592. Next base: position 3,304,293 of record NZ_CP050192.1, on the reverse strand, counting down.
AAGCCGGCCCGCTGGCCCGCCGGATGGCCGCGGGCGGCCCCAATGCCGCACCGCACCAGGACAACGACCCGTTGTTCGTCGACATCCTGAACAAGATCGGGCCGAGCGTGCTGACCCGGCAGCTGGCCCGCATGCACGAGGGCCCGAAGTACTACAAGTGGGTCAAGGGCTGGCTGGACCAGCTCGACCTCAAGGAGAGCTTCTACACCAAGCCCACCGAATACGCCGAGGGCAAGGGCTTCGGCTCCACCGAGGCGGCCCGCGGGTCGCTGAGCGACTGGATTGTCATCGAGGACAGCAAGATCAAGAACTACCAGGTCGTCACGCCGACGGCGTGGAACATCGGACCCCGCGACGGCAATGACGTGCTGGGCCCGATCGAGAAGGCACTCGTCGGTTCGCCGATCGTCGATCCCGAGGACCCGGTCGAACTCGGTCACGTGGCCCGCAGCTTCGACTCCTGTCTGGTCTGCACCGTGCACGCCTACGACGGCAAGACCGGCAAGGAGCTCTCGAAGTTCGTCATCAACGGAATGGTGTGAGCCCGGCGGCTGAGCCCGGGTCACCCGAATCCCGCAGCGACCCAGGCGGTGTCGATATCCACCCCCCTCCTTTGGATATCGAGCCGCCTGGGTGTGCGGTACTCGTCGTCGGGTGCGGTAACCTGCTGCGCGGCGACGACGGTGTCGGTCCGGTTCTGGTCCGCCACCTCTGGGAGCGCGGCGTGCCGGCCGACGCCAAGCTGGTCGACGGCGGGACGGCCGGGATGGACGTCGCCTTCCAGATGCGCGGCGCGGGGCGGGTGGTGATCATCGACGCCTCTGCCACCGGGGCGGCTGCCGGGACCATCTACCGGCTGCCCGGCGAAGAACTCGACGACCTCCCGCCGCTGCAGGGCCTGCACACCCACTCGTTCCGGTGGGACCACGCCATCCCGTTCGCCCGTTGGGCGCTGGGCGATGCCTGCCCAACCGACATCACCGTGTTCCTCATCGAGGCGGCCAACGTCGCCCTGGGCGCCGACCTCTCCGAGCCGGTACAGGCCGCGATGGAAGACGTCATCGCGCTGGTGGAGCGTGACTTCTTCGCCCCGCTGCGGCCCCGCGCGGAGGCCGAGCCCACCGTGGAGTTCACCGAAGACGGATACCTGCGGGTCGATGCAGCGTTGGCGGCCAGCCGTTTTCCGTCCGACGCCGTGGCAGCGGTGCTGCGAGACGACGACCTGTGGCTGATCCCGCTGCGGGGGCCGCGCAGCGGCGGGCTGTTGCTCAAACAGCGCACTCCGGCCGGCGACCGGGCCGTGCTGGTGCGTGAGGTTCTCGAGGACCGTATCCCGGCGGGCGTTCGTGAGGCATTCTGGGACGATGCACACAAGGCGCTGCGGATTCCCCTGGATCGGCGCTGAAGGTCCAGGGCTGTGATCGTGATGTGCGAGCAACCCCCGGTTCGTCCCAGGACCCGAGTCCCCGAGGTCACCTCGACCGACGAAGCGCTCGACGTCCAGACCGTCGTGGTCGAGGAGCGCGGTCGCTGGGCGGTGGAGATCGTGGTGGTGTTTGCCGACGGGGTGGTGCGCAAGCGCATCGACACCCACAACACCAGGGCCCGTGCGGAGCTGTCCGCCAACTTGATCAGACGCGCCGCCGAGCGCGATATCCGTGGCCCGCTCAACGGATGAAGGAAGGGATGTCGTGACCCCTGTGTCGACCAATGTATCGACCCATCTCGTGGATCCGACCGTGCTCGCGGTGCGGCCCCAGCCGCTCGGCGCGTTCCCGCTTCCATTGGGCTACATGCTGATTCCCGCCTCCCTGGACACCGAGGGGGCGCGTGAGGCGCTGCTGGCGGGGCTACTGCCCACGCAGTGGCCGGCGGTGATGCGCGCCCACGAGCTGGCCCTCGCCGGTGACCGCGACGGCGCCCTTGCTGCCCTGACCGGTGACGACCCGGTGAGCCGGTACAACCGATTCGTGATGGACTCCGACGCCGAGGACGCCGACGAATTGCGTTTGGCCCTCGGTGAATTCGGCGTGCTCGTCGACGTGGTGCTGTTCTCGCTCGGACACACCGACACCCCGCCACAGCTCGACGGTGCCACCGCGGAGCTTGCCGCTCTGGTGCTGTCGGCGCAGGCCAGCAAGGCGTTCAACGAGCGAGCCGAGATCCTGGCCACCGGGCTCCTCGACCAGGCCGTCGACGAGGCCACGCCGGTCTCGCGGCCGCTGTGCGGTGTGCTGCTCGGGGCGGCTGCCTCGATCGCCGCGCACAGCGGAAACCCCGACGCCTATCGGCGATTCGAGACGGCGCTGGCCGCGCTCGAGGGTGCCGACGGTCTCCGCGTCGCCCGCGCGGAGCTGCACCTCAACGTGGCCGCGCTGTTGCACGAACAGGCCCATGACCGCCCTGATCTGCTCAATGCCGCGATACCGCACTACCATTCGGCCCTTCAGCTGGTGCTTCGCGAGGAGGCGCCGCTGCTGTGGGCCTCGGCGCACGCAAACCTGGCCACCGCGTACCTGACGATGCCGATGACCGAAGCCTCCGGGCAGCTGCGGCTCGGGGTCGCCGCCCAGTCGCTGCGTTCGGCGCTGAAGGTGTACACCCGCGAGGAGTACCCGGAGCAGTGGGCCAGCGTTCAGCTCAACCTGGCCAATTCGCTGGTGTACACGCCCTCGAAGCACCAGGCGGACAACCTGGTTGAGGCGGTCGAGCTGTACGAGGCGGTGCTCGAGGCGCGGGACCGTGACACCGACCCGCTGGGCCGGGCGCGGGTGCTGGCCAACCAGGGCAATGTGCTGGCGCATCTGGGCGTCTTCGACCAGGCGAAAGCCAAGCTGTACGAGGCCAGGTTCATCTTCGAGGAGTTCGGTGATCACGACGCGATGCGCACCGTGCGCGGTGTGCTCGACGAGATCGCCCGGCACACCGCGCTGAACCGAACCGATACCGAGCAGGAGTAGCTGATGTCGACGACCACCGAGCGTGCCGTCACCGAGCCGACTTTCGAGGAGCTGGCCACCCGCGTCGATGATGCGGTGGCCGCACTGGCCGGCCTGGAGCCGGCGGCGCGCGCGGTGGCCGAGGAACTCAAGGCCGCGGTCGAAGCGATCCACCGCGCCGGGCTGGTGACGATGGTGCGCCGGCTGCGCGCCGACGAGGCCGCCCGCGAGGCGCTGTTCGAACTCGTCGACGACCCCACCGTGCACCTGCTGCTGTCGCTGCACGGGATCGTGCGGCCCGACCCGGTCACTCACGCCAACCAGGTACTGGCCACAGTGCGCCCACAGCTGCACAGCCACGGCGGCGACGTGAACCTGGTGCGGGTGGAGGACGGCACCGCGTTCGTGCGTCTGGAGGGGGCGTGCAACGGGTGCTCGATGTCCTCGGTGACGCTGCGCAACCTCGTGGAAGAGGCTCTGGTACAAGGTGTTCCGTCGATCAGCGCGGTCGAGGTGCTGCCGAACGAACCCACGCCGACGTTGATCCCGATCGAGTCGCTGCTGATCGGCCGGGACCCGGCCGCCGAGGGGTGGGTGAAGGTCGGCGCCGCCACCGAACTGCCCGTCGACGACCTGACGGCGCTGACACTGACCAGCGCGAGCGGTGCGGCCACGCCGGTGATCGTCGTCAACGCCGGACAACGGCTGACGGCCTACCGCAACGAATGCGCTCACGAGGCACTGCCGTTGGACAACGCGGTGCTCGACCTCAGCACCAACACGCTGACCTGCCCATGGCACGGCTTCTGCTACGACGCGACCTCGGGGGAGTGCCTCAGTGCCCCTGGCGCGCAACTCGAGCAGCTTCCGCTGCGGGTCGACGACGGTGACGTCTGGGTCCGCGTCAGCGGATGAGCCGCTACACCGTTCGGCACAACAGCCCGGCCGATGGTCGCTGGCCCGGCAGCTCCGGTGGCTTGGGCACGAAGCCTGACGGCGTACCGACAGTCGATCTCTCCGGCGGCTGGGCACCGTCCCTTTGGCTGGGCGCCCCGGCGCCCGGTGGCCTGGCGTTGCCGCCGGCGAAGCCGTCGATGGCGTGGATGTACTCACCACGCGCCGTGTTCATCGGCGAGCAGCATCTGGTGGTGGCCGACTCCGGAAACCACCGGGTGCTGATCTGGCACGACATGCCCGGTTGCGACGAGCAACCCGCCGACGTCGTCCTCGGCCAGCCCGACGGGGAATCAGAGGGCCACGGCGCGGGTGGCCGCGGCCCTGAGCGGGGGATGAACCTGCCCACCGGGGTTTTGGTGCACGAGGGCAGGCTGGTCGTCGCCGACGCCTGGCACCACCGAATCCTGCTGTGGAACACCGTGCCCGAATCCAGCGACGTGGCACCCGATCTGATTCTCGGTCAACCCGATGCCTCGTCGGTGTCGGAGAACCAGGGCGGTGAGTGCTCGGCGTCGAGCCTGTACTGGCCCTTCGGGATCGCGGTCGTCGGGTCGACGTTCTGGGTGGCCGACACCGGCAACCGGCGGGTCCTGGGGTGGCGCAACGGGATTCCCGAGCCGGGGCAGCCTGCCGACATCGTGCTCGGCCAGCCTGATGCCAGCGCCCGTGAGGAGAACCGCGGTGGCCCCGCGGGCCCGGCGAGTTTCCGCTGGCCGCACGACATCACCGGCCACGACGATCTGCTGCTGATCGCCGATGCCGGCGACCACCGTGTCCTGGGATGGTCCCCGCCGCCGCAGGCCGACCGTGACGCCGACATGGTGCTGGGGCAACCGGATTTCGCCGAGGCCGGCGAATGGCCGTACGGCCCGCACACCAATGACCGGTTCCGCTTTCCGTACGCGGCATGTCTTGACTCCGGCGGGCAGGAGCGAAGCGACTCGGGGATGGACTCAGCTGTGTTGGCGGTCGCCGATACCGCCAACAATCGAATCCTGTTGTGGGACGGTGTGCCCGTGGACGGTCGCGGCGCCGATCATGTGCTGGCGCAGCACGACTTCGGGTCCAACGGCGAGAACCGCTGGACCTCCGTGCAGCGGGACACGCTGTGCTGGCCCTACGGGCTGTCCCTGCGCGGTGACATGCTGGCGGTGGCGGACTCGGGAAACAACCGGGTGATGCTGTGGCGGCGGCCATGAGGCCCCGGATCGTTCAGGCCGAGGACCAGATCGGCTTCTACTGGGCCACCCCGTCGGGTGCCGCGGCCACGCTGCAGGCCCTGGTCGCCGACGACGACGAGCCCGACCGCCTGATCGCCACCCACCTGGAGGCACTCGACGACGCGCTGATCATCGCCGCCAAGCGATTTGGTGAGGTGCTGGGCGGCGGCCGCGGCCCCGCGGGGGCCAGCGAGCGCGACGACCTTCTGGAACTGCACCGCACACTGGACCGGTTGTGTTTCGAATATGCTGCGGCGCTGGAGAAGACCGGGCTCAGTGCCGATGTCCGGGCCGGCAAGATCATCGGGACCGCCGCGCTGTTCTCGATCCGCGCCCGCCAGCCGCTGGGTCTGCTCGGACCCGCACCGTTCGACGGTGAACTCGACGACCCATCTATCGGGGTGATCGGTGGGTTCGGCGAGTTCCACCACGTCGACCAGGACAAGCCCTGGAAGGGCGGTCGCTGGGTGGTGCGAACCGAAGCGGGCCAACGGTTCCCGCTGACCCTGTCGATGCTGCTGTTCGACAGCTCCGGGGTCAACAAGGAGGCCGCCCGCAAGGAGCACCGCGCCGCACTGCGGGCGGTGGTGGCCTCGGCACACGCTCCGGATGCCGACCCGCTCGCGGTGACGTGCGCGGTCGACTGGCTGCTCTATGACTGGCTGATGGCTCACCGCGAAGACCCCGACAGCGCCGAGATCGTCTTCCCGAAAGGGCACGAGGACGATGCGGCGCTGATCGTCTCCGCGGCAGCGGCTTCGGTCGTTTCCCGGGCGACCTTCGACCCTGGTCTGGTAGGCCTTAACGCGTGACGGCACTCCTTCTCGACCCCGCCGAGTTCTTCGGCGCCGCCGCGATCCAGGACCCGTACCCCTTCTACAACCGGCTGCGCGAGGCCGGACCGGTGCACCGGGTCGGCGACTCCGGCTTCTACCTGGTGTGCGACTGGGCGGCCATCACCGAGGTCGCGGTGGGCTTTCTGGCCGCCAACCCTGAGTTGCAGGGCCGGTTGCGTGAACATCCCGAGCTGATGGGCGTCTTCGTCGAGGAGACGCTGCGGATGGAGCCGCCGTTTCGCGCCCATTACCGCCATGTGCTGCGCGATACCGAACTGGCCGGTGTCGCGGTGCCTGCCGGTTCCCGGGTTCTGCTGCTGTGGGGCGCGGCCAACCGCGACCCGGAACACTTCGAGGATCCCGACGAGTTCCGGCTCGACCGGCCGAACACCAAGGGCCACATGAGTTTCGGCAGGGTGCGCATTTCTGTCTTGGTGCACCGCTGGCGCGACTGGAGGCCATGACGGTACTGCCGAAGCTGTTCGAGCGGACGTCGTGGTTCCGAGCCGCCGAGGTCGGCCCGTGGTTGCCCAGCGTTCTGGCGCGCCGATACGAGTATCTGGAACTGGCGCTCGGCTAGTCGCTAAGCCGCGTTTGGGCGGTCGGCGCTGTGTTATACAGCTGCGGTGCTGTTGATCACGGGACCGTCGGGCAATGTGGGCAGCGAATTGGTGGACGTGCTCGAGTCGCACCTGGCGGCTGACGATTGGCGGGTGGGAGGTCGCCACCCGGAGCAGTTGCGCTCCCGCTTGGAGGGTCGAGCACAGGTGTGCCGCTTCGACTTCTTCGAGCCGGCGACATGGCAGGCGGCGCTCGCGGGGGTCGACACGCTGTTTCTGCTGTTTCCGCTGCCGACTAATCGCGCCGCCCGCGAGGCGGTGATTCCCTTCCTGCGGGCAGCCGAGGAGGCCGGCTGCCATCACGTGGTCTATCTGTCGGTGTTCGGCGCCGATCGTGCCCGCGTGATTCCGCACTACAAGGTCGAAGCCGCACTGCGGCGGTCCTCAATGAGTTGGACTCTGCTGCGGTGCAGCTTCTTCATGCAGAACTTGCATCGGTCGATCTCGACTCACGGCACCGACATCGTCGAGTATGGCGAGTTGTTCATTCCTGCCGGGCGCGGCCTCACCAGCTTCATCGACGCACGTGACGCCGCCGACGTCGCCGCGTTGGCACTGTCCGACGCGGCTGGGCACCGCAACATGATCTATCATCTCACCGGGCCCGCCGTGTTGAGCATGGACCAGGTCGCCGCGGCGCTGACCACAACGCTTGGCTACCCGGTCACCTACACCCGCCCGGGCCTGGTGCGATTTGCCGCCCGTTTGCGTCGCCGGGGCGTGGGCTGGGATGCCATCGCTTTCATGGCGGCGGTCTACACGCTGACGAGACTGGGACGCAACCAGCCGATCACCGACGAAGTCGAACAGTTACTGGGGCGTCCGCCGCGCAGCCTGAACATGTTCCTGCATGACAGTGTCTGGCGCTGGCAACAACGTGCCTGGACCTGAGTAGGGCTGCCGGGTGGGGTTAGTCCGCCCAGAAACGTTGCCGCACTTGCAGATGCGGCGGCACCTGGCCAGACGGCGCCTTGGCTGACCACGCGGTGCCTTCGCAGACCAGGTCGTGGGGCATCGGGATCTGTTCGGGCAGCAGGGCGCCGCCGGGTACCGCGTTGACGATCGATTGCACCGGCAGGGGCGGCGCCAGGGCCGCGGCGTCGGGCAGTGTGGTCAGCGCGGCGGGAATGTCCGGAACGGCAGCCGCGGCCGGGACCGGAGCGGGCACCGCGGCAGCGGGGGCGGGAACCACCGGCACCGGCGCGCCGAGCGGAACCCCAACGGGTGGAACAACTACGGGTACCGCGGCCGGTGGCGCGGCCACCGGCGCCAATGCGGAGTCTTCGATCGGTGCTGCGAGCGGAACGTCGGCCGCGGCCGCGGCCGCGGGCGGCGCGACGGCGGCCGGTGGGAGCGCGGCGGCTTCCGGAGCGGGGGCCGCCGGAGCGGCCGCCACCGGAGCGGGGGCCGCCGGTGGCGGGGCGGCCGGAAGTGCTGGGGCCGGAGCCACTTCCACTGCTGCGGGCGGCGCGGCCGCCGGTACGGGCGCCGCTACGGGCGGGGCTGCAGCGGGAGGTGCTGCCGGGGGTGCGGCGGCCGCTTCGGGAAGC